>CAILAZ010000193.1 GCA_903832295.1 uncultured Acidobacteriota bacterium
GCCATCGCCATCCCGAACCTGCTGCGCTCGCGCATCGCCGCGAACGAAGCTTCGGCCGTGGGCTCGCTGCGCACGATCAACACTGCTGAAGTGACCTACGCCTCGACCTATCCGGATCATGGCTTCACCGATCTGGCTACACTGGGCGCCACCGCTTCGCCGACGACAGCAGCCGCTCCTGGCCTTCTGGACAGCGTTCTGGGTTGCTCAGGCGGCACGACCGGCGCGAACTGCCCGAAGAGCGGCTACAACTTCTCGGTGACGGTCACGAATTCGACGAATCCCCCGGCGAGCACGTACTCGTCCGCGGCAGCCCCGATTACTGCTGACCAGACCGGCAAGCGCTACTTCTACAGCGACGCATCCGGCGTGATCCGCTTCAACGCGACTGGCACGGCTTCGGCCACCGACAGCGCCCTGCAGTAAGCACCTGGCAGAGACGTACAAGAGAGGGGGAGCCCAGCGCTCCCCCTTTCCGTTTGTTTTGTGAAGAGGATGCACGTACGGCTGGCTTAAGCCATCGTCTATAATTCTGACAACCTGATGATTGCGATCGAGATTCAAGGACTGGAAAAGTCCTACAAAACCGGATTCTTCAGGAACAAGCTGAAGCAAGGGCTGAAGCCGCTGACACTCACCGTGACAGAGGGCGAAGTCTTCGGCTATCTTGGCCCCAACGGGGCAGGTAAAACCACGACCCTGAAGCTGTTGCTGGGGCTGGTTTTCCCAAGCGGCGGCAGCGCAAAGATTCTGGGACGCGACCTTGGCGACATAGACGTGAAGCGCCAGATCGGATTCCTGCCGGAACAACCTTACTTTTACGACCACCTTACCCCGCTGGAGCTGCTGGACTACTACGCCCGCCTGAGCGGGGTGGAACCACGCGACCGGAAGCGCCAGATTGAGAAATCACTGAGCCGGGTGGGGCTCACTGATTCCGGGAAGACACAGCTGCGGAAGTTCTCCAAGGGCATGCTGCAACGGGTTGGAATTGCGCAGGCGATTGTCCACGACCCGAAGCTGGTTTTGCTTGATGAACCGATGAGCGGACTGGACCCGGTGGGACGGCGCGAGGTTCGCGACCTGGTGCAGGAGCTGAACGAGGAAGGCAAGACGATCTTTTTCTCTACCCACATTCTGAGTGACGCCGAGACCCTGTGCGACCGGGTGGCCGTGCTGAACAAGGGCGAACTGAAAGGCGTGGGAGTGGTGGCCGATCTTCTGCGGGAGGTGAGCGGCGACGTGGAAGTGGTGTGGAGCGGAGCACAGGCAATTCCGGTGCTCTCGGCGCTGGGTGCGCGATGCCATGCCACGGGAGACGTGGTGCGCGCAGTGCTGCCGGAGCGGCTGCTGGACACTGCGGTGGATGCCCTGCGGAGAAACCAGGGCCGGCTGACCAGCGTGACTCCAGTGAGGGCGACGCTTGAGGATTATTTCCTGGCGCGGATTGGCGATGAGAATCCCAAGGTGGTGAACGCATGACCGGACGGCTGCTGGCGATCGCCTACAACACGTTCCGGGAAGCGGTTCGCGACCGGGTTCTCTACAACCTGATTCTGTTCGCCATGCTGATGGTGGGAGCCTCGCTGCTGGTGGGGCAGATTTCGCTGGAGATCAACCGGATTGTGCTGATCAACCTGGGGCTGACGGCGATTTCGCTGTTCGGGATCGTGATTGCGATCCTCATCGGGATCGGGCTGGTTTCCAAGGAGATCGAGAAGAAGACGCTATACACAGTGCTGGCGGCGCGTCCGGTGCGGCGATGGGAGTTTATCGCCGGGAAGTTTGCCGGGCTGGTGATGACGCTGACGGTGAATGCGCTGCTGATGAGCGTGGGGTTCTTCGCCGCAGTGCTGTATGTGTCACACGGGCTGGGGCGGGTGGACTTGCCGCTGCTGACGGCCATCTACTTTATTTTGCTGGAATTTGTGCTGATTACGGCGCTGGCGCTGCTGTTCTCCACGTTTTCAACTCCGATCTTTTCTTCTATTTTTGCGTTCGCTATTTTTGCGGTGGGGACCTTCTCAGAAGATCTGCGCGGCTTTGCCCAGATGGCGACGGGCATGACGCGCTGGGTAATGAGCGGCGCAGCATACCTGGTGCCGAACTTTGCGGCGCTGAACGTGATCAGCCGGGTTGCGCACGACGCCCCGGTGGAACCGAGGCTGATTCTGCTGAACACGCTCTACGTGGTGGTGTACACGGGGGCGGTGCTGACGGCCTCGGTGTGGATTTTTGAGCGGCGCAACCTGAAATGAGCCGGGACCTACGAATCCAAAGCTGTTACGCGCTGCTGCTTACGGCTTTGCTGGCCGCCAGCACGGTGCTGGTCCGGCAGATTGACCGGGCGCGGGCCGATGAACCGTTGCAGGAAGTGCTGTACATACCCTCCCCAAAAGTGGTGCAGCGCATGAGCCTAGGCTACTCTGGACTGATTGCTGACATCTATTGGACGAGAGTAGTTCAATATTTCGGAACGAAGCACAAGGCACAAGCAAAACAATACCTGCTGCTGGAGCCGCTGCTGGAGATGACAACGACGCTCGATCCGCAGCTGCTTCCGGCGTACGAATTCGGTTCGGTCTTCCTGGCGCAGAAACCGCCGGAAGGAGCGGGGAGTCCACAGGGTGCGGCGCGGCTGGTAGAGAAGGGGATTCGGGAGAATCCTGCGTCATGGAGGCTTTATTACGACCTTGGCTACATCTACTGGCTGGAGTTGAAGGATCCGGCGAAAGCGGCAGACGCGTTTGAACGCGGCTCGCATGTTGCGGGCGCGCATCCGTGGATGCGGGTGATGGCGGCAGCCCTGACGGCACACGCGGGAGAAACGGAAACCGCGACGTATATGTGGACCAACATCCTGAATAGCACGGAAGATGCGAATCTGAGGACCAACGCGGTAAACCGGTTGCGATGCCTGCGCGTGGACAGCGAGGTAAAGATTCTGCAGGAGAGAACGGAGCGCTACGCGAAGGAGGCCGGACGCCCGCCGGCGAACTGGGCGGAGATGATTTCCTCGGGATGGCTGCGCCGGACGCCCACCGACCCGAAGAACAATCCCTACCTGCTGGTGAATGGACGGGTGCAGGTTTCGCGGCCCGAGCTGTTTCCGTTTATCACCCGCGGATTGCCGGCGGATCGGGCAGCTACGGACCTTCCTGGCGCAGGCGGATACGCGCAGACGAAGGCCGAATGACGAGACTGAGCAGGTACGTTCTGGCGGCCATTGTGTTGGCAGGCGCGGCGCTGGCAGCGCAAGATCACGGGCCGGATGCGCGGCAGGCCGCAGCGGCCATCGACGTGCGCTACAACGGAATGCGGACGCTGCGGGCAGAATTCACGGAGGTCTATACGGGAGGCGGCCTTCGGCGCAGCGAGAGCGGAACGCTTTGGATCAAGAAGCCGGGAAAGATGCGCTGGGACTACTCTGCCCCGAGAAAGAAGATGTTTGTCACCGACGGCGCGACGGCGTGGTTTTACGTTCCAGGCGAACGGCAGGCGCGGCGGACTCCGCTGAAGAAACTGGACGACCTTCGTTCCCCGCTGCGCTACCTGCTGGGACGCACGAAGCTGGAAAAGGAGTTACGCGGCTTGTCGCTGGCCGCGGACGTGCGAGTGGAGACGCCGGGCGGGATCGTGCTGCGAGGGGTTCCCGTGGGCATGGAAGACCGCATTTCACAGGTGTTGCTGGAGTGCGACGGGCAAGGATTTCTGCGGAGGATTGTGATGGACGAACTCGATGGCAGCAGGACCGAGTTCCGGCTGGACAATCAGCGCGAGAACGTCGCGGTGAGCGACTCAGAGTTCAGCTTTCATCCGCCGGATGGGGTGGAAGTGCTGCAAAGCAATCAGCTGGAGCCCTGAGAAACTAGTGTAAGATTCAGCTCTGGTACTGGTGGTCGCGGAACTTGGGAGACTGAGATAAAAAGCTAAGTCTCCGGGCAACAATCCCTAAGGTTTCATAATGTTACACTGAGGGCCGGACGCGTGACGCGCTCTCCTGCCGTGGGTGGAAAAGTATGGCCGAATTCGTAATTCGCGTAGCCGATGAACGCGGCAAGGTGCTGGAAAAGGCCGAGGCCGGGTTCTCTGCCGCGGAAATCCGCGACCGGTACCAGCAATCGGGATACCTGGTCTATTGGGTGAAGCCACGGGGCATCATCTCCGGAGGCGAAATTCGGCTGCCGCAGCGACGGAAGGTGACACTGGAACAGTTTGTCATTTTCAACCAGCAGTTCCTGACACTGATCCGCGCGGGACTTCCGATTGTGCAGGCTTTGGAGCTGCTGGCAAAGAGACAGCGCAACCAGTACTTCCGCATGCTGCTGGATGATGTTCGCGACCGGACCAAGGGCGGAGAGCTGATCTCGGATGCCTTTGAGAAGCAGGGCGCGTTTCCAAAGATCTACTCGACGACCCTGATGGCGGGCGAAAAGAGCGGCAACCTGGATGAGGTGCTCTCCCGCTACGTGTCGTTCCAGAGGCTGGCGCTGAGCTTCCGCAAGAAGCTGGTGTCGTCGCTGGTGTATCCGGTGATCCTGGTGCTGGGCGTGATCGCACTGGTGACCATGCTGGTGACGTTCGTGATTCCGAAGTTTGCCGAGCTGTTCAACGACCTGGGGCAGAAACTTCCGCCGATGACGGAGTTCACGATCAACACGGCGATGACAGCCAAACGCTTCCTGCCATGGATCGTGCTTACGATTGTGGCGCTTTACTTCCTGGCGAGGCGCTGGGCGAAGACGCAACAGGGCGCGGAGCTGCTGGACAAATTCAAGCTGAATCTTCCAGTGGTTGGCAGCATCTGGCAGAGATACCAGATCGCGGTGTTTTCGCGCATGATGTCAACGCTGCTCTCGGGCGGCCTGCCGCTGGTGACTGCGCTGGAAACCGCCGGCCAATCGATGTCGAGCCGCCTGATTGTGCGCGGCATCAGCGAAGCTTCCAAAAGCGTGCGCGAGGGACAGGCGCTGGCACAGAGCCTGGAGCAGACGGGAGTGTTCCCGGACCTTGCGGTGGAAATGGTGGAAGTGGGAGAAGCAACGGGCGCATTGCCGACCATGTTGAGCTCGGTTGCGGAGTTTTATGAAGAGGATGTTCAGTCTGCGCTGTCGGCGGCCATGTCGCTGATTGAGCCGGCGATCCTGGTCGTGATGGGTCTTGTAGTGGGTTTCATTCTGATCTCGCTGTACCTGCCGATCTTCAGCTTTACGGCGGGCTGATGGAAGGCGAGGCACAAGCGGATTCACGCGCGATGCGCGTTCAACGCAGAGCAGAGCAACGAGGGTTATGCCACAACAGCTTTTTGTAGAACCGATTCCCAACGCGAATGAAGAGCAACAGCGGGCGCAGGAACTTGCCCGCCGGTACCGCTGCGAGTACGTAGAGCTGAAGGGCTTCAAGATTCAGCACGAACTCTTCCGCAAGGTTCCGGTGGAGTTGATGTTCCGCTTCAACTTCATTCCGCTGCAGGAACTGGAAGACGGCAGGCTGGCGATCGCGCTAGCCGACCCGAGCCAGTTGATGGTGATTGACGAGATCAGCCTGCTGCTGAGCCGCAGAGTGGTTCCGCGGGTCGCAACGCTGACAGAAATCACGGACATTCTGAAGAAGACCGAACAGTCGCAGCGCGTGCTTGACGAAGCGGGCGAGACGTTCACGCTCGACGTCATCCACGATGACGAGGGAACCGGCGACGAGAATATCTCGATCGAGAAGCTGACGCAGGAAAACGACATCAGCCCGATCATCCGCCTGGTGGATACGACGATTTTCACGGCGTTGCAGAGGCGCGCCAGCGATATCCACATGGAGACGCGCGACGACAGCGTGGTGATCAAGTACCGCATTGACGGCGTGCTGCAGGAGGCGATGAAGCCGATCGCCAAGGAACATCACTCCACGATCATCTCGCGCATCAAGGTGATGAGCGAACTGGATATCGCCGAGCGCCGCGTGCCGCAGGACGGACGTTTCCGGGTGCGCTACAACGGACGCTTCATCGATTTCCGCGTCTCGATCATGCCCAGCATCCACGGCGAAGACGCCGTGCTGCGCGTGCTGGACAAAGAGTCGATGAGCGAGAAGTTCCAGAAGCTGACACTCGACGTGGTGGGGTTCAGCGACTACGACATCCGGAAGTTCCGGCAGTACATTGCCGAGCCCTACGGGATGGTGCTGGTAACGGGGCCAACCGGTTCAGGAAAGACCACAACGCTGTATGCGGCGCTGAATGAGATCAAGTCGGACGAAGACAAGATCATCACCATCGAAGACCCGGTGGAGTACCAGTTGCGGGGCATCACGCAGATTCCGGTGAACGAGAAGAAGGGGCTGACGTTTGCACGCGGACTGCGCTCCATTCTGCGACACGACCCGGACAAGATCATGGTGGGCGAAATCCGCGACCAGGAGACGGCGCAGATTGCCATCAACTCGGCATTGACCGGACACCTGGTGTTCACCACCGTACACGCCAACAACGTGGTGGACGTGATCGGACGCTTCCTGAACATGGGCGTGGAACCCTACAACTTTGTTTCTTCGCTGAACTGCATCCTGGCCCAGCGGCTGGTGCGCCTCATCTGCGAACACTGCAAGCAGGAAGTCCATTACAGCGACGAGCAACTGGAAATTGCGGGACTGAAGCCGGAAGAGTGGCGCAACACGCCGTTTTTCGAAGGGCCGGGCTGCATGGAGTGCGGCGGCACCGGATTCCACGGACGCACGGCGATCCACGAGCTGCTGGATTTGACCGACCACATCCGCGAACTGATTCTGGAAAGACGGCCGAGTTCGGAGATTCGGCGCGCAGCCCGGGAGGAAGGCATGCACTTCCTTCGCGAGGCGGCGCTGGATAAAGTGCGAGCCGGCAACACGACATTGAAAGAGATCAACAAAGTCACGTTCATTGAGTCAACCCGCTAATGGCTGAAAGAAAGATCGCAATCCGCCTGCCTCATGTCGCCTGCGAAGTTACAGCGCAGGGCGTGGCCGCGGTACGCTCGGAGGGCACCCCGTCTGCGATTGGGGCGACGCACTCTCGCGCACTCGCGGCTGGGGTCGTTACACCTGCGCTGACCACCCAGAACGTGCAGGAACCAGAAGCGCTGCGCGATGCAATCGAACAGGCGCTGTCGGCTGTGGGAGGACGTGGCCAGGACGTGATTGCGGTGCTGCCGGATTCGGCGGTACGGGTGACCATCCTTGACTTTGATTCGCTTCCCGAGCGGAGGCAGGAGGCAGAGGCGGCAGTGCGATTCCGCCTGCGCAAGTCGCTGCCTTTTGATATCGAGAAAGCCGCAGTGAGCTTTGACGCGCAAAAGACTCCGCAGGGGCTGCACGTGGCGGCGTCGATTGTGCTGCACAGCGTGCTGGAAGAGTATGAGTCTGCATTCCGCGCGGCCGGATGTTCGCCGGGAGTGGTGCTGCCATCGAGCCTGGGAGCCCTGGGGGCGGTGGATGCGGAACGCCCGACGATGCTGCTGAAAGTGTCTCCGGATGCGACCTCAGTGGCGGTGGTAAAGGACGGCCAACTGCTGCTGTTTCGGATTCTGGAAGGGACGGGAGCAGGCGAACCGACGGCCGAGCGCATGGCCGACGACATCTATCCCTCGCTGGTATATTTCCAGGACAATTATGGCGCGGGAGTGGAGTTGCTCCTGGTGAGCGGCGTGCATGAGCTTGATGAGTTCACATCCGTGCTGAGCACACAAACCGGCGTGCGGGTGGGAGAGCTGATCGCTTCAAGCGTGGTACCGGGAAACCTGCGCAACGATTTCGCGGGAGCAATTGGAGCGCTGCTCTAGAAAGAGGACGTGACCGTGCGACTGAACATCAATCTGGCAACGAAGCCGTACCAGGATGTCCGCCGCGTCCTGCTGCAATGGGGCGGCCTGGTGCTGCTGCTTGCGGTTTGCACGCTAGGGCTGGTGTGGTTTGCGATCTCCACGTGGAGGGAATCGCGCGACGTGAATTCCAAAATCGAGGCGCTGGAATCTGAAATTGCCGGGCTGAACCGGCAGCAGGCAGAAGCGCTCGCGGTGTTGAGAAGTCCGCGGAACGTCTCGGTGGTGGAAACCTCGAAATTTCTGAATGGCCTGATTGCGCGGAAGTCGTTCTCATGGACCCGCGTCTTCATGCAACTGGAAGAGATCATGCCGCCCAGGCTGCACGTTCTCTCCATCGCTCCGGTGCTGCAGCCGAAGACGAATACGGTGGAAGTGCACCTTACGGTCGCTGGGACTTCGCGGGAATCTGCGCTGGAACTGGTGAAACGCCTGGAGCAGTCGCCCTCCTTCCGCGACGCGAAAATTGCCGAGGAGATTGAGGCGCACGAGAAAGAGAGCACGGACACGATACGCTTCCAGCTAACCGCAATCTACGTACCGCGGATTCCTCCGGCTGCCATCGCTGAGACCAAGACGGTCAAAGCGGAAACAAAGGGAGGTACCCGATGATCGGCGATCTCCGGGACGTACGAACGCAGCTTATTCTCGCGGTTGGAGTGCTCCTGCTGCTGGATGCGGGAGCCGGAGTGCTGCTGCTGTCGCCAGCAGGGCGCTCACGCACGGCACGCATGCAGGAATATGAACGCCTGCGGGTGGAGAAACACACGCGCGCCGAAGCCACCATTCCAGCCCAGGGCATGGACCAGAAAATCACGGCAGCCCGCGAGGAAGAGGCGAAGTTCAACAGCGAACGGCTGGCCCAGCGGTACTCAACAATGTCTGAGCAGTTGGCGGCCATTGCAAAGGAAGCCGGAGTGGGCGTCAGTAACGTCAAGTATGATTCCCGCGATGAATCCGGCGGCGAGCGGACAGGGAAAGAGACGATCCCGCCGGGATACGACAGTATCGGCATCACGATTCAGATCCATGGCAGCTACGAAGAGGACATGCGTTTCATCAACGCGGTGGAGCGGCAGAAGTTGATGCTGCTGATTGACGCCGTCAGCTTTGAAGGCATGAAGGAGAACCAGTTGACGGTCTCTGTCCACCTGTCCACTTTCCTGAGGAGCGCCGTATGAAGCAGACAGGAGAGAGCAAGACCAAAGCCCGCATTGCGGTTGTGCTCGTGGTTGTAGCGGTCATCTTCGTGGTGTGGCAACTGGTCCCGGCGATCAAGGGCAGCGCCCCGTCTGCTACGGCTGGCCCCGCCGCAACGCTGATCGTAAAAGGCAAGACATCGGAGATGGCGGAATCGCTGGACCCGCGCCTGCACCTCGACCTGCTGGCCAATGCGGAGAACGTGAAGTACGAGGGCAAGGGGAAGAACATTTTCCGGGTTACAACGGAGCCAGTCATCGTTCCGCCGCCGGTGATGTCTCCGTTGCTGCGTAAGCAACAAGAGGAAGCGGCAAAGCAAGTGGCTGTCTATACGCCTCCGCCGCCTCCGCCCATCACGTTGAAATATTTCGGAATCACCAACATCAAGGGAGAAAAACCGAAGGCGTTTCTCTCGCAGGACGGAGACGTCTGGATCGCGCGCGAGGGAGACGTGGTGAACCGGCACTACAAGATCGTTCGGATTTCGCCGAACGCGATCGAAGTGGAAGACCTCCTGAACAACAACCGGCAGACGATTCAACTGACGCAGGGGTAGGTGGATGCTAAGGATCCGAGCACGGCGGAACGACAGCAAGGAATCCGGCTACATGCTGCTGTTCCTGATGATGGCCGTTGCAGTGCTGACGATCACCATGCTGGGAGTGGCCCAGAACTACCGGCGCGGTATCCAGCGCGACAAAGAAGTTGAGATGATGCACCGCGGCGAACAGTATGCGCGGGCGGTGCAGCGGTACTACCACAAGTTCGGCAGATATCCGATCTCGATTGAACAGTTGGAAAACACGAACAAGATCCGCTTCCTGCGCAAGAAATACAAGGACCCGATGTCTCCGGACGGAAGCTGGAAGCTCGCCCACCCGACGGATGTGAAGTTGAAGACTCCGAACAACGGGCTGACGCCAAGCGGAAGCGGCCCCGGCGGCCTCGACAACGATCCATCCGCAACAGGATTGCAGTCCAGCTCTGGAAGCACGGGGAGCAGCACTGCTGGAAGTGGAACGAACCAGGCAGCCGACAGTACAATCACCGGCACCACCACCACAGGCACAAACGCGGCGGGAACAAACACGGGAGCAACCACGCCGGGAGCTGTCCTCAACGGCCTGAATCTGGCCTCAGGGCAGGTGCTGGGCGGCGGGGATCTGATGGGCGTGGTCAGTAAGCAGAAGACCGAGGGCGTTCACCTGTTCGGCGGCAAATCAAAATACAACGAGTGGTTCTTCATCTACGTTGCAGCCCAGGACAGAAACAACGGCTCTCTGATTGTGGGACCCTACAATCCGAATATGTTTGTTGGCTCGGCGAATTCAGGACTGGGCAATCCGACTAAGAGCGGGAGCAATAATTCGCCGGGTGGATTCGGTTCAACAACGCAGGGTCCGACCTCCAACTCGCCAACGGTCCCAAGCACTCCGACCCAATAATCGAGGCAAACGGATTTCAGAGCGCAAAAAACCCTGCCTCAAAGGACAGGGTTTTTCAATTTCCGGAACGGAGGCCTTAAACGTTGAAGGAAGATCCGCAGCCGCAGGTGCTCTTGACGTTCGGGTTCTCAAACTTGAAACCCGCGCCTTCCAGGGTCTCAATGTAATCGACGCTTGCGCCCTGCAGATACATCAGCGAAGTAGCGTCGATAAAAACTTTCAGACCGTCGAACTCGAAGGTCTTATCCATGGCGCCCGCGCCATTCTCAAACTGCATGCTGTAGGAAAATCCAGAGCATCCGCCGCCGACTACGCCCACACGCAGACCGGTTGGCACGGGGCTCTGCTGGGCCATGATCTCTTTCACCTTGGTGATCGCGGCCGCAGTGAGGGTCAGAGGAGCATTCTTAACTTCAGGAGTTGTGGTGGTCGTGGACATGGCGGTTTCTCTCCTCGGATAAAAACTCATTATAGCAAAACCCCAGCCCGTGACGTCACATGCCTGTGTGACACACTGCCAAAGTAAAACTCTGCTCTATCTTTGGATGCCGATCGGCGGCGAAGGTTACAAAAACACCGCTGATGCTTCTGCTGTGAATCCGGGTTGCCGCAGCGTCCGCAGCGGAGCCGAAAATATAAACCAGCAAACACCCGCTGAAACCGTGCCTATAATGCCCCTCTCCGGTCCTGCCGGTGGGTTGGGTGGCCGGAATACTTCTGAACAGGCGATGGGAACGCCGCAGGAGATTTGTATGGAACCGATGTCGGTGCTTGTGACGGTTTGGGCCGTGCTGACGACCGTGCTCGTGGTATTGCTGATCTACCGCAGCGCGCTCTCCATGCACGAAGACGATCAACTTTTCCTGGACAACGCTGAATCGCACCTCGAAAAAGAACAGAAGCAACTGATGGTGCGCATGAACCAGGTTCGCCCGTTCGTGAATATACTGGGCGCTTCCAGCGGGCTGCTGGTTCTGCTGATGGCGGGCCTGTGGGTATGGCGAGGTTGGAACCGGATGTAGCGCTGCCTGACTTCGCTAATCCCTGGTACAGGGCTCGAAGATGAGCGGGTTGGGGCGGCGCACGTTTCCAACCCGAACAACCTTCCTGCCCTCAAGGAATCCGATGAGCGATTCCTGAAGTATATCTCCGCGCCATCCTTCCATCACGTCCGGACGGGGCAAGGAGTCGGGATCAAGAAACCAGCGAACAATCTCCTGCAGATCGCTGGTGGTTGCGAGCAGTGCCGTGTCCACATCTGTTTCCGCTGCAAGGTTGCTGACGGCCACGGAGAGCAACTTGGTGAGCACCGCCACCTGCGGGGGGTCTTCCCGGCGTTCATTCCCTGGCAGTTCGGCTTCTGGAATCGCGCGAGCTACTGCCACCGCGTCAATGACTCCCTGTTCCCCTTTGCGCAGCAGACGGCTATCCAATCCGCGAATCGAAAACAGATCATCCACTGTGGCTGGCGCACGGCGAGCCACTTCAATCAGCATGCTGTCGCCGAGCACCCGGGCGACTGGTACGTTGAGCCCGCGGGCCTGGCGGTCACGCCAGCGCCATACTTCCCTGAGTACCGCAAGCTGACGGCGGCTAAGGCGTGCGCTTCCGGAAATCCTCCAGCGCTCATCATCGCGCATCACTGCCCTCACCAGGTGATCGCACTCTCCGCGAACCCAGTTGGTGCGATTCAGCTTTTCGGCCCGCGCCAGCAGCCTCTCGCGCATGGGCAAAAGATAGCGAACGTCGTCAGCAGCATACTCAAGCTGCACCGGGCGCAGCGGACGCTTGCGCCAATCCGTAAAGGTCTCGCCGCCATTTACGCGTGCGTTCACAATTCGCAGGCAAAGGTTGGTGTGCGAGAGCGGATATCCGAAGCCAAGCAAGCCGGCGGCAACCTGCAGATCGAGGACACATGCGGGGGAGGCCTCTGCCCCCTTGGCGCAGAACTTGATCTCCTGGCGGGCGGCAACAGTGACAATCTCGCGGCCGGGGGCGGCAAGCAGTTTCCACATGGGCCGCAGGTCTGGCAGCACAATGGGATCGACGATGAAGATGTCTTCCGGGGTGGAGAGCTGCACGAGGCAGAGTTCCGGCTCGTAACGGCCTTCCGAGATGAATTCGGTATCAAGGCCAACTACCGCCTGGGAGGAGAGCCTGCGCAGCAGATCTTCAAACTTCTGCGCTGAATCGATATAGAGTGTTTGATCTAATGACATTAAGGAATGCGCGCCCAAGTTCATTCTAAAAGAAGAATTGCCCTGCTGACCAGCTTTGCCCCGTCCGGGTGACAAATGGGCACAAAAAAGGGCGAAGCCATCCGATCCCGGCCTCGCCCAAAACCCACGGAAGCGCTATACCCTCACGTTTGCCACGCTCTGCACGGAAGCAGCCCGGCGCAATTCGGCAAGCACTTCGGGCGACACACATTCGTCCACCTGCACAATCGCCAGGGCCTGCCGTCCCTCGCGCCCGAGTGAAAAACGCGCGATGTTGATGTTGTGCTTACCCAGCAACGAACCAATCGCCCCGACCACACCGGGTGCATCAAGATTGGAGACGACGACGAAGTTGCCTTCGAGGTGAGACTCGATATCGATTCCGTTGAGATAGATCAGGCGCGGCGAAGAGCCATGCACAATTGCGCCCCGGCACTCGACTGAGCCGGTGGGGCCGGTCAGCCTGAGGTGAATCAGGTTGACGCGGGCATCGGGCTCGGAGCGCGTCTCGCGGACTACAACGCCCCGCTCCTCCGCAGCCGCCTGCGCGTTGATGATGTTGGTGGGCTCGTTTGTATCCGAGCGGAGGATGGCCGCCACCGCCGCGCTGCGGATCAACTGCGTCTTCCATTGCCCGATCTCGCCCTCAAACTTCACGTCAATCTCAGAGAGGTTGGAGAAGAACAGCTGCGCCGCAAAGCGTCCCAGCCGGCTTGCCAGGGACATGTACGGCTTGATCTGTTTGTATTCCACGTCCGAGAGGGAAGGAAGGTTGACGGCGTTTTGCGCGATGCCCTGAATCAGGTAGTCGCGCACCTGCTTCGCAATCTGTATTCCGACCGCCTCCTGGCCTTCCCTGGTGGAGGCTCCCAGATGCGGCGTCGCCAGCAGATTGGGGGCCGAGAGAAGGCCGGCATTCTGCGTAGGCTCTTCGGTGAAAACGTCCAGCGCTGCCGAAGCGATATGCCCCGACCGCAACGCCGCTTCCAAAGCTGCTTCGTCCACCAGTTCGCCGCGGGCACAATTCACCAGCCGCACACCGGGCTTCATTTTTGCAATTGCCTCAGCGTTGATCATTCCCGCCGTCTGGTGGGTGAGCGCGAGGTGCAGCGAAATGTAATCGGCTTGGGCGTAGAGCGCGTCAATGGAAACCAGTTCGATGCCGAGTTCCTTGGCCCGGGCCGGCGACAGGTAAGGATCGCTCCCCACCAGCTTCATGCCAAACGCCCGCGCGCGCAGCGCGGTCTCCGTGCCAATTCTGCCCAGACCGATGATGCCGATTGTCTTTCCGGACAGTTCCGTCCCTTGCAGGCTCTTCTTGTCCCACTTCCCTGCTCGCGTGCCCTGGTCGGCGCGCGAAATGTGCCGCGCCATCGCCAACATCAGACCCAAGGTGAGTTCCGCCACGGAGACGGCGCTGGCCCCGGGCGCGTTCATTACTACAATGCCCCGGCGGGTGGCGACTTCCACGTCAATGTTGTCCACGCCAACTCCGGCACGGCCGATGACGCGAATGTTCCTGGCAGCCTCAATGAGGGCGGCGTCAGCCTGCACCGCGGAGCGCACAATCAACGCGTCGGCGTCTGAGACTGCAAGCACGGGGTCCGCCGCGAACTGTTCCGGCGTGACCACCGCACAGTTGGGAATCATCTCAAGCACCTTCATGGCTGCGGGTGCGATTTTTTCGGCGACTACGATCTTCACTGCCGTTCTCCGTTCTGGCGCGCTTCCGCATACACAAGCTGGGCTGCACGAAGCCCATCCCCGAACTGGAAACTCTCGGGCTTGAGTTGCGACAGTACCTGCTCCAGTCCGGCGATGATGGCAATGCAGTCCAGGTAATCGAGGTAGCCGATGTGGGCAATGCGTAGGATCTGCCCCTTCATCTCGCCCTGCCCGTCGGAGAGCACTCCGGCAAACTCTTTCTTGAATCCCTTCACAACATCGCTCGAGGAGACTCCGGCAGGAGCCTTGATGGCGGTAACAGCAGCCGCATGCGAGGTGGAGAACAACTCCAGTTTCAGGGCCTCCGCAGCGGTTCTCATGCAGAGCGCGCTCAGTTCGGCGTTGGCGATGAGAAGATCGCGGCCTTTCGCGAGGTCCCCGCTTCCCTGCTGTTCCAGGTAGTCCAGGGCAGCGCCCATGGCGGCGATGAGCGCCACGGAAGGAGTGTATGCGCTCTCGCCCTTGGCCGCGGACTTGCGCTCTTTACGCAGATCAAAGTAGTAGCGCGGCTGCTTGCTGGTCTCCATGCGCGCCCAGGCGCGTTCGCTGGCCGCAAGATAGGCGAGCCCGGGAGGAATCATCAGCGCCTTCTGCGAGCCGCCGATGATCACGTCAATCCCATCGCCATCCACATTAAACGTGGTCGTTCCCAATCCTGTGATGGCGTCCACCACCAGCAGTGTTCCGGTTCCTTTTAAAAGCTGAGCAAGCGAGGCCACGTCATGGCGCACCCCGGTAGAGGTTTCCGTGGCTTGCACAAACACCACCTTCACGTCCGGGGTCAGCAGTGCCTGCACCTCCTTGATCGCAAACGTCTCCCCATAGGCCTTGGAGAGCACGACGGTCTCACATTGGAAGGCCTTTGCCAGCGCCGTCCAGCGTTCGCCGAACTTTCCAGCACTCAGTACCAGCACCTTGTCTCCAGGGCTGGTTAGATTGCTGACGGCCGCTTCCATCGCTCCCGTTCCGGAGGAGGCGAGCACGACCACGTCGTTGCTGGTCCCGATGAATACCTTGAGTTGCGCCAGAACCTTGGTGTAGAGCGCACGGAACTCCGGCGTGCGGTGGTGAAGGTCCGCGGCGGCCATGGCAAATTGCGCGGCCGGAAGCAAAGGGGTCGGGCCCGGAGTAAAGAGACGAGTCTTGCGAAACATAGTGCCTTCTCCTGAGAAAATGCGCGGCATGCCGCGGGTGCAAAAGAGAAATGCGGCTCAGCAACCAGACGCCGAGCACTGATAACAAAATCTTCTGAAGGGGCCTGCTGTGCGGTTCTGGCGCACGCTGAGAGCACTCCAGTGGACCGGCTGAGTGTGCTCTCCGGCGGGAGGAGCTTGTAAAGAATTCTAACAAAGTGCTATTCCTCAATGGAATCTCTTTTCACAGGCGGCCCGGTGCATGCGGAAGAACTACGTGCTGACGGTGTTGGGCAAAAACTGGAATCAGGAGCACGCCCGCAGCCTCTTCGCGGAGGCGGCATCCCAGGGACTCCTGGTCAAATCCGGCGAAGTCTGCCCGCTGGCAGGCTCCTCGCTGTGGATGCAGCGCTCCTGGGCCACGGCCTCTGCGGAGCTCGGTGCTGCGGAGCTGGAGCGGCTGGCGTCATGCGCGGATGCCGCGGGTCTCGACCTCTTCGTCGAGCCGGAGGAACTCTTTCACACTCCGCGCAAGCTCTTCGTATTCGACATGGACTCAACCCTGATCCAGGCGGAAGTGATTGATGAACTCGCCGGGCTCGCGGGCGTGAAAGGGGAGGTCTCGGCCATCACCGCCGCCGCCATGCGCGGCGAAATTGACTTTCCAACCAGCCTGACGCGGCGGGTTTCCCTCCTCAGGGGAATCCCCGAAAACAGCATCTGGAAGCTGACCTCCCAGATCAGCTTAGGTGAAGGACTGGTAAACCTGGTGGCGGGCCTGAAATCCGCTGGCTGTAAAACCGCGATCCTCTCGGGGGGATTCGGCTTCTTCGGGCGGCATCTGCAGGAGCGCCTTGGCTTCCATGATCTGTATGCCAACGAACTGGAGATCAGCGCGGGGCTGCTGACCGGCAGGCTGGCCGCCGCCATCGTCGATGGCAACCGGAAAGCAGAGGCGCTCCGCGAAGTTGCTCACCGGGAAGCTATTTGTTTACAAGAAGTTGTAGCTGTCGGAGACGGAGCCAACGATCTGCCGATGCTGGCTCTGGCCGGAACCGGCGTGGCTTACCACGCCAAGCCGATTGTGCGCGCCGCCGCCTCCTTCCGCCTCAATCACTGTGGTCTTGACGCCCTGCTCCACCTGCTCAATCGGGGCTGATATTCCTCTGCCAGGAGCTAAGGAGAAAGCAGGAGGTTACGTCACTATCGTAACTTTACTGAGCAGCTAACTATGCCGACAATCAACAATGCGGTAAACCTCTCCGGTTTGCGGGGTTGGGCCGCTACCCAGGGTCAAGAAGGCAGAGTCCGAACATGGTGTCCAGGCAGTGTACATCCGTAATCCATCCGGCAGGCTTGAGTCGCGGCCAGCGGAGGCAGCACGGATTCACACTGATTGAACTGGCGTTGGTAATTGCAATCTCGATTGTTCTTGCCGTTTTCGCCTTGGCCAGTTTCAAAGAAAGCACTCGGACATTCCGCCTTAAGAATGACACCAGCAATCTGGCAAACCTGCTTACTTTCGCACGCATGAAAGGCGCCGCCACGTTCATGCGGTCGCAGGTCTCCTGCGACACTACGGTCACACCCACGCTTTGCAAGGTCGTCCTTTACTCTCCCAACGGCACTTCCACCTCGCTGGGGGTAAACGCTCCTGAGGTATCTCTCTCCCAGAGCGTCTCCCTGGCCGTCCCGACAGGGGTAACCCTGGGCCCAGCCGGACAGAACACCAGTGCGACAGGTCCTTCCGAGGGGCACAAGGGACAGAGTGCGTCGCCCTATGTGGTGACTTTTAACACACGCGGCCTTCCTGTAACCTCTGCCACGTTGTCCACCGCCGCCCCCGACTCCGGTTATGCCTACTACCTGGTGGACCTCAGTGGCAACGCAACAGCAATCACCGTGGATCTGGGCGGCGGAATAACAATCTGGCGGCT
The DNA here is from genome assembly GCA_903832295.1 of uncultured Acidobacteriota bacterium. Lineage (GTDB taxonomy): Bacteria > Acidobacteriota > Terriglobia > Terriglobales > Acidobacteriaceae > TOLSYN. The sequence goes on from CAILAZ010000193.1 coordinate 17,507, forward strand.
GGACACGCCAACATCAAAATGGATTTCTGCAACCAACCTGAACTTCCCGAGCCACTAGAAATGATGCGGATGACCAAGATACGGCGATCCCGGCAGAACGGCTTCACACTCCTGGAAGTGGTATTTGCCATATCCATCTTCTTCGTTGGCATCAGCGGACTCATGTTGCTGGGCGCAGTTTCCCTGGCGCGCACCAACGGGCAGGGGAATCAGGCAACAAAGACCGCCGAATATGCGCAGGACCAGATGGAGCAGATTCTCTCGCTCACTTACACCTCCACCAGCGTGGACAGCGGACTGACGGACAACAGCGCGACTTGCGACTTCACTGCTGGACCGACTTCCGGATGCAGCGTGGACTATGTGACTTTCACCGGAACAAAACAGTCGTCTGCCGTGGGAGCGCAATACATACGGCAGGTAAGAGTACAGGATGACGGCAGCGGGAACTTCAAGACCATCACCGTCCAGGTGAAGGCTCTTTACGGCGCAGACTACAGCAGGGGTGCTGCATTCCTGGCTCCCATGACGACGCTTTCAGCGCAGATGACGAAAAACTGAGAGAGATTGCAATGACGTTCAGGAAAAGCTCAGGGGTGCGAGGCTTCACGCTGCTGGAGTTGATGATCAGCATGTCGGTTTTCCTCGTGCTTTCCGGAGCCGTGCTCTCTTCCATGATCCAGTTGCAGCAGAGCCGCCGCAAGACCGAGATTCGCTCCGACCTGGAGGACAGAGTTCGCGCCGCCGCGGAAATGGTCATCCATGATGTAAGCCAGGCCGGCAGAATGCCTTCCCTGAACGTCGTACTGTTCACGGCGAGCCAGTCCTCCACCACGTTGAGCGGGAGCGCCGGTGTTACCGGTCTGTACCTGGGCGAATCCGTCTGGATTGATCCAGCCGGCAGCCCGGAATATGTAGTCATCTGTTCCATCGCTTCCAACTCAATTGTGGTCAATGACCCGGCGGTTACCAACAGTTCCTGCAGTTCCCCGGCGCTGCAAACCGCTTCGCGCGCCGGAACGTTTCCCGTGCTTCCGGCAGGAGTCCTCGCAGAAGGAGTCCTGCCGCCCACGCCGTACAGAACCGGACTCCAGTCCTCTTCCTCGCAGCTCTTCCTGCTGGGCGCAATCGAAAGCGATGCGCTGGAACTGGTCCTGTACCAGTGCTCAACTGGTGCGCCCTACGGAGCACTTACGCGCACCGTCTGGACGGTCACCCAGGGCGTCACGAGCACAACGCCTTCGGTACAAACCTCCACGCTGCTGGACCAGGTAGTTTGCAGCTTTTCATATCCTGCCACTGCCGCAAACGCCTGCACCCCCGGCCTCAAGGACGTGAACAATGTCCTCGAATATCTTCTCTGTCCGGTTGCGACAGGGACGACCACCACAGCGGTCTCTCGTACGGTGGTCCCATTCGTAAACTTCAACGTAACGGCATATTCGGATACGAACGAGCCCGGCACCAACAGCACATATCAACTGAACAAGTCATACATGAACATTCAGCCGCGCAATCTCAATGCGGTCGCCAATCTTCCCGCCGCGCAACGGCAGGACAGTCCCCAGGCAGGCAGCACCATTCTGGGCGCAACATCACTGCCATGAGAATGAGCATGCGAAATCCTCGTCACCGTTCGCAGAAGATACAGTACCGCGAGAGCGGGATTGCGCTGGTCATGGCGCTACTGACTCTCTTTGTGCTTTCGCTTGCCGTTGCCGGCATGGTGATTTCCAGCCAGCAGGAAGTCTGGACCACCTCCAATTTCCGCGCCACTACGCAGGCGCGTTACGTGGCAGAGGCAGGCGTGCAGGCCGCGCTCCAATATCTCAAGCAGTACACGGTCACCGGCGTAAACACCGCCTACCCGCCGACGCTCAGCACTGGCTCCACGCTTGTGCTCGCCAACTTCACCGGGACGCTGCCAACTCCGAGTGGGACCATCAGCACCACCGCTGACACGAACTTCTCAACTTCGATCACCAACACAATGACGAAGATGTCGAGCCTGCAGGGCTTTCCCAAGGCCTCTGCAAATGTCGTGGCGCAGTTGCTGATGTATAACACCTCCGGAAAGATCACCAGTCAGTGGAAAATATCGTCCTCGGGATCGGTGAATCCCTACGCCACGGTGGCAACCATCGGCCGGGGCAATGCACTGGTTGAGGAGGTCGTGCTTCTCAGCGCTACGGTCACCAGCGGCACGCCAACGCTACTCCCATTCCCCAATAGCGCCATCTTCGCCAATGGGACTGGATGCGGCGCGCTGACCATCACCGGCGGCTCATCGACCAACGCTTACAATTCTGTCGGCAACATCGGCAAGCTCAGTCCCCCGCTCATCAACTCCAGCGCCCCGGTCATGACCTTCGGCAACGTGAAGTTGGACGGCTCAGGCTATGTTCTCGGCAACCTCTTCGCCCCGGGATACAACCTGACCGATCCGGCGCCGGAAACCAACATCTGGTGGCCCACCATCAAGCAGCCTGGAGTTTCCGGACAGGCCCCCAGCGGGCAAAGTTACAACTTCGGCGACTCCTGTGGAACTGCCGGGGCAAGCAATGCGCAGGAGTGGGCAGCCAACGTCACCGGCGGCTCCGGCTTTGACTGCACTTCCACCAGCGCAGGCAACTGCAAAAACGATCCGCAGAACATGCCGGCGACAATCTCCGTGAAGAAGCCGGATGGAACGACCTCGACTGTTGCTCTCTCCCCCAGCACGTTTGGCGCGCTCAACAACCCAGCCACCGCCTACACCTGCAACGGAGTCTCCTGTTCCGGAACCTCCGCAAATGCGGTTCCCACAACCTTTCAGTCGCCAGCCACCAATAAGGGAACCTGCACCTTCGGCAGCAACTATTCGAATCCACCTGTGTGCGCCGGCGGCAATGGCAGCGGCAGCCCCAACGGCGCTGTCTATGGCTGGTACAATCCCTCCATCACCCTGCCCGCCAGCGATTCCGATCCCAACAACATCGTGAATTACGGCAAGGTAACGCTCGGCGCCGCAGTAACCGTCACCCTGCAGGCCGGAACCTACTATTTTGACACTCTCACCGTGACGGGAGCCGCGCAACTCCTGCTGCCCGCCACCGGCAAAGTTGTCATTTACGTGAAGAATGATTCGGGCTCCTCGACGCCTATCAACTTCAACGGCGGAACTCTCTCCAACCCTGGCGGCGATCCCGCACGTATGATGCTGGTCTATAACGGAACCCAGACTGTCAGTGTCGGCAGCATCAGCAACTCGCCGTACTTCGGAACCATATACGCGCCCTTCGCAAACGTGAACTTCTACGGCAATGGCTCCATCTACGGAGCCGTCATCGGAAACACCGTGAGCGTGACCGGAGGCGGGCACGTCTATTTCGACACGAACCTGGCCAATGCCGGAAGCCCCGGCTACGGACCTCCTGGCCCGGGCCTACCCGGCCCTCCAACCTGGACTGTGCAGCAATACAGTTGGACTCCGTGGTAACAGTGTTGCGCAACCATAAAGAAGGCCGGTCTCGTGGACCGGCCTTTCAATCGTGGTGCGAAAGAGGGGACTCGAACCCCTACGGGTTTCCCCGCCAGATCCTAAGTCTGGTGCGTCTGCCAATTCCGCCACTCTCGCATTCCTTCTAAATTCATAACAAGACTCCGGTTGCTTCGCACGTGCTTTCACCAGCAGAGCGACTGTGCGCTGCGCATGGTCCGGGCAAAGCTGTCCGTACCGCACCGCCACTTGAATCGTCCGGTGTCTCATCAATTGTGCCACGGTTCTCAAGTCCGCACCAGCCATTACCACGCGGCTGGCCAGGCGGAGGTTCGGCGCACACCAGCGAAGCAGCCCATGGTGCCGTAACCACCTTGTTCGCTTCCCCTCCCGTTATGTAGTAAAGGTCGTGAACTGGCCCCACGTGTCGGGAGCGGTGAGGAATGTTTGGGCGTCATTGTCATCGGTGGCTTTGCGTACGGTGTTATCACCTTCGAAGCACATGCAGACGTTGCCACGGCAAACGCGCTTCACCACGTTCAGGTCCATCAGCCTGGTGATTCCGACTCCTGGCGCGCTCACCACTCCGTTGAGCGCAGCGGCTACGCGTGCTCCAAGCGGAGCGATGACCGTCGCCGTGTCCTTGGTGCCGTCGGCATTGAACTGAAGGCTGATGATTCCGGTGCCATCCATGCAGTCATTGTTGAAGTTCTGGTTGATCCAGGACTCGTACATGGAAACCTGCAGGCGTTCGGAAGCTGGCGCCTGCACGGTGCGCATGGCCTGGAGCTCATTCTGGATGCCTGCAATGTAGCCGCCACGCCCGCCTTCGTCGTTCTGGTTGTACTCCGATTCAATCTGCTGGCGCAGCGCTTCGCCGGTCTGCCCCTGGGTGTAGGCATTGGCGACCGCTGTGCGAAAACTCTTGATCCACTCCGAGACTGCGAGGCTCTGAGCCGCCGCTGCGGCCCGGTCGATCTCGTCGGAGACGGAGTGCAGCAACTCGACAAGAGGACCGAGGTCTGCTCCGGTCGAGTCCTCGACGGCTTTGACCGCGAGTTTCTCAGTTGTCTTCAGTGCTGACTTCAACACCGCGCCAAAAATATCCGGGCGAGCTTCGGCAGGCGAGGCGGTCTGCACCGTGATCTGGAAGTTATCCAGCGCAGCAAGGTAGGCCGTGGCAATCTTACCTTGGGCTTCAACTACGGATTGCACGTAGTCACGAATTGTCTGCATATCGGTCGTGTAATCGGCGGTCTGAGTGGCATCTGACATATATCCTCCTTGAAACAGAGCGTTGGCGAGACTTACCTATGGGACTGCTCAAAGAGCCGGCCTGTCACCAGCTCACGAAACGATTGGAGTAGCGGAGTTTCCGGTCGTGTCCGCCGTGCCGCCAGCGTTTGTATTGCCGGTGCCGCTTCCATCTGCGGGAGACGCCGGCGCAGGAAGAGCAGGGTCCGCAACTGGCGGAAGCACCGGCAAGGTGGCACAGAACCAGCCGATAATCTGTATCCCCTTGCAGGCGAGCGTGCCGGTTGCCGTGTCAAAGGTGCGTCCAACCAATGAGAACGGGCCAAAGGAAGCCGAGCGCTGGATCGCGTCAATATCCTGCGCCGACCATTGAGCTGAGATGTTCAGGTTGCGAACGGCCACGAATCCTGTCGTCAGGATGGGCATAAGACCGCTGTCGCCGGGGCCGGTGCCCTTCGAGATCTCTCCCCGGGCGTACCCAGGGATGAACCAGTTCCGCAGCATGAAAAGCGTGTCTGACAACCATGGACGGCTGAGGCCCACAATGCAGTGCTCGAAGGAAACTGTGACATTCTCGGTGGCAACGGGCTGCGGCGTAGCGTTGGTGTTGAGGGCTGCCACAACTTGCGTCAGCTGCAACTGGCGGACGAAGGTAGGCGCCGGAGCGGCCTCTACAGTTGAGGACAACTGCACATGGCTTGCCTCTGCCGCGACGGCTGGCCCTGCCGCTTCCGCGGACGCGGAGGACATCAGCGACATGGCAGAGCGTGCAGCTCCCAGGTTTACAACGTGCTTGGGAATCGGCGTGGGAGCAATTCCAATGGGAGCCGCAATCGGAGAAACCACTGGCGGCGCTTCCAACTGATTCAGGAGTGCGGCATTGAGAATCGGGTGAACCTTGGGAGCAGGTTCAAGCACAATCGGCTGCAGCCGTTCCGGAAGTACGCGCCACACCGGCGGATCAATGGGAATGCGGCGCGGTGGTGGTGGTGGTGGTGGTGGAGTACCCTGCGCCTGCTGCTGTCCCTCTGTGTGCGCGGTCCAATCCGCGGTCGCGGTGGAGACGTACCAGTCCACCGGGCTTGCCATCACAGGGTGAAAGCTGTCATCCGGGATGCCGCTCATGGAACCTATTTCAATCCCATACTTGGTCCGAGCTTCGGTTTTCGCCGCGCCCAGCGAGGCCATGTCTTCTGCGGTCGCCGGAGACGACGCTGTCGCCATCAGGTTCACCGTTCCATCCACTGTGTTCATTGCGTGACTGATCTGGTTGTTCTGCACGATCAGAACGCGGTTCGCGATCTCGGAGAGGCGCTCGACGGCCAGTGGCGCACTCAGCGTGGTATCCGATTGGTCCATCTTGAACATCGCGTCGGTGATCGGAATGCCTAGCGGCTCAAATGCCAGGAACGCCTTGTCGGTAGAGGAAGCGGCATAGATCGAGGAGAAAAAGTCGTAGATCTTCCCCATCAGATCTGTTGTATCGGTGGGCATGGCTTCTACCTCGGATTTCACTTGCGTAAGGGATGGCAGTGACGGACTCACGGTCGCCACTGCGCATCCGTTGTTCTATCAGCCAGATTCGGAATCAAGCTATGCTGCCGGGGCGGCTTTTCCGAGTTCCGGATCATCGGCCTCCGGGCACGCAGGTACGATGTCGCACAACCATGCAATCACCTGCGCTCCCGGGATCTCCAGGGTTTCTCCGTCGAAGGTCGTGCCGAAGTAGCTGCTTCCATCAGCTGCAGAGAAGGACGAGCCTTGCCCGTGCGATTCACTCTGTGAGTGACTGGCCGAACCTCCGAAGCTGATGAAACCCAGTGAGCATCCGCCGCTGCCGGCCTCCTGGCTGGAACTGGAGCCGCTGCTGTCCTGCGACGATCCGTACATGCTGGTGAGAACGCTGCCTGCATCGCCCCACTCGCTGGTGCTGATCTTCACATCGCGAATCACTAGCACTTGCTGCGGAATCATCGGCAACAGTGGGAGCTTGGAAACATCCTTGATATTGGCCTGACTCGCCTGCTCTCCGTTGCTGATCGCAAACTTCTGGCCGCCGCGAAGATACCAGCCCTTCATGTAGAAAAGGTCGCTGCATAGCCAGGGGCGATATACCGTGCACAACGCGTAAGAGAGACTGATGCTGAGATTCTTGGCATTGGCGCCGAACGCGTGCCGGGAACTGGATCCCGATGAGCCTTGCGAACCGCCCGACGAAGAGGAAGAACTGCCGCTGCCGCCGAACGCCGCAAAACCAAGCATCACGCCGCCGCTTCCTCCGGTAGAGGACGCATTGTTGAACCAAGAATACTGGCTCTGCGATTGCGCGTGCTGAACATCGTAGCTCTGGTAACTGTTCGCTGCGACGGTCAGCGTCTGCCAGCCCTCGTCATCGTCCGTCGGATCGGCCCATCCCGAAGGCAGAATGAACGAGTATGGGATCTTCGATGGAACCGCGCCGGTCAGACCGAGGTTCCATTCGTCGTAGATCGCTCGTGCCTGGGCCACCATGTGCGCCTGGATGGGATTGCCCTTCGATGCCAGTACGTCCAGCGCGCCTTCCACATCCTGAGCGCCATCATCCACGAGTTGCTGCCGTGCCTGGTCCACCTTGTTCTGATAGGTTCCCGAGGTCACCGGCCAGATCGCCATCTGGCTGGCGTCTGACCGTGCGGCAGCATAAGCCTGCGCAAACTCGGCTTTTGCCATTCCGTCACTGCTGTCCGGGGAAAGTTGCGTGCGTCCGTCGTAGGTGGATGAATGGCAAGGGGATAAGCAGGATTCAAGCCGGGAACGATTTGAAATCGTGAAACACAAAAGGACGGTGCTTGGCGGCGCGGGGTTCAGAGCAGCA
>CAILAZ010000194.1 GCA_903832295.1 uncultured Acidobacteriota bacterium
AGTTCGGCCCAGCCTCCGACCGCCCACACTGCGGCGCGGTCGTGAGTGCCGGTACCTGAGCCTGAGCAGCCGTGCTGGCCAGTTTATCGGATTGCCAACGCAACAGACAGTGATTTTCTAAGTTCGCAGCTATCCCCCCAAGGCTGAGTAGAGTTCAACCGCGAGCGGCAATCACCACATTGCCGCCCTTGTGGTCGGAGGCCTGCATGAGAGTTGCACTGTACGCCCGCGTCTCAACCCTAGCTGGCCAAGACCCTGAAATGCAGCTCCGGGAGCTTCGGGAGTATGCCACTCGCCGGGGATGGGAAGTCACAGAGGAGTACACGGACCACGGCATTTCCGGGTCGCGGGAATCCCGCCCACAGTTGAATCGGCTGATGGCCGATGCCCAGCAAAGGAAGTTTGATGCGGTGTTGGTCTGGAAGATTGACCGCTTCGGGCGGTCGCTCAAGCACCTCGTGAATGCGCTGGCAGACTTGGGTGCCTGGGGGGTGTCGTTCATCAGCCTCCGAGACAACCTCGATTTGAGCACCCCGTCCGGGCGCTTAATGTTCGCGGTCATCGGGGCTATGGCGGAGTTTGAGCGGGCGCTGATTCAGGAGCGAGTGCGGGCCGGACTGAGAAACGCCAGAGCGAAGGGCCAGCAGCTTGGTCGGCCTCACCGCATAGTGGACCGCGACGCAATTCTGCAACTGAGGGCGGAAGGCGCAACTCTCCGCCAGATCGCCACTCAGCTTGGCATCGGATATGGGACGGTGCGAGCGCGGGTGAAGCTGAGCTAAAAACCCCCGGCGCAGTCGGTCGCTCATACGGTAGAGCTTAAGGGCTTAGCCGAGCCGAAATCAGCGGGCTGCAATCAGTAGTTTTCCGCTCGGCGCAATGGGAGCCCGAGGAATGAAAGCCCATACTGCGATGTACAACCTTGCTCCCTCCTGTCCAGACTGCGGCGTGGTCCCGCTGTACCGGGGCCATGACTGTCTCGGAGGGGTGTCGGACGCGAGCAAGTGGAAGGACCCATGCCCGCGCTGCGGGAAAGAAGAGTTCAGCGTCGATTATCAAGAAGAGTGCTTCATGTGTCCCTTCTGCCCAGAATGCTGCAAGGCGCTGAGGAATGAGGTTTCGCTGGCGCGTTATCTGGAGGGGCTTAGGCCAAAGAACTGAAATGCGAATCGTTTGCATGTCAGATACCCATTGCCTACACCGCACGATTGACGTTGCGTTGGAGGGCGACCTGCTCATCCACGCGGGCGACTTCACATTCTTCAGCGAAGAGCCGCACGTGCTCAGGGACTTCAACGAATGGCTGGGCGAACTACGTTTTCGGCACCGCGTGGTCGTTCCAGGCAATCACGAGCGCGTCATGTACGCGCGGCCAGAAGTGCGCCGCGTGATTGCTAAGGCCACGCTGCTCATCAATGAGGCTGTGACCATTGAAGGTGTGCGGCTCTGGGGCTCGCCCGTCACCTGTGACGACGAAGCCTTTGGCTGTGCTACGGCACAAGAGCGGAGGGCGCTCTATGCGTCCATTCCGCCTGATACCGACATCCTGATAACGCATGGTCCGCCTTATGGCGTGCTGGACACAGAGTTCCGGGGTAGCGGTACTAGCCGGGGCTGCACGGAACTGCTCGCCGCCGTTCAGCGAGTGCGGCCCCAGGTACACATCTTCGGGCACGCCCGCTCAGGCCGTGGCGCTTTGCGGATTGGCCCGACGACGTTCATCAATGCCGCGATGTTCGGCGGGAGCGGCGATTTGGAACACAGGCCGATTTCGTTCGATTTTCCGCTTGAGAGGAGAGGGTAGCCATGCAGATGAAGAACAGTAAGGGCGAGGTCGTTGCGGAGCAGAGCGTCGGCATCACGAAGGACGGAAGCACCATTTCGGTGAATACCATGTATGACAACGGGCGTACCGTCGTGCAGAACATTGGCGTTCGCGACACGCAAGGCAACGTCCGCAGCGAGAGCATTCTCGGAGGAAAGCTGCTGCCTTGAGTCCGGGACTAGAGGTGCAGATTCGCCTACGCTGGCCTGAATGGTTTGGCCAGCACAGCGATTACACGAAGTCATTGATGGGCCATGGATTCCAGCACGGCGACGGCTGGTACAGGCTGCTGGCAAAGACCTTCGAGCGGATCGAGCCGGAAGTCGCTCGATTCAATCGGGAGTTGGCGGCAATCGGCACGCAGTTTGAAATCGTAGAGGTGAAGGAGAAATTCGGGTCGCTTCGCATAATCGCGCTGCCAACCACGACAGAAATCATCTGTGCCTTCATGGACGCGCGATACGAGTCGTTGACAATCTGTGAGCTCTGCGGCGCTCCCGGCGCGTTTCAAACTGAATACAGTCAGACGCGGTGCACGGATTGTGCGCCGCCGAAACGCTAGGCGTGCGGTGAGGCGAGGGCAACGTAGAGTTCTGGACGCTCCGTTGGCGTCCTAATAGTCCACCGGGCGGATGAAAGTGGTGACTGAGCGGTCAGCCTCTGAAATAAGCCAAATCTTCTGGCCTGTGGGCAGCGTGTAGGCCGAGAGGATGCGGAAGCCCTCACGAAGCGAGAGTTCGTTTTCCTCCTTGTCCTCGGGACTGAGGTCGCCCCAGTCACCGGAGAGATGGCGCAAAAGCAAAGAGGAGGGGTTCGTCCCCGCCTCCTCCATTGCTGCAAGTGCTCCCGGCGTAGCCAAAGTCCGCCCTGGCGCGAACCTCACTTCGTTTCCTGCGCCGTGCCGCTGGCGGGAGCGTCCGATTTCGCGGCGGGAGATTCCGGCTTGGCCGGGGCCGTGGTGCTGGCCGGGGACTTGGGAGCCTGGGTTTTGGCGTCAGCCTCCGCGTCCAGGACAAACTTGCGCCTGTCAGCTTCGGTTGGCTTCAGAATCCCCTGGTCAATGAGCGCACGAATCCGGCGCTTGCTGGCCGGATTGACAGTGCCGTTGGCGGCGATGATGCGGTACAAGCCGGACTCGGTATGCGCCACGTGCGCGCCGGCACGAAGCGCGGTCATAATCTCGCCCTTCGCACGCATCTTCCGGCCAAGGTTCTCCGTCGCTTTGGCGGGCGCGGAAGGAGCCGCAGCGGGCTTTGCAGGAGCGCTGGCGGGCTGCGCGGCCTGCCCCGAGGTAGTTGCTTCAGCAGCCGGGGCGTCGCCCGCAGCGGCGGCCTTGAAGTCCGGCTTCGCGCCGGGCAGCGGCGCCAAAGAGGGCAGCGAGGGGCGGCTCGTGGTTGTGGCGCCGGGTTTCGCAGCCGTGGTGGCCGGGATTGCAGGCTTGGTGTCGGCAGGCTTCGCTTTCTGGGCCTGGTTGGGCTTTTCGGTAGATACCCTTTGAGCCTCCTAAATGGTATCTACCGCTGAAGGGACGAAGTGTTCAGAGGTAGATGTCATCGTCAACGTCATCCCCCCATCCCTCGTCAGAGTTGTCACCGCGAAAATCGAACCTGCAGTCGAAGCACTTATCCGGAAGCTCGCCATGCTCGCAGAGAGGTTGGTCGGTGGCAACCGTGTTAGGACACGGAAAACAGCTCTTTCCGACTCTCTTGCCGTGTGGGCAGCGGCGGATCGGAGCCACCTCAGCCGCAGGCTTCCCGGGTTCAACCGGTTCCGGATCAGGCGTCACGGCAGGAGTCGCCTCAGACTCGCTAGGGATAGTCTCCGTCAGGGGTGGAGCCAGCAGCACGCGGTTTATCCCGCTTGCTTGTCAATACACTCTCTCGATAGTTCTCATAGGAGCGAAGTATTGCTTTATAGGCTGAGCGGAATCCGGCAGTGCCTTTCAACTGTCCCTTTCCAGGCTTGCCCCAGTAATCGGACTTGGGCAACCAGTGCAGAACGCGCTTGATTTCAGCCGCAGCCACGCCGTCATGTAGTAGCCGAATGATCGGCTGCTCATCGTAGTCGGCTGCCGTTACTTCGTCTTCATTCCTAGTCTTCAGCCAGAGATTGAGGCAGACACTGGCCTCAATCTCAACTGAACCTGAACCCGAAGCTGACTCTGACAATGGGTTTGTTACTGAAGAGATACTTCCCTTATCTGCGTGGCCTGAAACTGAGACTGATACCATGTTGGTTTCCGTTTCAGTAGATTGACGTTTGCTTTCTCTTTCAGGTTTCTTTTCAGCTTGACTGTTGGTTTCAGGTTTGTTTGAAGCATCGTCTCGCATCGAGTCATGCGAGTCGCTTCCCGCCGCATCCGAGTCGGATGGCTTCGCACGCTCCTTTTCCCAGCGCTTATTGCCGGCCTTGCTTGCACTGGCTGAGCGGGCTTCTTTCTTCGCCTCCCACTCTCGCTTGCGCTTCGCGTCGGCCTCGATCATCTGCCGATAGTCGGCGAGGATGCGCTTGTGCGCCCAATAGCCGACTCCCTCAAATTCAACCCGGTAGAACTTCTTGAGGATAGCCGCGCTGTTGGAGCGCCAAGCATCCAGGTCGGGTGCATCTGCGAGGTACACCAATTCGTCCGCATCGTCCGGAAGATACGGGCGGGTGGAGCAATATGGTGCAGCTTGAAGCAGGGCACGATACATGAGCCGCTGTAGGGGTGACATGCGAACCACCACGCGGTCGCCCATGAAATCGCGCTCGTGCCAGCACAGGTAATCCGGCTCGTACTCTTCACCTGGCCTGAGGTCTCCGTCTTCCGGATCAAATTTCATTGCTATCACCCTCCTTTTCGGCCTCTGCCCGACATGCTGCGGCGATACGGCAAGGTATGTCGGGGCAGGTCCACCGGCAGAATGTACTTGAATGCAAGCCCTGCATGACGCGGCGAAGCAGTGCTCGGCGAACCTCCGGTTCATCTTCATCGTCAGTGCAGGGCAAGCATTGCTCAGTTAAGCGAATTGCATGCTTGCCCCATTCCTGAACGTCTTGGAGGGCGATGAATCCAATCAGTTCCTTCCCGGTGGCCGACTGTTGCGCGCATTCGTCGGCAGCAGAGCAGAAGCTCTGGGCGGATGGCGTCACGAAGACTTCACTTGTCGAGCGACGGCCTGGGGCCGCGAAGACAAGAACGGCGCAGAACGCGCCGCCCGCCATCGCGTCCTTCACTCGTTCTAGCACTGACAGCATGACTTTACTTTTCATCGCAACCCCCTGGAGTACTGGTTCCTCTTGCCATCCATGACCGCAGTGAACTCGCGTCAAATCGGATCATGTCCCCGATTTTCACGAACGGAATGCGGCCGCGCTTCACCCAGCGATAAATGGTTCCTTTGCTCACTCGCATGAGTTTCGCGACCTCAGCTGCCGTGAGGAGGCACTTGTCCCCGCCCTGACAAACAGTTTGCAGATCAATGTCGTTCTTCATCTTGCCCTCGGTAGTTTGGTTTGGCGCCGATTGGCGCTCTACACAAGGGTTCCGTATGGTTTTCTTTGGTTTGAAAGCGTTTGGTACCTCTGGCCGCAGATTCCCGGGCGCTTGCGTCGAATTCTCACCGGGCCTGTATGCGTTCCGACGAGGGGCCGAACAACTGGATCAGTTTGGAAATCGGAAGTGGCAGGGCTCATGCCGAAGTTGCAGGTTGGTCTGTATTCAACCCAGCAAACACGGCATTCATACGGGCTTGAGCCGCTGGCCCTTCAGCCGGTGCGAGATAACGCTCCGTCATCTCGATCTTGGTGTGACCGAGCATGAGCTGCACGGTGCGGATATCGACTCCGCGCTGCAATGCCCAGGTGGCGAAGGTGGCCCGCCATTTGTGCAGGTACCAGCGCTCGCACTCGCCTTTCTTGATGCATGGAGCACAATGCCCGCAGTTAAGTCCGGCCCTGCGCGCAGTACGTTTGCAGGCTTCAAGAAAATGACCGTTCGGCTTGTCGGAACCTGTGCCGAAGATGAACCGCGTCCCGGGACGACTGCGCTTCCACTCCTCAAGTTTGGCCAGCAGCCCTGACTCCAAGGTGAGATTGCGTGGCTTGCCGGTCTTCGTGCGGAAGCCGTAGTGCGGCTTGTTCTGGATGATGAGAATGTTCTGGGACCAACGAATGTCAGACCATTCGCTATACGCTAGCTCCTTCTCGCGCACGCCGGTTTTCAAGAAGAACTCAAAGACGAGCCTATCGCGCCGTGTAGTGCAAGCTGCGAGGAAGCACTCCACTTCGACCTGTGTGTATGCTTCCGGCAGGGGATCATTCTTCTGCGGTCTGTCCTTCTTGTCCGGAAGCAGCGCCTTTACGTCCACGCCGCAGGTGCGCAGAAATGCGCGAATGTGGGCGAAGTGGTTATAGACGGTGCGCTCAGCCAAACCACGGGCACGCTGGGCTTGGCAGAACCGGAGGAGGTCCAGGTCACAGATTTCCGTTGTGTACGTCTTGTCCGAGAGCCGAATGAACTCCGCAGTGAGGTGCTCATAGCCGGTGACCGTCTCCTTGTCCCGGTTCTTTAGGCGGAGCTTCTGCAAGAAAGCATCGCGGGCAGCCGGCAGCGTGGTAGAGTCGGTTCTCTCCTCCAGCGACCTACCGGCTGCCTTTGCCGCACCCTGCGCGGAGAAATTCAGGGC
>CAILAZ010000195.1 GCA_903832295.1 uncultured Acidobacteriota bacterium
AGAAAACCAACATCATCGAGAAGTACAAGACCCACACCTCCGACACCGGCAGCCCTGAAGTACAGATTGCCCTTCTCAGCGAGCGCATCGGCCAGTTGACCGAGCACTTCCGTACGCATAAGAAGGACCACGCTTCGCGTCGCGGTCTTCTGATGATGGTCAGCAAGCGTCGTAGCTTGCTCGACTATTTGAAGAAGTACGACACCGAGCGCTACAAGGCTGTAATTCTGAAGGTGGGTATCCGCAAGTAAACGTCCGCCGGAGCGGGGCTTGCCCTGCTCCCGTGTATTCCGCTGGCGTCGCTCCTTCAAAGGGTTACGCCAGCGTACTCCCAGCCTGTTGCAGCGCACGGCATTGGCCATGCTGCCTGGGAGTGCCAGCGAAACTCGTTGCGGCTGGAACTGTTCCTGTTCGCATTCTTAACTGCTGCTTGACGCGTACTGCTCGCGCTTGTGGTGGTGGAGTGCTCCTATCGTGGACGCGCCCCCTGGCGAAAGGGAATTAATGAAACAAGAAACAAGCGTTACACTCTCCGGCGGTAAAACCATTTCATTCGAGACCGGTCACTGGGCTAAACAGGCTCACGGATCTGCGGTAGTTCGCATTGGCGAAACCGTTGTGCTCGCAACCGCCTGCGCCAACGCGGAACCCCGCGTCGGCATCGATTTCTTTCCGCTCACCGTGGACTATCGCGAGTACACCTATGCCGGTGGACGTATCCCCGGCGGGTTCATCAAGCGCGAAGGCCGGATGAGCGAGCGCGAGATTCTGACCAGCCGTCAGATTGACCGCCCGATCCGCCCGCTGTTCCCCGAAGGCTTCCGCTCCGAGACCCAGGTCATTGCGTTTGTGCTGTCGGCGGATACCCAGAATGATCCCGACGTTGCCGGCATCAACGGCGCTTCGGTTGCTCTCACCCTGTCCGATATTCCGTTTGCAGGCCCGATTGGCGCAGTGCGCGTGGGCCTGGTGAACGACGAGTTCGTCATCAACCCCACCTACGAAGAGCAGCGCGAGAGCAAGGTCAACATCATGGTCGTCGGCACCGCCGAAGGCATTGTGATGATTGAAGCCGGCGCGACAGAAGTGGAAGAAGACCGCGTAGTGGATGCGATTGAGTTTGCCCATGGTGAGATCAAGAAGATCTGCGCCACGATCAGCGAGTTCGCAGCGCAGCACGGCAAGCAGAAGCGGAGCTTCGAGGCTCCAGTGGTTGACCAGGATTACCTCAACGCCCTGCGCGCCAAGGTTGGCGAGGCGCTGGCCGATGCGGTGAACACCGAGAAGTACACCAAGATCGACAGCTACGCGAAGATCAAGGCCCTGAAAGAGAGCGTGAAGGCCGATGCCCCCGAGGACAAGCCGGAAGAGAAGGTAAAGGCTGGCAAGTACTTCGACATGCTTCGCGAACTGGTTTTCCGCGAGGAAGTGACGAAGAACAAGCGCCGTCCGGATGGACGCGCGTTTGACCAGATCCGCGCGATCTGGAGCGAAGTTGGCATCCTGCCGCGCACTCACGGTTCGGCCGTGTTTACCCGCGGCGAGACCCAGGCACTGGTCACCACCACGCTTGGCACCAGCGACGACAAGCAGCGGCTCGAACGCTTTGAAGGCGAGACCAAGAAGCGCTTCATGCTGCATTACAACTTCCCGCCGTTCTCGGTTGGCGAAGTCGGCTTTTTGCGCGGCGCGGGACGGCGTGAGATTGGGCACGGCGCACTTGCCGAGCGCGCACTCAACGCAGTGCTGCCGAGCGAAGATGATTTCCCCTACGCGATTCGCGTGGTCAGCGACATTTTGGAATCGAATGGTTCCTCTTCGATGGCGACGATTTGCGGTGGCTCGCTGAGTTTGATGGATGCCGGTGTGCCGCTGAAGTCTCCGGTGGCCGGTGTGGCGATGGGCCTGGTGAAGGAAGGCGAGGATTACGCCATCCTGAGCGATATTGCCGGAGCCGAAGATCACTACGGCGACATGGACTTCAAAGTGGCCGGAACCCGCGAGGGAATCACCGCGCTGCAGATGGACATCAAGATCGGCGGCATCACGCCGCAGATCATGCGCGAGGCGCTGGCACAGGCCAAGCGTGGACGCATTCACATTCTGGACAAGATGGCTGAGTCGATCACCAGCGGACGTGAGAACGTAAGCACGCACGCACCGCGCTTCTACACCGTGATGATTCCGACCGACAAGATCCGCGAGCTGATCGGACCGGGCGGCAAAGTGATCCGCGGCATTGTGGAAGCAACCGGCGTGAAGATCGACGTGGAGGACAACGGGCAGGTGCGCGTTTCTTCCAGCGATTCCGCGGCGGCCGAGAAGGCGCTGCAGATGATCGGCGACATTACGGCCGTGCCGGAGATCGGCAGGACGTATCTTGGCACCGTGACCCGCCTGGCGGAGTTCGGCGCATTCGTCGAGATCATTCCGGGAACGGATGGTCTGCTGCACATCAGCGAAGTTGCCGAGCACCGCATCAAGGACATCAAGGACGAACTGAAGGAAGGCGACCAGGTTCTGGTCAAAGTTCTTTCGGTAGAAGGCAATCGCATCAAGTTGTCCCGCAAGGCCATCCTGAAAGAGCAGCGAGCAAAGCTCGAGGCACAGGGCGGCGGTGTGGCACCGGTGGCGGCGGCAGCAGTTGCAGCCCCGGCAGTCGAACGTTCGCTGGAAGGCTCAGCGGCGACGTTTGAAGGCGGCTTTGATGATGATGGAGACGAAGACGGCGACGATTTGAACTTCAATCGTGAAGACACGCCGAACGAGGCTCCCAGCCATGACAGCCGTCCCGCTGGCACAGGGGCAGGTGCTGGTGCGGGAGATCCGCGCCGTCGCCGTCGTCGTGGCCCGCGCGGTCCGCGCGCTCCCCGTCAATAGCTCTGTGCACCCTTAAGAAGGCCACGGCTTCGTGCCGTGGCCTTCCGCTTTACGGGCATTTTGCAGTGTTACAATCCTCCGTGATTTCCACGGCGAGGCACTATGCACGATACTCTGCCATTTCTTGACAAGTTGCTGCAGGCCTCCACGGCCAGCACCTCGGCTACGGTGCTGGCGCGGTTGATCGTGGCGGCAGTGCTTGGCGGCGCTATTGGATTGGAACGCGAAATGAAGCACCGCCCTGCGGGGCTGCGCACAAACATGTTCATGTGCTTTGGTTCAGCGCTGTTTACAATGCTTTCCGCAATGCTGGCGGGCAGCGGACAAGACCAGACACGGATTGCGGCGCAGATCATCGCGGGCATCGGATTCATCGGCGCGGGCTCGATTCTGCGCTCCCGCGGAGCCGTGCACGGCGTTACCACGGCGGCAACGGTGTTCGTCGTAGCCGCGATTGGAATGTGCGCTGGAGCGGGGCTGATGATCCCGGCGGCACTGGCGACGATGCTCGTGCTTTTCGGGCTGCTCATTCTGGGGATATTGGAGCAGCACGTATTTGTACGGCGATATCCCGCGGCGTATATGGTGGATGCAGGCGACGCGTCCCATCTGCATGAACTCATGGACGAGGCCCGTGTGGAGAAACATGGAAAGCTGTTGGACGTGAAGCTCACGAGGCAGGAGAGCACCACGCGAATGGAGTTCACCCTGGAAGCCGATCCCGGTACGCACGACAAACTGCTCAAGAAATTGCACAAGGAGTTTGACACCCACAAGATCATCTCGTTTGCTTCAAGCGAGCAGGAGTAGGAATTGTCACAGATTGCGCGAGTTCCCTTCATAAAGGCCAGTGCCTATGGCAACGATTTTTTGATCATCCGCAAAGAGTTTCAGGGGGTCTATGCTCCGGCGCTGACCCGTGCATTGTGTGATCGCCACAATGGCGTGGGGGCCGATGGCGTGGAGTGGCTGAGCGAGGAGCCAGGACACGCCGCACGCATTCACCTGATCAACGCCGATGGCTCGTTTGCAGAGCTCTCTGGCAATGGAACACGCTGCGTGGCCGCATATCTGGCAGCGAATGGCGGCGGAGAAGAACTGCTGATCGCTACCGACGCGGGCTCAAAGCTGTGCAAGCTCACAGGCCGTACGGGGAACCGCTTTGACTTCCTTACGGACATGGGCACGCCTGTGGTGGGGGAGCCCTTTGAGGTGGACCTTGGACATGTGAAGTACAGCGGTGTTCCTGTTTCGATGGGGAATCCGCACTTTGTGATCTTTGTGTCGGAGTTTCCCAGGGAGTGGCAAAAGGAATCTCAGAAGATACAGTCGCACACGGAGCTGTTTCCCGAGGGAATCAACGTGGAGTGGGTACAGTTCAAGCGCGCGCCAGACATCATGATTCGCATCTACGAACGCGGCGCCGGCGAGACAATGTCATCGGGGACGGGCACTTCGGCGTCCGCGGCGGCAGCCATTGCAGTGCGCAAGTGTGCCGAGAAACTGGTGGTGGTTGCGCCGGGCGGCGTGCAGCGCGTGGAGTGGAAGCCGGGAACTTCGCTGATGCTGGACGGTTCGGCCAGCCTTATCTGCAGCGGGGAATTCTTCGGCTGAGGATTTTCATTTAACATCAAGGGATGCACGCCGAGCTTCAGTCCGTAAGGCGACCTTCCGCGCTTGCAACTCACAGCACCATTGGTGTTGTGAGCCCGGCGAGTTTTGCGGACGCAGCCACTTTGCAAGCCGGCTGCCATGCTCTGCGTGAGGCCAGTGGATGCAAGGTAGCGATTGCCGAAACCGGGCACATCGGTAACTTTGCGGGCAGCGCGGAGGCCCGTGCTGCGGCGCTGATGGCGATGTGGCGGCGCGAAGACGTAGGTGCCATCATCTGCTCCCGCGGAGGCTATGGCTCCAACTACCTGCTCCCGCTGCTTGACCTCGACGCGATGAGGGCGGCCCCAAAGAGCTTTGTGGGCTACAGCGATAACACAGCACTGCTGCTGGCGTTGGAGCGCGCTGGAGTTGCTTGCTTCCACGGCCCCATGGTGGCGAGCGACTTTGCCTGCGGACGCGAGGATACAGAGTCGTTCTTCGATGCGCTCCACGGTTTGCCCCTGGACTTTGATTTTTCTCCCCATTCGGGCGTTGAAACGCTCGTTTCCGGGGAAGCACACGGAAGCATCGTGGGCGGATGTCTGTCCGTGGCAGTCACTTCGCTAGGCACGCCGTGGGAGATCGATTCCTCAGGCAAGCTCTTGTTCTTTGAAGATGTGCATGAGCGACCATTTCGGATCGACCGCATGTTGCGACACCTTCTGCTGGCCGGCAAGTTTCAGGACGTGCGCGGCATTATTTTTGGTGCAATGCATGGGTGTGCCGCGCTCTCCGGTGAGGAGAGTCTGCAACAGATGATTTACCGCGTTCTAGGGGAGCTCACGGTGCCCATCGCGTTTGGATTTCCCTCGGGGCACGTGGAGTCGGGCAATCTTACACTTCCGTTTGGTGTTCCGGCGACGCTGGAATGCACTGCTGAAGGTGTTCGCCTGCGGGTGGACGCCGCGACCGTTCTATAGGGGAATGTCTGCATTGATGAAGGCTCGAAGTGTTCACCTGATTGGCATCTGCGGCACCGCAATGGCTTCGCTGGCGGGAATGTTGAAGGCGCGGGGAGTAGATGTGCGTGGCTCGGATGCCGCCGCGTATCCGCCCATGTCCACCTTTCTTGAGTCGCTTGGAATTCGTGTGATGCAACCGTTCAGCGAAACGAACCTCGATCCTGTGCCCGACGTGGTGGTGGTGGGCAATGCAATCTCGCGCGGCAATCCAGAGTTGGAGTATCTGCTTGACCGGCGGATTCCATTTGTGTCGATGCCGGAGGTAATTCACCAGGAATTTATCCACGGTCACAACTCCCTGGTGATTGCAGGAACGCATGGCAAGACAACAACCACCAGCATGGCGGCATGGATCTTTGAGTATGCAGGACGCAGCCCTTCCTTCCTGATCGGCGGCATCGCGGAGAATTTCGGATCAAGCTTCGCGGTGACGGATGGGGCAGAGTTCATCATCGAAGGCGATGAGTATGACACCGCCTTCTTCGATAAGGGACCGAAGTTCCTGCACTACTTCCCGGACTGTGTGATTTTGACGTCGGTCGAGTTTGATCACGCAGATATTTATCGCGACCTGGAAGCCGTGATGTTTGCCTTCAAGCGGTTGGTGAATCTGGTGCCGCGGCGCGGACGAGTGATCGCGTGGGATGGCAGCGCGAACGTGAGTGAATGCGTGGAGCACGCATTTTGTGCGGTGGAGCGCTATGGCTTTGCGAGCGACTCGTTCTGGAGAATCGAGAATGTGCAGTACAGGGCAGCCAGCACGAGTTGGACAGTGTTTCGCGACGGCAGGCATTTTGCAGATTTCGAATTCCCGCTGGCCGGCGAGTACAACGTGCTGAATGCCACGGCGGCGGCAGCTCTGGCCCACGCTTATAGAATCGCTCCGGAGACGATCGGCGAGGCGCTGCGCGGATTCCGCTCCGTGAAGCGACGGCTGGAAGTGCGGGCCGAGGTTGCGGGCGTGACGATCATCGACGATTTCGCGCATCATCCCACGGCGATCGCAGCCACGCTGAGAGCGCTGAGAAAACGATATGCAGGACGCCGCCTGTGGGCCGTTCTTGAGCCACGCTCGAATACCCTGCGGCGGAATGTCTTCCAGCACGAACTTGTGGAGAGTCTTGCGATGGCGGATCGGGTTGCAATCGCCAGCGTCTTCTTCAAGACCACAGATGTGCTGAAACCGGAAGAGAGGCTGAACGTGGCCGAGGTTGTGGCTGATTTGAATGCGCGCGATGTTGCGGCGCAGCAATGCGCCGACGTGGAGGCGATCATCAGCAAGATCACTCCGGAGCTGATCTCCGGCGACGTAGTGGCAATCCTCTCGAATGGCGGCTTTGGCGGAATTTACGAGAAGCTCCCGGCAGCGCTCAGAGCCCGGCAAGGTGACCATGCGTAGAGTGAGTCGGTGGCAGTGGATTGCGAGTTTGATGTTTGTTGCCGGAACCCTGACGGCCCAGGAGCCGGCATTCTGGTGTCCGTCCGAGGGCGTAACTTACGGTGTGTCTCTCAAACGCGCTGCTGAACACATCGTTCACGTGGATGCGGTCACGCACCAGCCGGTAGCGCAGTTTCAGCTTCCGGTGTGGAATGCGCTGTATGAGGTGCGCGATTTCGCGGTGAATGTGAATCACGTGAAGGCCTACGAAGGTGTTCCGGGATGGCTTTGTGATGGCTGCCAAACCGGCGAGGCGCGGGCGGAGAAGCGAGACAAGACTACGTGGGAGTTGACCACCTCGGGGAGTTTTCCCTGCGCAACCTTCAGCTATGACATTGTGACGAACGATGCGGGACCGTTCGGCGCAAGCCTGGATGCGCAGCATGGGTTCTTCAACTGGGCAGAGGTGCTCGCCTATCGCCCGGACCAGCGCGCTGCAAAGGTCACGATTCGCGTGATGGACGCCCCGGCAGGATGGAAGCTGCGCGATGGTGGCGTGTTTGGTGCGCGTGCGGCAGAGGAGTTGCAGGACGCTTCAGCCTCAGCCGAGAGCTACGACCGGCTCGTGGACTCTCCCGCACTCTTCGGGAAGCTTTACGAGAGCAGCTTTGAGCAGGATGGCGCGGCGTATCACGTGGCGGTGGATTCACCCGACGTGGATTTGCAGGCGCTGCAATACATGCTGAGAAGGATCACCGCGGCTGGCGTGGACTGGATGCAAGACCGTCCCTACGGGGAGTACACCTTCCTTTACCTGGTGGCGCGTGGCTCCGGCAGCGGTGGAATGGAGCATATGAATTCCGCGGCCATCGATGTGGGCGCGGATAGGTTTAGGCAGGACGTGACCAGTGCGGCGGGAGTCTCCGCGCACGAGTTCTTTCACCTGTGGAACGTAAAGCGCATTCGGCCAAAGTCGCTGGAGCCGATTGATTACACGCATGAACAGTATTCACGCGCCCTGTGGTTCAGCGAGGGCGTAACGAGCACCGTGGCCGATCTGATCCAGGTGCGGGCCGGGTTGATGGATGAGAAGCGCTCGTTGGCTCACCTGGCTTCGGTCATCGCGGGCCTGCAGGTGCGCAGCGCTCGGCTGACACAGTCAGTGGAGGAGTCTAGCCTGGATACCTGGTTCGATGGCTATCCCAACTATCATCGTGCCGACCGCAGTATTTCCTACTACCCCAAGGGAGAAATACTGGGATTCCTGATTGATCTTGAAATGCGACGGTTGACGAACGGACAGCGCTGTCTGCGCGATCTTTTCCAGTACATGAACCGGCGCTACGCCCAGCAGGGAAGCTATTTCGACGATTCGGAAGGCGTGCGGCTGGCTCTGGAAGTACTAACGGGAAGTGACTTCCGCGACTTTTTCACGCGCTACGTTTCCGGTACGGATGAGCTCCCTTACGACCAGTCCTTTGCCTATGTTGGGCTGACGCTTGCACATCATCAGGGCGAGCAGACCTATGCAGGTTTTGCGACGTCGCGCGCTCCCGGGAAAGCCGGAACCATTGTGCGGGTGGATGAGAACTCGGCTGCATCAAGGCTGCATCTGGCAGTGGGTGATGTGATTGTGGAGGCCGACGGGCGCGTCGTCGCGGGCGACTTGAACCAGTTTCTCCTGAAGCACGACCCCAAAGGCAGCGTACATCTCAAGGTGAATTCTGCAAGCGGGGAACTGCGAGAAGTGGACCTTCCGCTGAGCCTGCACAAGATCGATGATTATCAATTGGAAGAGGTGCAGGGTGTGACCGCGGCCATGCGGAGCCGGCGTGCCGCATTCCTTCGCGGGGAGGCGGAAGCAAAGTGATACGTCTCTTCGTCTGCGTGGTGGTGTGGATTGCCTGCGCGATTGCTACCGCGCTGATCGGGTTTCCAGTGCTGTTTTTCACTGGCCGGATCGATATGCTATGGAATCTCTCCATGTGGTCTGCGGGAGTGGGGCCGCGCCTGGTGGGTATTCGAGTGCGCAGCGTGGGACGCGAACGGCTGGAGAGTGGCCGCGCCTATCTGTACATGCCGAATCACGTTTCGAACCTAGACCCGCCGCTTATCACCCCAATGCTGGGTCGCATCTCCGCAATCGCCAAGCAGGAGTTGTTCCGGATTCCGCTCTTCGGACGCGCGATGCGCGCTGCCGGATTCGTCTCTGTGAATCGCTCAGACCGCATGGCTGCCATTGAGAGCGTGCGCGATGCTGTGCGCGTGTTGCAGTCCGGACAGGCCATGCTGGTGTTTCCCGAGGGGACGCGCTCGCGCGATGGCAGCCTGCTTCCATTCAAAAAGGGTCCATTCCACCTGGCGATGGACGCCGGGGTTCCCGTGGTTCCAATTACAATTGTGGGCAGTCATGAAGCGTGGCCCAAGGGCGGATGGGCACTGCACCCGGGCGAAGTAGTAGTGCACTTTCACGCCCCCCTCGATCCTCATCAGTTTGCAAACCGCGATGAGTTGCTGGTGGCGGTTCGCGCCGCTATCGCGAGTGCGCTGCCCCAGCAGTACCAAGCTTCCGCTACGGCCGGACCTGCCTCTCGGTGATGCTCATTCCCTCGCCGATATCGAATGAGATCTCCGTGGGACACTTGGTGCCGATCTCGAAGTTCTGCGCGTACTTCTTTCCGGACTGATCTTCAAATGCGATGCTGAACTTGCATGGGGTTCCGATGGGAGCCATGTGCTGGTGCAGTTGTTCGCCGCGAAGCTCAGGCAGCCCAAAGATCCCCGTCGGGTGCGTCACCTCGATGTTGATCATGGTCCGTCCGGAGTGATTCGCAATATCGATATACATGACGGGCTTCACATAGTTGCATCCAGCGGCAAGAAGCACGGAAGCGGTTGCACAGGCGGCAAGCAGACGGTCGCGAACGTTCATAGCAACATTCTACTCTGGACAGTGGCTACTTTCGCTCGATCAGGCGAGCGCTGAGAACAACTCCGTCCTGTCCATTGTGCAACTTGATGGGGAAGACCAGGACATTCCACTGCCAGTGCTGCGACTCGGCTGGGAGGTGCGGCATGGCGTGGTGGTTGCGCCGGTCTATGTAGGTCTCGCGTGTGTCAGCCACGGTGCGGATGATCTCTCCCCACTCGTCGCGCATCTCAGGGAAGTGATCAAAAATATTCCGCCCAATGTACCATCCACGGCGCCGGTGGCTGAGGGCGGCGAAGTAGTCGTTGACGTATTGCCAGTTTCCGTCGCGGTCCAGGATCTCAATCACCATGTCATCGCCCATGGCCATAATGATGCGCGAGTAGTAGAAGTCGCGCGAATCAACCACCACGGGGCGTCCACGGCGCTTTGCCTCA
The DNA here is from genome assembly GCA_903832295.1 of uncultured Acidobacteriota bacterium. Lineage (GTDB taxonomy): Bacteria > Acidobacteriota > Terriglobia > Terriglobales > Acidobacteriaceae > TOLSYN. The sequence continues at coordinate 10,240 of CAILAZ010000195.1, forward strand.
AAGCTCCGCAGCGCCTGGACAAGGTCATCAACGGAGCTGCTGCCCTTGAGCAAATGCATATCGGCGATACCGCCGAATTTACGCTCCAGGGTGGCGGAGAGAATGATGATGGGAACTTCAGGGCGCTTCTCGCGCAAGGTGTTCGCAACCTCGGTGCCAAACTTCCCCGCGCCCAGGTGGTAGTCCAGAACAGCGATGTCGATTTCCGTCAGCTTGCTTTCAGCCTCCTGGATGGAGGCAGCGGTCACGATGTGGTAACCCTTCTGGCGCAAAATCGTGGAGCGGACAAGCAGGTTCTCCTCACGATCATCGAGCAGCAGGACAGAGATCGGCTTTTTCTCATCGAACTTGCCGCCGTCAACCACCTCGAACTGCCTGCCGTCTTCCATCGCGTTCACGCGCCTTCTTTAATGGGATGCAAATTGAGAGCACCGCGCATTCAGAGCTACTCGGAGCCGCCTCGATTGAGCTTGCGAATTGCCTTGGCCAACTCCGGCAGCTTGTTAAACACAGCCACCGCGCGCAGCCACTGGCGGTTTTCAATCGCAGGATAGCCGCTTACCGTGGCTCCGGCGGCAACGTCACTCGGTATGCCGGTCTGCGCGGTAGCGATGGCGCCATCGCCGATGGTGAGGTGCCCGGCAACGCCAACCTGTCCGGCGAGAATTACATTGCTGCCGACGTGCGAAGATCCGCCAAGCCCCACCTGCGAGCAGAGCATCGAGTGCTCGCCGACATGGCACCCATGGCCCACCTGTACCAGGTTGTCGATCTTGGTGTCTGCGCCCACGGTGGTCTGGCCGATGCTCGCGCGGTCCACGCAGGAGTTCGCCTGTACTTCCACGCGATCGGCGAGCTTCGTAATCCCCGACTGGACAATCTTGTGCCATCCGGCGGCTCCGTCGCGGGCAAAGCCGAAACCGTCAGCCCCGATGACGACGCCATTCTGCAGGATGATGTCATTGCCGAGTTCACAGTATTCGCGAACCTGGGAGTGAGCATGGGCAAAGAAGCGGTCACCGATCTTTGCTCCGCGGTAGATCACGACATGCGCAAGGAGCACCGCATCCCTTCCGATGACCGCTCCGGCATCAATCACCACGTAAGGTCCGATGTGGGCGCCGGGGCCGATGACTGCCGTTGGATCGATGACCGCCGTGGGGTGAACGCCCGCCTCATAGCGCGGTGCCTGGCAAAAGAACTCCAGCGTGCGCGCAAAAGCCAGGTAGGGATTGGCATGGCGCAGCACGGGGATGCCGGCGGCAGGGAACTCAGGGGTTACGAGAATCGCCGCAGCCTTGGTGGATTTGGCCATGGAGGCGTACTTGGAATTGGTGATGAAGGTGATTTGCTGCGGGCTCGCTTCTTCAATGCCTGCGACTCCGGTGACTTCGGTCTCCGGATCGGCATTCTCCAGCGATGCACCCAGTCTCTGTGCAACCTCAAAGAGTTTCATGTTGCGGCTAGCCTACAGGATCAACACCTTAGACGCTAGAAAAAGGTGAAGAGAATTTCCACCAGCTACTCAACCGGAAGTTCGGTGAAAAGCGATGGTGTCTGTTGCTCGGTGTCAGCCTGACGGCGGCGCTTGGCAGCAGAGCCGATCACGGCAAGCACGGTTAGTTCTGAGATCGCAGCGCGGGGTACGAATATCCGCTGCACGTTCCCACGAGTGTCCGGCGGATTCAGGAAAACGCCCTCACCGCGAACCTGCGTAAGGTCGTTTGGCATCAGCCCTTCGAGCAACTCAGCGTCCCGGAAGCGCAGCCGCACCCACAGGCCTTCCACCCGGGGACGGGTAGTAAACGTCTTGCGCTGCAATGAGTTGAAGTCAGAGAAGTCGCGAACGAAGTACACACCCTTGACCTCACTCGTGTCGATCAGGACGACGTTCCCAGCAGTGTTCAACAGCTCAACTTTGCCCCCGGCCAGAAAACTCTCCGACGCCACGTAGCCCTGCATGCTATCGCGATCCATCTTGCGGACGATGACTTTCTTATGCGTGGATGCCATGATCTGTCCCATTAGGCGTGGCATGTTTTTGTCGCCACAACCCAGAGCGTTTCCTGATTGTCGCACCGCTCGCTTCGGGTGTGGGGGGAAAATCTCGCCGGGGTGGTCAGTCGGTTACTGGGAGCGGCATTCCCCATCGGATCAATGGTTTCCGCTTTCAGAGTAGCCAACCACCTGCCCTCTGTGATATCGTCTGAAGTTTGTAGCGGAAATGTGGCATTTCCCTGTAAGTAGCTATCTGCAAATGAGTTATGGCAGCAGAGAGAGCGTTGTTCCTTGCCGATAGGTAAGTAATTGATTTTGTTGCCTTAAATACAATGGCCGATTACATATACACAATGGAGAGCCGATTATCGCCCGAGCAGATGCGGACGGTAAGTCTGGTTCAGCAAATCGCCCGTACCCACGGAATGAACGTCTATCTGACGGGAGGGGCGATCCGCGACATTTTGACCGGATTCCCCATCCGCGATCTGGATTTTACCGTTCAAGGTAATCCACTCAAGTTTCAACGCGATCTTGAGAAGGCTGGCGGAATCGTGGACATGGTCGATCAGCATTTCTATGTCATACACGCCATCGTCCACGGTACACGGGCTGAGATTGGCATGGCGCGGACAGAAGTGTTCGATAAGCCCGGCAAAGCGCCGGCGGTTACTCCCGCCACAATCACTGACGATTTGAAGCGCCGCGATTTCACATTCAACGCAATGGCGTTATCGCTGAATGAGGGCTCACTCGGTCTTCTGCTTGACCCTGCAAATGGCGCTGCCGATATCGAAGCACGGCAGGTTCGCGTGTTGCATAGCTATGCGTTTCTGGAAGATCCCTCGCGATTGGTTCGCGCCTCGCGGTTTATGGCGCGCTTCGGATGGGAGATGGAGGAACGTACCCGCACCCGCTACGACTCGGCCCGCGAGGGTGAGTACATCCAGTTCCTCGGCAGCCGCGGCATTGGATACGAGATCGAGCAGATTGCGCATGAAGAGAATCCCATCGCGGTAATGAAGGCGCTGGAGGAAGAAGGCTGGCTCAAGGTTCTCTGTCCCAAGTGGACGGTGGCCAAGGCCGACGTTCCCGAACTGGCCCAGTTGTTGAAGACCCGCGCCACGATGACCGACTTCAATATCGCCGTGGATGCGGCTCCGGCAGTCATGCACTTCCTGACCTCCAAGCTGGGCGAAGCCGAGATTGCGGCAATTCAGAAGCTGATTCCGCACCGCGAATTTGTGGCCTCCTGGAAGCGGCTGGACAATGACGCCAAGGAGCTCTCCAAGAAGCTGCTCTCCAAGGAAGCTGCGCTGAACTCCGGCGCGTGGAATGTGCTCTCGACGGCGAAGCCCGAGGCATTGCTCTACCTTGACGTGACAGGACGCAACAAGACGGTGGACGAGAAGATCAAGAATTTCTTTGGGAAATGGCGCCAGCTACAGGAAAAGATTCCATATACGGAGATGGCGACGCTGCGAATTACGCCGCAGCTGCCAGAGTATCCGCAGATTTGCCGCGAAGCGTTTCTGCTGTTGCTGGATGGTAAGCTGCGCTCGGAAGGCGAGATCATGAAGTTTCTCGCTCCCTTCGAGCCGCCGCCTCCGCCGCCTCCGCCTGCCCCTGTGCGCAGGGGACGCGCTGCTGCCAAGAAAGTCCCAACGCCTGTGGCAAAGCCTGCTGTGGAGGAGGCTGAGCCGGTCGTGGTGCAAGCCAAGGCAGCTCCGGAAAAGAAGAGCGTAGCAGTGAAGGCAAAGCCTGAGGCCAAGCCTGCTGTGAAAGCTGCACCGCAGAAGAACGCTCCCGAGAAGAAGGCTCCTGAGAAGAAGGCCGCAGTAGCAGCGAAGGCCAAACCTGCTGCAAAGAAGGTGGCTCCTCCAGCTGCGAAGCCAAAGGCTAAGCCGGCGAAACCCCTGAAGGCCCCGGCGAAGGCTGTCGCAAAGCCGAAGGCAGTTGGGAAGCCGAAGCCAGTTGCGAAGGCTGCCCCGAAGAAGGCGCACAAGCCGCCAGTCAAGGCTGCGAATCACGCCAAGCCGGTTACGAAGAAGGCCGAGGCTAAGAAGCCAGTAGCGAAGAAGTCGGTGAAGAAAGCCGAGAAGAAGCACGGCGGCAAGAAGGAAAAGCCGGACAAGAAGCACGCAAAGCGCCGCTGATATCGAGCATGAGAGAGGCCCAGCTTGCCGCTGGGCCTTTTCTGTTGCTCAGAACACCCTGGCTAGGTAGAGGCCTTCTCTCCAGGAGTGGGAGTCTCAGAGGAAAGCCCAGCTTCCTGGCTAGCCTTCTGGCATTGGCACTTGGTCATGATGGCGGAGTGGATGCGGCTGCGAAGCTCGTCGGGCAGTTCGTAAAGCTTGGAGTCGCGGTAGATTTCAATGGTGCTCTTGGTGGTGTTGCATACGACGTAGCAGTTGTGGCACCACTGCAGGTGTTCCTCGAGTTCGGCCTTGGTGTGGGTGTCCATGGTGTTGTCGAGGTAGTCTGTCAGCTCTTTCAAGAAGTCAGAGCATTTCACGGTTTGGTGTCTCCATCACGTCGTTTGAAATACTTGTTGAGGCGCTCGCGCAACTGCAATCGTGCGCGCAACAACCTCGACTTCACAGCCGGAACACTCAACTCCAGGGCCGATGCGGTCTCTTCGGTCGAAAGCCCCTCAACGTCACGCAGGACAAACACGGTTCGAAAACTTGTGGGAAGTCCCTGAATGGTCTTTCCCAGAATCTCTTTCAACTCGGCCTGCGTGTACTGCTGCTCGGGGTTGGGAGACCAGTCCGCGATTTCGCGCGGCATGGAATCTTCTTCCGTCTTTACGTCCTCATCGATTGAAACCATGCGTTCGGGGCGTCTCCGCCGCAAACGCATCAACGCTTCGTTGACTGCGATCCGCACCAGCCAGGTGTAGAACTTCGATTGCCCCTGAAACTGTCCCAGGTTCTGATAGGCCTTCAGAAATGCGTCCTGCACCACGTCCTCAGCATCTTCACGATTCTGCGTGATGTGCTGCGCGATGCGGAAGACGTTCCGATCGTACCGCCGTACCAGGGATTCGAAGGCACCGATGTCGCCGGAGCGTGCCGCGTCAACCAGGATGCTTTCTTCGCTCGGTGGCTCTGCTACTTTGTTTTCGATGGCTTCCATTCGTCCGTCGATTCAGAAATTGCGCGATTAAATGTCCAGTGGCACATTGTATAGGGTGAAAGGTGGAGATGACAAAAGTGCAATCGCTGGGCTGCTACCGATGGACGAGGGGACGCAGGGCAGGAACCTCTTAGAACATTGACAGGGTGCTAAGTGAACACCATAATCCGATCATCCCATAAAACGCGCTCCTGCCGCGAGCCGCGCCGGACATAGCAATGCCGAACGAAGATCGAATCCGGGAGATTGCCGCCAAAGCCTGCCAGGATGCGCTCCAGGAGCGCGCACTGGAGATTGCGGCCGATGTGGCGCGCAGGATGGAAGCAGCCCTGGCGATGGAGCCCGCGGCGACCGACCACTCAAAGGAACTGCGCGACGGGGCGGTGCTGATTGCGGAGTGCAGAACGCAGACGGAAGCCCTGGAGGGACTGCTGGCAGCAACTTCGGCGATTACTCCAGGCTGTGGACTTCTGATTTTGCGAGGAACGCATGCGATGGGCTGGAGCTGCCTGGAATTCACGGCAGTGGAGAATTTCAAGCGCGCGACGATGGATTGTTCCGGCGGGATTGCGGCTAAGGTCATCGCCTCATGTGCGGGCGTAGTGGCGCTGGCGTCTGAGCTTGATCCGGTTTTCATTGCGAAGCTGGGGCTGGATGGAAGCGCGAAAGTTCTGCTCATTCCGGTGCGACTGAAAGAGCGAGTGGCGGCACTGCTGCTCGCAGTGCAGCAGCATGACAGCGATCTTGCTGGGGTTGAGGTTCTGGTGCAGGTGGCGCAGCTCACAATGGATCTGCAGGCATACCGCAAGGGAGTGCCGCAGCCCGCAAGGGAGGCTCCGCGAGCCGCGGCAGCTGTTCCGGCAGCGATCCCTCAGCGGGCGATCGCTGCCCCGGCGGTGGCACCCATTGTTGCAGCTGAACCCGCTTATACAACAGCGGCAAGCGAGGTCGCATCCAGAGCAGTTGTGCCTGCCGCTGCGCCGGTGGTTCAGGAGCCTGTAGTACCGGTGGCACCAGTGCTGGACGAGGCTCATGAGAAGGCGCGGCGCTTTGCCAAGCTGCTGGTGGAGGAGATCAAGCTCTACAACCAGACCAAGGTTGCAGAGGGGCGTGCGCGCGGCGATCTTTATGCAAGGCTGCATGACGACATTGAGAAGAGCCGGGGAGCCTACCATAAGCGCTACGGCGAAAGCGTGAGAGACGTAGATTACTTTACCCAGGAGCTGCTAAGAATCCTTGCAGATAACAACCGGAGCGCGATGGGACCTGGGTTTCCGGGTTAAACTGCAATCAGGTGTCATGTCCATAAAGCTCCGTTTCCTTGCAGTCATTCTGTTGACGTTTACTACTCTGGCCGCGGCCCATCAGGACGCGGTTCCGGCGAAGCCTCCCACCCACAAGACGCAAGCGAAGAAGAAGAGCGCTCCCGCGAAAACAGCCGCGAAGAAGAAGCCAGGTAAGCGCGTGAGCCCGGCGGCGGGTCGCGCTGCCGCAAAGCAGAAAGCGACCCCGGCGAAGGTGCGACGGATGACGCGCGCCTTTGTGGCTTCAGCCAACCTGAAGGTGATGGCGCGGCAACTGGTGGAGAACCGCACGCCCGCGGCCTACACCGGAGTGGAAGACTACGCGCGGAGGAATGCGGGCAGCGATGCCGGTGGACTGGCATGGCTTGCCGTGGGCTACGCTCACGTGCTCGATGAGCAGTATCCGCAGGCGATTGTTGCACTGGAGAAAGCGAAGCCACACGCGGGCGAGTTGAGCGACTACATCCGCTACCTGGAAGCGATCTCGTATGGCGCGCAGGGCAACAGCGCGAAAGTTGTGGAGATGCTGCGCAACTTTGACACCGAGATGCCAGAGTCGATTTTCCAGAACGACGTGGTGGATGTTTACGGCAGCGCGCTGAACGCGCAGGGCAAAACGCAGGAGGCGATTGCGTACCTGGAGGCGCACAGGCTGCCGACGAAAGCTTCCGTGGAACTGGCGCTGGGCAAGAGTTACCTGCACTCGACGCAGCACTCCGAACGCGGGGTGGAGATTCTGAAGCATCTCTACTTCACCATGCCGGCGAGCGCGGAAGCGGCGGAGGCTGCGGTGCAGTTGACGTCGCTGGGCAGTGAGCTGGAGGGTACCTACGCCGAGGAGAAGGCACGGGGCGATGCGCTGGCGAAGGCGGGACGCTGGAGCGACGCGGCGCATGCGTATGCGCATCTGCAAAGCAAGGCGAGCGCGGACGAAATGAGCAACGTGCAGGTGGCGCTGGCAGCGGCACTGCGGCACACAAACATTCGCGAGAGCCGCGCACTGCTGGAAGCAGCGCAGGCGACGGGTGAGGCAAACGCGCAACGGCTTTACCTGCTGGGCGAGATGGCGCGTAACGAGAACAACGAGAGCGCGGTGGTGCAGAACCTGGAG
>CAILAZ010000196.1 GCA_903832295.1 uncultured Acidobacteriota bacterium
CCGATTGGGCGCGGCACATCAGCGGAGAGGTGCTCAACGTGAACGGCGGCTCGGTTCTGTGTGGATGAATGTCTGCTTGCACGATTGCAGGACGGCCCCGGATTTTTCCGGGGCTGTCTTGCGTGCGTCGCGCTACATCATCTTCATCTTGACGTAGCGTTGCAGATCTCCGCGAAAGAAATATACGGAGTAGATGGTAGCGGCGAGAGTTCCCCACTTGAAGACTTTTCCGATGGACATGACTTCTCCTTTCAGCGGCTATGCCGCGGTTGGCTTGCGAACGTCTGCGATTAACTGCTCGATCATGCGAAGGGCTTCGTCGATAGCGGCCTCGACGGGTGGACTGAGCCCGATCTGGCCGAAGTCGTCTGCTTCCATACTCGCCGGTTCGCAGCCCACAACGAGAAGGCGGCCAGGCGAGCCTCCGAGAGCGCTCACGAGTTGCAGAACGCTGACAGGATTCATGGTGTGTGCGTCGAAGCTTGAGGACGCTTCTCCCGCGTGAATAAGCTCCGGCTCCATGGCATACAAGGTGCCGGGTGTTCCTCCACGCGGCAGCGCATCGACGAGGATGATGAGCTTCCACGGCTCCATGAGTGCGTAAGCAAGGTCGTAGCTGCGAATGCCGAAATCAACAACGCTCACGTTTGGCGGCAGCCCGCGAGAAGACAGACGGCGCACAACCTCCACTCCAAATGCGTCATCGCCTAGAAAAATATTGCCGATGCCTGCGATCAGAATCATGTCGCCCCCTCAGTCATGGCCAGCCTCATTGGGGAGTCCGAGCGGTTCGACCTCTTCGGGCGAGAAGAAGAAGCGGTGGCCGGGCTGGCGAAGCATCCCGAGATCGCGCCCAGGATCATCTTCCAGGACAACGGCGAGGTGGACTCGCTCGTCGTAGTCGCGTTCAATGGCTTCGATGATGGCAGCTTTCCCGCGCAGAGCCAGGTCCATGATGTCGGCGGATTTCCGCGGCCAGAGGCGAACACGATCTCCGGTCCTGAGTTCGATGCCACAGGAGGTCACGCTGCTGAGCGGTGTGCTGTCGGACTCCGGATTCCAATCCATCACGACTCCTCGTTGGTGGAATGCATGCTGCGTATCACGCCGTGAGTTCTGGCAAGCTGCTGGCGGGCACTCTGCTCGGTGCGGTCAAGAAGTTCGCGAACGCGGCTGTCAGCGCGGCGCATCTCGCACTTCTCCTCATCCGTCAGGGTCATTACGCGCAGGGTGAGCATCTCATCCATCTCAGTTGCGTCGAAGAAGCTGGACGCGCTCTCGGGTGCGACCTGCGGGTAATCGTAGAGCACGATTGGAGAGCAGAGCATCATGTCGCGCTCAGGAGAATCTCCGGCGAGGACGGGGAAGTTGCCGACGTTGCGGCAAGCGTCCACGGCTTCGCGCAGATGCTCAGGCGGATCGAGCAGAGAAACAAACTGCGCGCCGCTGGCCGTGAGAATCGAATGAGCCGAAAGCAGCGAACAGAGCAGGGCAGAGTTGCGGCTGGCCGACCGGGAGTCCAGTGCCGTGTCATTGAACACGTCGATCACCAACCGCACCAGCTTTTCATCAAGGTGGCGAAACGAGACCGAGATGGTTCCGCGAACTTCGTGCTGTGTGCGCGCGATGCGCCCTGCGAGACGGCCGCCGCGGTCGTGCAGTGGTTCGGTCTCCCCACTGGCCGGGAAGCGGAAGGAAAGCTGCTGTGGAGCATTGAGATTTGCGAGTTCGATAACCACCGACCGTTCGAGGGCTTCATCCCAGCTCTCGAAGAGTTCATCGTCCACGCCCAAAGCCGATACGGTTTCAAAGGAGTCCATGCCGTTTGCGCGCTCAACCTGCCGGGCGAGTAGATGCAGGAATCTGAGTTCCACTCGCACCGAGGCGTCGGCAGTGGTTTCCGCCAGGCACTCCGAGTGCATGCTGTTACGCTCGGTGCCAAGGCGAACCTCGGGGAAGGCCGGCGGGTAGAGAATGCCGAAGGTCCACCGCTGCCGGTTCTTGATGGCGGAGGGCCGGTACGGGTAGAGCATATAGCCCTCGTAGAGAACAGCATCGGCAACTTTGCGGACAAGTTCGTGATTCATGATTGAACCTCGGCGGTGCGCTCGAGAATGCGCTCCAGTGCCTGCTCCCAGGTGGGTATGCCGTGTCGCGCCTTGAACTCGTATAGCTTCTCAAAGACATCTCGCTGCAGGCAGAGCCATGCAGTGTTGGGATAGTAGAGGTCCATCATCTGTTTCCAGACGTGCAGCGGCAGGCGGAAGGAGGCCTCGCGATTCCATGGGATCTGTGCAATCTGGAGGCTGCCGTGGACGTTGTGGAAGATGGTTCCACTGAACAGCAGGGTCACGGGAATCTCCCCGGCCTCCAACCCGTAAATGTACTTGGTGACGGCGACATTGAAATCAAAGGTGCAGGGAACTGGAACGTCCATGACCGTGCTGCCGAGGAACGCCGGGACGTTTACATTCGCATTGGTCCAAAGGAGCGGGTGCACGGACTTGCTCCAACGCTCCGGCTCTCCGAAGAGTTCGTGCAGATGCTCTTGCTCAGCGGGGGTGTAGCGGCGCCGGACCGGCTCAATCTGAATCTGCACGCGCAGGGCGACGGAGTGAATCGGTTGCGGCTCAGAGTCCGTCGCGCGCACCTTGAATGTAAGCTGGGGCACTGCCGCGTTGGGCGTCGCCTCCACCGAATCGATCTGGAACTGAAGATCAGGCACGCGGTTCTCCGGTGATTGCGCGCTCCAGATTGAGGAAGAAGTTGTCGATCTCCTGCCAGACTTCCTGCCCACCTGACAGACCACGCCAGTGCGTGCGGAGTATGCCCACGAGGCGGAAGCACTGGTCAATTGGTGCACGGTAGTAGCGCGGGGGCGAAGCGAGGCGATGGACAAGCAGCGCTTCCACGTCGGGCTCAAACCTCTCGAGAACAGGATTGCGCGCGACGATGGAGTTCCAGTACTCAAGGTCAAGCGACGACTCCATCGCCCCGCCGGGGCTGGGATATAGCGCAATCACCCTTCCGGCGGTAGTGCTGTGGACAAAGAACGCGAGGTTGATGGGAATGAGGAGGCTCTCCCATTCCTGATCGTCCATCACAAAGCCGGGCAGCGGGCGGACGTCCCGTGGAATTCGGGAATAGCGCTGGCGGGCGTTTCCGCCGAAGAGAATGGCGCATGCGTCGCACGAGCATGCTACACGGCGCTGCTCCAACTCAAGCAGATGCTGGTGGGCAGGCGCGATAGAGGCGGCGCAGAGTTCGCAGAACTCCGCCTTCTCCCGCGGTTTGCGAACGAACTGCCGCAGGGTGGCGAGCGATGCGCGCACGGTGTTGCCGGCGACTGTGTCCATGCGTCAGGCGGGCGGCAAATGCGGCATCCGTGGATCGATGGGCGCACGACGGGCAGCGTTGATTCCAGTGGCGTCCCGTGCGGTGCGGCCCTTGCCCTCGCGCCCCGCCTCTTTCTGGCCCTGGTAGGCCCACTCTTCTGCGCGCTTGGTCCCATTGGTGTGGGCGCTGATGTCACGCGGCGGATTCTTCATAGCGTTTTTCCTCTCTTGCAGCTGGTTGGAGCACGTTGAGTGGAACAAATCCGGAGACAGGCGCTCCCTCGGCGATGACCTCAGCAATTTCAGGCGCGGTCTCGAAGATGGCTTGTTCGACCGTTGCTTTGAGCGCATCGACCGTCGAGTGGCAGCCATGTCCGGAGCTCTCAATTTTGAGCCGAACGGCGGCGTCGTTGATGGCGAGCAGTTCTACGCTGCCGCCCTGCTTGCGAAGCTGCGGACGTACGCTTTCGACGGCGCGCGCCACGCGATCCTCCAGCGCGACGGGATGCACGCCGTAAAGAACGAGCATTCCGCAGACAAGAGGATCGCTGCCGAGCTTTGCAAGCGATGCCCGCCCGCTCTCACTTCCGTCCAGGAGTTCCACGATGCGTGAGAGTACTGCACCGTGGAGATCCATTGTGGACTGGAGGAGGTCGAGCGCTGCGCTGCGCGCGGCTTCGCCTTCCAGGGCAGAGACCCGCTGCACCATCTGTTCCATGCGCCCGGCGTAGGCCTGGAACTCATTGTTGCCGAGCCCGCTCATTTGTTGTCCGCCGCGCCGAACATCGGCGAGTGCCGCGTCTGTAGTACCTTGCCGTCTCCAAGGTACATGTGGACGCCGCAAGGCAGGCAGGGATCGAAGCTGCGCACCGCCCGCATGATGTCGATGCCTTTGAAGTTCGAGGGGCCATTCTCCTCAAATATCGGCGTGTTTTGAACCGCGTCCTCGTAAGGGCCGGGCGTTCCATACACATCGCGCGGATTGGCATTCCAGCAGGTCGGCGGGTAGGGATGGTAATTGGCAATTTTTCCCTCGCGAATCACAACGTGATGCGAGAGAACTCCACGTACCGCTTCATGGAAGCCGCATGAGATCGCTTCTTCCGGAACCTTGAACGGCGTCCACGTCTTGGAGCGTCCGGCGAGGAGTTCTTCCATGGCTTTCTCGCAGAAGTAGAGTGCGGCTGCCGCGGCATAGGCCTGGAAGTAGGTGCGGGCGCGATCACGCTCGATGGCGTTGCTCCACTGCGGTATCTTCCACTCGAAGGTGGTCTCCGGTAGCGAGATGCCCTTGGGGAGATGGATCTGCACGCTGTTTCCTGTGGCTTTCAAATAGCGATTGTTCACCAGGCCAGAGAGTGCAGTGGACCAGAGACGCGCGATGGGTCCGCCTCCGGTATCGAGTGCCAGGTGGTCGCCCGTGCGCTTGTCATACCAGCGCGGAGACATCACCCACGTGTAGTTGCCCTGGAAGTCGCGTTTCTGCGGACGCGGCGTGGTGGTCTGGTTCCAGGGGTGGCGCTGGTCAATCGGATTTCCAAGCGGGTCTTGTTTGACGAACGTCTCCTCGTTTTTCCAATCGTCATAGTAGGAGCTCCCGAGCAGGATTCGCAGGCCCAGGTTGATGTCCACCAGATCATTGGTCACCAGTTGCCCGTCCACAACCACGCCGGGGGTCACGAACATTCCGCGTCCCCAGTCGCCCATGGTTTCGTAACGGTAGTCGCAAACGTCAGGATTGTTGAACGAGCCCCAGCAGCCAAGGAGCACTCGTCGCTGTCCTACCTTTTCATAGCCGGGCAGCGCTTCATACCAGAAGTCAAAGAGGTCATCGTGCAGGGGCACGCACTTCTTCATGAACTCAACGTACTTCATGAGTCGGACGAGATAGTCCGTGAACAGTTGTACGGTGGCGACGGTGCCCACTCCGCCAGGGTAGAGCGTGGAGGGGTGAACGTGGCGCCCTTCCATCAGGCAGAACATCTCGCGCGTCAGGCGGCTCACCATCAGAGTCTCCTTGTAGAACTCGCCGGTGAACGGGTTCAACGCGGTCATAATGTCGGCGATCGTGCGATAGCCGTGCGCCTCCGCATGCGGTGATTTCTTATGCTGAGCCTTCTCCCAGACAGAGGGATTGGTCTCCTTCACCATCTGCTCGCAGAAATCTACGCCCACCAGGTTGTCCTGAAAGATGTTGTGATCGAACATGTACTCGGCGGCTTCGCCGAGGTTAACGATCCACTCGCCCAGGACGGGAGGCTTCACATTGAAGGCCATGTTCTGTGCGTAGCAGGCACAGGTGGCGTGGTTGTCGCCGCAGATTCCGCAGATGCGGCTGGTGATGAAGTGGGCGTCGCGCGGATCTTTTCCCTTCATGAAGATGCTGTAGCCGCGGAAGATGGACGAGGTGCTGTAACACTCGGCCACCTGCTTGTTTTCAAAATCGATCTTGGTGAAAATGCCCAGGCTGCCCACGATGCGGGTGATAGGGTCCCAGTTCATCTCCACCAGGTTGCGCTTTTTGCCGGTTACTTCCGCTAATGGTTCGGTGATTGTTCCCATGTGAATTCTCTCCGCTCAGGCAGCTTTGCGGCGCGGATACGATTCGTAGGCGCCGGGTTTTGGCTGATAGCCAGTGATGAGCTCGTGACCGCGACGCCGCCACTCGGGCTCACCGTTCACGGTGTTGTTCGTGATGGCGCGCAGCGACCGGATCAGCTTTCCATATAGCGTCAGCGCGGCGGTAGAAAAACGTGCCCCTGAGGGTTCGTCCATGAATGGCATGAACATGTCGGGGAAGCCGGGCATGGTGCACCCGATGCAGATTCCGCCAACGTTGGGGCAGCCACCCACGCCGCGCATCCAGCCACGCTTGGTCACGTTGCAATTGACCACAGGTCCCCAGCAGCCCACCTTCACCAGGCACTTGGGACTTCCGTACTCGATGCTGAAGTCATCCTGCTCGTAATAGGCAGCTCGATCACATCCTTCGTGAACCGTCTTTCCGAACAGCCAGGTGGGGCGCAACTGTTCGTCGAGCGGAATCATCGGAGCGAGGCCCGCGGCTTGGAAGAGAAGGTAGAGGACCGTCTCCATGAAGTTGTCCGGCTGCACCGGGCAGCCCGGGACATTGACAATGGGCAGGCCCGCCTTGGAGCGCCAGTTCCAGCCCAGGTAGTCGGCAAGCCCCATGGCTCCCGTGGGATTGCCCGCCATGGCGTGAATGCCTCCGTAGGTGGCGCAGGTTCCTGCTCCCATCACGGCCAGAGCTTTCGGGGCCAGGCGATCGATCCACTCGCAGGTTGTAATCGGCTGGCCGGTCTCCGGATCGGTTCCCATGGCGGCCCAGTAGCCCTGAGCTTTAATTTCTTCATTGGGAATGGAGCCTTCGACCACTAACACGAAGGGATCGAGTTCGCCGCGCTCGGCCTGATAGAAGTACTTCATGAAATCGTCTCCGACTTCATAGGCGAGCACGGGATTGTGTAAGTGAACCTTGGGAAGCCCGGGGATTGCCCCGAGGAGTACATCCTCAAGGCTGGGCTGCTCGGCGGCGGTAACGGACACCGAATCGCCATCGCAACTGAGGCCTGCGGTAATCCATACGATATGCACGTCGCTCACGGCGGGCTTTTTGCCGAAAGTAAGAACGTCTGCCGGCATGCGTTGCTCCTTTCATCGGAAGGCGCGGGCCGTCGCGGGAGGCGGTCAGCACGGACACTTGCTCGGGAGACAAATGCCTCCCCTTGCGGGGCCAGACGGCCTCAGATCAGAAGAAGAGGGGTGTTATCAACATTCATACAGGCCTCCAACGTCCACCCAGTTCGTTGAGAACGTGGCTTGTGATGGCGCAGGGAGGTGGACGAGATGCCCGGAAAGCGCAGGCAGCAAGCGGCAATCAGCCAGTCTTATCGGACTGGCTGACGAGAGCTGCTTGTGAATTGCTGGTGAGGAGTTTAGCGGGCTTCGGCGGCTTGCAATTCCAATCCCGCGCGCTCTCCATTGATGAGGATGATCCCGGAGTTCAGCAGTTGCTGGCCGGTGCAATCATATTGCTGGAAGCAGTTCATGGCAGCAAAAGGGAGTATGAACTCGACGGCGAGGGTGTGCGTGTTTCCCGCGTCTCCCGCGATCTTCACCGTGGTGCTGAAATTGATGCCATCAAAGCCGGGATCGGCGTCCTTGAAGTAAGCAAGCAGCGGGCGCACCAGGTGAGCGACGTGGCGGTCAAAGGCGAGCGCAGCCAGCTTGTACTGCGAATCTGAGAGTCCCGCATCAAGCGTCGAGGTGAGCGCCAGTTGGAGATATGCGCCCTGCTTGAAAGTAATAAAAGATGGAGGCGCATAGGAAACGAAGTGTGCGTCAGCGTTGTGCTCCTGCACCAGCTTCTCGATCGCAGGCTGGTGCCTCTCCTGGAGCGACTTCAGCCCCTCTGGCGAAGAGTCGTGCAGCGTAGCTGTAGCTGGAGCGTGAGGAATCGGCGCGCGGAGCTCAGGCGGAACGCTGGCGTGGTCCAGCGCAGGCAGCGACGATGTCAGCGAACGCAGCGCGGGCGTCACCGGAACCGCGGGGTGAACGCTGGCCAGCATCGCCGCTGGCTTTTCCTCGCGGCGCCCCTCCGGCAGAGCCGGTCTGTCTCCGGCCAGCCAGAGCAGGGCAGGTTCTCCGCTGCGATAGACTTCGGCATCAAGCATCAGGCTCTGCTGGCTCGTGAGATCCTGAGCGCCCACCACACGGGATGCGAGCTCGCGGGGAATCACAAACACCACATTCTCCGGGAATTCGCCGCTCACGCCAATAACTTTGCGGCGCACGTGGTGCGAGAACTCAAAAGCGAATGCATCAATCGCGGGGTCATTCTGCAGGCCTGGGACCACGGCTCTCAACATCGGGAGAACGAGGTAGATGTAGGTCTGCCTCAACCGGTGGTCGGCATCCACCAGCTGATCAGAATACGAAGCGTAGTAGTTCCCCGTAATCACCAGGGCGTGCCGGTTCTCGTACATCTCAAAGCGAATGGAACGCTGATCGAGTTGTTTCTGCTCAGGCTCTTCGATGTCCAGCTTGCGGCTGAAGTAGAAAGCGTAGGGAAACTTGTGTTCCCCGATACTGGCGGCAATGGCCTTGAGCTCAGGCATATGCCGCTGCTGCAGCGAGCGCAGGGCTGGGTCTTTGATTTCCATCGGCGAGAGAACCTGCGCCGCCGCGCACGATGTCCAGAGCACGGCGGCGGTGAACAGAAGACTACTTGCTCGCATACACCCTCGTCGTGTCACTGTACGGAGGATCGGAGATCGCGCGAATGTAACTGGTGAGTGCCTGGATCTCCGACGGAGAAAGAGTGAAACCGAACGGCGGCATCGAAGAGGCTTTGTTCAACGCGGGGCCGCCATGGCCGATAATCGCAGTCAGGTCAGCGTCGCTGAACTTGTTGTAGGTGTCGCCTTCGGTGAAGGCGTGGGGCTTGGGATCGAGGTTGTCCATGTTGGAGACGCGCTCGGGAGTGGACTCGGGATCGTGGCAGCGGACGCAGTACTGGTTGCTGAGTTGGCGTCCGAGAAGCTGTTCGTAGCCTAGTGCGACCTGCTCGACCTTTAACTGGACCTTGCCATCCGTGGTGGAGGCAAGTAGCTGGAAACGTCCGCTGGTTCCGGGAGCCGAGACCAGCGTAGTGAATTGGCCCGTAGCGTCGGTGGGGCCAGACGCCGGATCAAACTTTACGCCCTGTGCTCCAGACAGAGAGAGAACTGCACCGGGAATGGCCGTGCCCTGTGCGTCATTCAGCTGCACAACCACCGGCTGGTCAAGCAGCGCGCCGATGCGGGTTACCTGCTTGCCGCCGCTGACCTCAGTGAGCACTGCCCCGGACGGAACGGCCGCAGCTCCGCTGGCAGGAGCATCCACCGCCCGTTTCGCACAGGCCGACATTCCGAGAAGCAGAACAAGGAGAATTGCGCGTTCTTTCATTTCTAGTTTCCTCCCTGCTTGGCACGCAATTTCAACGTCATCAGATATGCGGTAAGCGCCTTTGCATCGGCGTCATCCATGTGCTGGTTGGGCTCGATGGTGCCGGGGCGCAGTGCCTGCGGATTTCTCAGCCACTGATAGGTCCACGCGGGAGTCAGGCGCAGTCCAGCCTGTGAGAGCACTGGGCCTATGTAGCCCTTATCCTTTTGCGCGTCAATCATGTGACAGGACTGGCAACTGTACTTGGAATAATAGAGTTGCTTGCCCTGCTCGGCGAGTTGCGGCGTCAAACTCGATGGTGCAATCTCGTCGCGATCAAAAGCCGGGTTCTGATACACCGTGAGGATGTAGTCGGTCAGAGTGTTGATCTCAGCTCCGGTGAGGTTGAACTTCGGCATGCGGCGAATCAGCGCCGGCCGCAGCGTATTTGGATTCTTGAGGAAATCCACCAGCCACTCGCGCTGAACGCTGCTGCCTTCCCAACTGAGGTCTGGAGCCATGGTTCCGCCGCGACCGTTGAATGCATGGCAACTGAAGCAGCGCAAATCGCTGATGAGTTGCCCGGCTTTCCCCGCGGGTTGGTAGTGCGACTCATGCTGCGTCGCGATTCTGAGACTTGCTGGAAGCGCGTTGGCGCGGCTGGTCAGGGAGAGCAGCGCGGTGGCAAGCGCATCCACTTGCGGCGTGGTCAGCGCAAACTTCGGCATCTTGAGTCCGGCGCCAAAAGCGCGCGGCTTGGAGATCTTCGAAGTCAGATAGTTGGGCAGCGTATGCTCAACCCCTGCCGGGAAGGCGAGTTGCGCGAAAGGCTTGCTCCCGATGCGGCTCAGGTCGGGCGCGAAGTTCTCTGGCTTCTTCACCCCATTGATCTGGTGGCATGACGCGCAACCATACTCGAGCACCAGCGCGCGTCCATGCTCTGCCTGCTTCTGGGTGGCGGGCTCAAGGTGGACGTTTGCCAGAAGATCGCTGTCTGTCTTGGATTGCAGGTAATTGGAGATCAAGCCAACCTGCTTGTCATCCAGGCGGAAGTGAGGCATCCGTGTTTCCGGATCGTAGGTCGCAGGATCGCGAATCCAGCTCTCGAGCCACTCCGGCTTCAGCTTGCTCCCCACCCGCGTCAGTTCCGGGCCGAAGTCGCCTCCAACCAGGTTTCCGGCTGCATTCTGCGTGGCGTGGCAGGATGCGCAGAAGGACTGACCATAGAGGCTGGCACCCTGCTGAACCGTATTGGGGTCAGACGATGCAGCCTTCACCGTGCGGGCAGGGTACGGTCCCTTGGTGCTCTGCGCCACCAGGAATGCTGAGATATCCCGGGCATCGTCGTCAGAGAATCCGAAGTTCGGCATCGTGGAAGAAGCCGCGTAAGCCTGCGGGTTCTTCACCCACGCAAAAATCCATTCGCGCGTAGTCTTATCCGCGATGTGGTTGAGTTCGGGGGGATCGTCGGTGGGAACAACAACGCTCCCGTCCGCGAGCTTGATATTGTGGCAGCGCGCGCACCCTTCGCTGGCCAGAAGACGGCGGCCTTCGTTGAGCGTGGGTGTGCCCCGAAGCGGCGACAGGTGGCATTGCCCGCAGGAGGCCTCAATGTAGTTTGCAGGAAGCAGCGGCTCTTCCCAGGAATCCGTGCTGTGGTGGGCCTCGCGCTCGGTCGTTGCGGTGCCTTGTCCTCGATGGCAGATCACGCACCCGAACTGTGTCAGCGAGTGCGGAATCGGAGGATGCTTGGCGAACGGCTGCTGGGTAACGTTGCTGAGGCTGGCTTCCTTCAATCCAAGGTGGCAGGTGGTGCAGCGGTCCACAACACCGAGTTCAGGATGCCAGATCTGTTGCAATCCGGGCTCAACGTGGCGCTCAAGAGTGACCGCATCGGCGCGCGTGCGGATGAGTTTCACATAGTTCTTCTGCGCATGTCGCCACTCGCTGAAAAAGTCCTTTGCCGGTGCGATTGCAAGCGAGAGAAGCAGAATGACGCTCATGGAGCCGAAGGCCCGCGAGCTGTTGCCGAAGAATTTGTTCCAGAGACTACGGAGTCCGTTCACGTTAGCCCCTCCAAGGCAAAACCCACGACCATCCTGGGCCGCGGAAGAAAGTGCCTACGCCGGTGAGAACCATCAATTCCATGAGAAACCAGGTCATGATCCAGAAAGACAGCGGCTTTGAAGCCAGCCAGCTCCGGAACCCCTTGGGGGCATCTGCTGGAGTGCGCTGCGCCACAAAGAGCAATGCCGCAATCAGCAGCGTGGCAGGTACCGCGACATACACGTCGAAGGCGATCAGAAAGACGAGCAGTGCTGGAATTACGCTCCAGCAGATTGCCAGCCTCCGGCGGCGGTCTTTGCTGAAAATCCCATCCGCCTCGATATTGATGTTGAAGTAAGGAATGACCACCAGCGCGGTGACCACCAGTCCCGGAACAAGAACTCCCGCAACCACCGGAGGGAAGTAGTGCAACAACTCCTGGAGTCCAAGGAAGTACCAGGGCGCTTTTGCCGGATTCGGCGTGTGCATCGGATCCGCGAGTTGTTCGAGCGGCGCGTTCCAGAGCAGTGCAAGCCACACAAGAAAGACCACGAGCACTTGAACCGCGACTGCAGCGCGGATCAGGGTCTCAGGAAACGTCATAACGTAGTCTTCGTCGCGGAACTTGACTGCCGGCGAGGTGCGCCGGGTAACAAAGGCCACGCGTACCGGCGTCTTGCGGAAATCGGATTCCATGCTGGCGCTAAAGTCCTTGGGGTCGCTCATTTCGTTCCCTCCTTCGCCGGCTTGTCCGGGGCATACAGTCCGCCATCCTTGCGAATGCGCCAGAAATGAATGGCCATCAGGAAAATTGCGGTCAGCGGCAGAACCATGCAGTGGAGTACGTAAAAACGCAGCAGCGCATTCGCATTGACGGAGTTGCCGCCGAGCATCATGAAGCGGATCTTCTGCCCGAGCAGCGGCACGGCCGATGCAATGTTGCTGCCTACCGTGACCGCCCAATAGGCGAGTTGATCCCACGGCAGCAGATACCCGGTGTAGCTGAGAAGGAGAGTAATAAGCAGCAGCACCACGCCAATTACCCAGTTGAACTCGCGAGGCGGGCGATACGCGCCCCGGTAAAACACCTTGAACATATGGGCGAAGACGAGAAAGACCATGGCGTGCGCCGACCAGCGGTGCAGGTTGCGCAGAAACACGCCGGAGGAGACAACAAACTGCAGGTCTTTCATGTCCGCATAGGCCTGCGGCACCGACGGATGATAGTAGAGCATCAGCAGAATTCCGGTGATCACCAGTACAAGAAAGGTCCCAAAGGTGAGAGCACCCAGATACCACGTAGCGCTGAACTCCAGCATGCGGCGGCGTGATTTTACGGCGAACAGGTGGAGGAAGACATTGCTCTGCACGGCCTGCGCGCGATGGAGATTGCTGTCTCCGCTTCCGCTGCGGAAAACGGAGCGCCAGATGCGGTGCTGGTGCAGTTCGTCGATATAGTGCTGAATGTTGTTGGCCATGTTTATACCCGTACCAGTTGTTTGGTGGCGATCGAGTTCGAACGGTCCACCATGAGTTCGCCATCATCGTTGAGCCACATGCGCAGCCACGGAAGCGGCTTGGGAGCCGGGCCGGCGATCTTGACGCCATCGCGGTTGAACTTGCTTCCATGGCAGGGGCAGGCAATGATGCCGAGCTCCTGCTTGAACGCCGTGAGGCAGCCGAGATGCGTGCACGTAGCCGAGAGCGCGAAATACCCTTCCGGGTCCCGGACAACATAGATCGCCGTCTCGGGATCGAGAGTCACCGAATCCGGCGGATAGCGATCGGGCTTGCCGGCATTCACCACCGGGGATGGCTCGTAAAGCACGTTGGGAGAGAGAAACTGGTAGGCGAATACACCGGTGCCGGCGGCTGCGACTGCGATGGACGTCATGCCGACCTTGACGAAGAACCGCCTGCGGCTCAGTTCTCCCGAGTCCGGAGTGGTCGGCGCTTTGATTTCGTCAGACATAATCTGGTCTCCTCTCAACCGCGTCTTGCTGC
This sequence comes from uncultured Acidobacteriota bacterium, assembly GCA_903832295.1. Taxonomy (GTDB): domain Bacteria; phylum Acidobacteriota; class Terriglobia; order Terriglobales; family Acidobacteriaceae; genus TOLSYN. Next base: position 13,332 of record CAILAZ010000196.1, read on the forward strand.
GCTGGGGCCGATGGCGCTGACCGGAATCAGTCCGGACAGTTCAGCGGGCACAGCTTCGTAGGCTTCCATGGAAATTGTTCCAGCCGGGCAGCGCAGTGCGCAGAGCCCGCACCGAATGCAGCGCGTCTCGTCCTTGATCATGGCCGAGCCGGTGATGCTTCCAAGCTCCGCAGGTGCAATGTCCGTGAGTTCGACGTCAAACGCCGCAGGATCTTCACTCAGCGTCTGCAGAACATCGGGCTCAAAGGAGATGCGGTCCAGCGATACCAGTTGAATGCACTGTTCCGGGCAAACATCCACGCAACCGCCGCAGAGAATGCACTCTGATCCGTCAGCCGCGTTGCCTTCAAAGACGGTATTGATCCAGCACTTAAGGCAGCGCTGCGCTTCCAGCATGGCGGACTGTTCGTCATAGCCAACTTCGACCTCGGTCACACCGGTGCGGCGATCCAGAGGCAGCATGGGAACAGGCTGGCGGGCGATATCGATGAAGTTCTCAATCATGCGATGCCGGTCGAGAACTTCCACTTCGATGATGGGATCGCGATGCTTGTGCCCGCGCAGGTACTCGTCAATTCCGATGGCCGCGCGCTTGCCGTCGGCCACGCTGTCGATGATCAGGCGCGGGCCAAATACGCAATCACCACCGGCGAAGACCCCAGGCTGCGAGGTCATCAGGCTCTCGCGATTCGCCTGGATCAGTCCGCGAGGCGTAATCTGCACGCCGTCTTCAGGCTTCAGGAAATCGAGATTCGGTGCCTGCCCAATCGCAAGGATGACCGTGTCACAGTCGAACTGCGTTTCGCTGTTTGCATGGAAAGTCGGATTGAAGCGCCGGTCAGCGTCAAACACAGACTTGGTTTGCAGGCATTCAAGTCCGACGACTTTTCCGTTGCTCCCCAGAATGCGTTTCGGCCCATAGCCCGCGCGCATCAGGATACCCTCGGTCTCAGCCTCTTCAATCTCCTCCAGCGCTGCGGGCATATCGTAGCGCGGCTCAAGGCACACGATATCCACTTCGCGCGCGCCCATGCGCAGGGCAGAGAGTGAGATGTCCACCATCTCGTGGGTGGCAACCGCGTGGATGTTGTCTGTTGAAACCTCGTCATCCGGACCCTGCTGCTTCAGCACTTCGCGAGCAGCCGAGCGGGCCACGTCCATCGCGACATTGCCGCCGCCAATGACGATCACGCGCTTTCCGATGGTGAACTTGTACCCCAGGTTCACGTTGAGCAGAAAATCTATGCCCTTGTGGACGCCGTCCAGATCAACTCCCGGAATGCTGAGGTCGCGGCTGCGGTGCGCGCCAACCGCCAGCAGCACCGCGTCATAACCCTGCTCGCGCAACTGGCTGACGGTGAAATCGCGCCCGGCGGCACAGTTGAGTTTGAGTTCAATATCCCCGGTCTCGAGAATCTCGCGAACTTGCGACTCAACCACATCGCGTGGCAGCCGGTACTCGGGAACCCCGAGATAGAGCATGCCTCCCGCAACAGGCGAAGCTTCAAAGAGCGTCACCCGATAGCCCATCAGGGCGAGGTCGTGTGCCGCCGAGAGTCCCACCGGCCCTGCGCCGACGATGGCGATTCGGTAGGGAACAGCCTCAATGCCGGAGGGCTTGAGATTCAAGGGACGGCGGGACTCCGGCCCATGGCGTTCGGTGAGAAAACGTTTGAGGGCGCGAATCGAAATTGGTTTGTCAATCTCGCCGCGGCGGCATGCCGTCTCGCACGGATGAGCGCAGACTCTCCCGCAGATGCTGGCGAGTGGATTAGGATCACGTGCGATCCGGTAAGCTTCTTCGAACCGACCTTCGGCAATCAGGCTGACGTACCGCCCTGCGTTGGTGTGCGCAGGGCAGGCCATCATGCACGGAAAGTTCGTATGCAGCCAATCGGCATCGACTCTTTTGCTGCGGAACCGATTCAACATTGCCGGCACTCTCCAATTCCAGGAGAAAGCATGGATCTACTTCGTGAGGGTGAAATCGACCGTTGCTTCGCCAGTCACCGATACAGGCTTGGACTGGTTCTTGGCGCCTTCATGCCAGGCCGTCACGGTGTACTTGCCATCGGGAACCCCGGAGATCGTGAAGTTTCCGGAAGCGTCCGTCTCCGCAAAGTACGGAGTTGGTGTGACGACGATGTAGGCCGCCATTTCCGGGTGCACGTTGCACAGCAGCGGAGCAACGCCTGCCTGCTCAAACTTGAAAGGTTTCTTCTCGCCGCGTGGCCATGTTCCCAGGTTGTGGCCAAGCTTCTTGTTTCCTGAGATCGAGGTCCAGAAGACGTTGTGGGCAACATTGTCGCTATTTAGAAACTCCACCGTGGTTCCCACCGGAGTGGCTAGGATGTGGGGATGAAACATCAGGCCCTTCTGGTCGATGACCGGATGCTTCTCAGGAGCAGGAAATGTCTTACCGGGAATCGCTTCAACCCATACCACTGAGGCACCCGAGACACCGCTGACTTTCCCTTTGATATCTCCGGCAAACGTCGCCACTGACAGCGCCAGCACTAGAACAGACAATACGAGTGTGTTGCGTTTCATGGATCTCCCTTTCGCGGCGTGAATCGTTGATTTAGTAAACGAACTCCAGGCCAACCGTTGCTGCGTTGGTTCGGAATGGATTGGTCGCCACCGGCAGTCCGGTCACCGGATCGGTAACCACCAGGACGGCCTGTTGCGGACGGAACTGATATTCAAAGGACGTCTTGATGTTGGCGTGAATGAGGAATTGCACTCCCGGCGTGAACCGGTTCCGCGTCGAATTGAACGGAGAGTTGAACGAACCCGCGGTCGAACCCGCGAGACCATTAATGCGATCGGCACTCGCATTCACCGAGTCCCAGCGCATGGTTGCCATGAACCAGGGAAGCGGCATGTAGTCGGTCTGAATAAACCCTCCCGAGAACTTCGCCGCCGTGCCGTGGAAGAAGCCCACCGGCAGAATGGTCGAGATCGGAAGCGGAATCAGAGCCCCCGTGGAATCCACCGGAAGCAGGTTGTGGTCACGACCGTACATGAAGAGCCCGTAGGCGTTGAACTCCCGGTAGTTGAAGTTGAAGTCGCCTCCCACGCGGTAGAAAGGCTCCCGCGCCGTGAGCACCGTGGAGGCCGAGGCAGGTGCCGGCGTCAGGCCGAGGTAGCGCTGCACCGAGCGACCGTAGAAGTAGTAGGTTCCAAGCCTGAGCGAAGTGTGGTCCCGCGGTCCCATCGGACCCGCCGCCTGCACATCGTTGCGGCTCGCCGAATCACGTTCAAGATTGAAGCGGTAGGCAAACCTTCCGTAGATATCCTTGAAATTCGAGTCCGAGGCGAAGCCGACGCCGCCGTTGTTGCTGCCGGTTGCTGACGGAACGTAGGCAGAGTTATTCGAGCCCTGATCCACACCCGAGGTGTTCTGGTTCACAACAGCGATGGAGTAGTGGTACCCGCCATAGCTGTGGCCCCCACTGAGTTCCACACCCTGGGCGACATTGGCAAACGCGAATCCATTGTTGACATTCTGCTGAGAGAACATCGAGTTCATGGCGCCAATGTTGGCCTGCTGATAAATGTCGTAGCCGCTGAGATTGTAAGAGCGGGCCTGGGTAAACGGCAGATCGAGTTCAAACTGCCCGGCTCTTAGCGAGAGCGAGTCCTTTGGCAGTTTCATGAATCGCCCGATGTTGACGAACTTGAGATAGCCGTCGCCCAGCCCGCCATTGCCATTTCCGCCGGCAACGCTGATGTCGTCATCCACCCAGAAAGCGATCTCGCTTCCAAAGTTGCCGGCCGTAAATATGCTGAACAGGCCCGTCTCGAAATCCGTACGGGGAATGAACTGGGGAATCGATGATGGCGCCGAGTATGCGCCGAACCTGCCGCGATTGCGACCCACCACCTGGAAGAAGTTATTCATCCGCAGACCGATGGGGGGAAGGCCGGGGATGGTTCCGGGCCAGATGGTCTTCGGCCAGAGCTCCTTCTGCGCCGGCGCGCCCAGCATGACCGGCGGCACCTTCAGGTAGGTTTCATCGTCCTTGGGGAACTTGAATCCCGCGTCTTTGAACGCTTTTCCGAAATCGTTCAACTTCGGAAAGTCCACGTGGCAGGTGCTGCACGATGTTCCATACTGCCTGGAAAATGCCGGAATGGCATTCCCCTTCTTTGGCAGCAATAGGACGAGGCCAGCCACAATCGCCAGGCCCACAAGCAAAGAACACAATCGCTTTCCGAATACTGAATCCATGTCCACTCCTTGCAAATACACAAACGTACCCAGCTGCGCCGAAGCTCGCAGCACATGATGACGAAAGTGTGAACTGCCGTTACTCCGAATGAGTAATCAATAAGACGTGGACAAAAATTAAGTGTGGCTGACACCTGCCCGGCGCAGGCCAGGGCTGGAGGTAATTTAGAAACTCGGAAAAAGATCAGATGCGGTCAAGACAACTGTGTAACGAAAAACCCACCCTCACGATGGGGGACACTGTGAACCCTTCCAGCGGGAGAACGCTGTGATGTAGCGCACAATATGATGTGATTGTTTAAATCTACGACAATTAGGCCACGCCTTCGTTCTGCATTCCACAGGTCAAAGCACGGAATCCGACCCTCCTTAGCGTCCGCGACCGGAGGCGGGATCAGCGGTTAATCGAATCTTTGTGGGCCGGAGCTTCGCAGGTTTCGCCACCGTACATCGCAGGTTCTCCCAGGCTCCCCGCACTTGGTAAATGTCGGATGAAGACCACGATCGACCAGATCTCCTCATCCGACAAAATGTGTTCTGACGCCGGCATCCCTGACGGGAATAGCCCTTTGTCAATCACCCACTTAATCTGGCCATCCGAATAGTCCTGCACGTCCTTGGAGGCAAGCGACGGTATCGGAGGCGAGACCTGATCGGCAAAGGGAACGCCCGAGTTTTGTCCATCCAGGCCATGGCACGCCGCGCAATAGGATGAAAAGGCCTTCCTTCCTGCCTCCACGTTCTCGAGCGATGCACTCAGCGGATTCACTGTGCGCTTGCCGCGAACCGTCACCCAGTGCTTTACTTTCGTCACCACCAGCCTCTCCACCGATGACGGAGGTTTCGACTTACACCCGGTAACCATCAGCGCAAGCAGGATAGCCACAACGATGTTTGCATAGCGCGTCATTCGGCCACTCTGATTACGAAACGCATCGATTCGTGTCCCGCGCCGCAAAAATGGCCGCAGCGTCCCTCAAAGCTCCCCACGGCATCGGCCTTGAATGAAATTTCTGCGGTCGATTGTTTCGGGATCTCAGCGCTGATGTTCAGACGCTTGACCACCAGGCTGTGCGCTACGTCGCGAGTGTGCATGATCAGCGTGACTTGCTCGCCTTTCTTCACTGTGATCTCGGATGGAACAAACTCCCAACGTCCGGCGACCACATCCACTCGTCTCGGCCCCGAGCCAGCTTTATCGCCAAGCATTGCGGCAGAAGACGCGAGCAAAATTGTTAGAACCACCATCGTCCTGCAACAGTTCATAGTGACACGCTCCCCCGCATGACGGTTCAATCCGCTATTTGTCTGTAAGTTTTGATGGAGACTGGGGCTCCGCGAACTCACTGCCTCGCGAAGCCGCTGCTTCCGCACAACGTAAGTAGCACGTTGCATTCCAATTGAGAAAGGCGTCTTGGAGCTAGAAACGCGCAATTCTAGAACACATCACAATTTCACCTTCATGGGAGTGCTCCAGTACGGTCGCACCAGTGGCAGGGATGTACTCAGGATAAGAAACGTGCAAGCACGACTTTAATGCCATGCATCTGTCTCGCGCGCGATCGACGAAGCGTCCACACTCGCAGATGGAAATCGCAAACCAGAGGTCTCGCTTGAAGGCCAGGAGCATTCGCAGCAAGCAGTGTCTCTTGTTTGCTGATGCGCTGCATTCGCCTCCCCCTTCGCTCTCCAGATGTTGCCGTCAGCGCCAACCGTGTAGCCTCCCCAACCATTGCCAAAATCACCAAACCGAAGCCTCGATCCGAGTGCACCGGCAGTCAATCCTTTCCGACTGAGCTCAACGATTGACTCATTACCAACCGCAGCTTCGCCAACGATTATCTTCCCGGCCAATCCTTGCAGGCGAAACCGGGAACGCGCGCCGGGTCTGGATGACACGCGAATTCTGGTGATGCCCGAGGGAATCTTCGGATGGGTAAACGCCGGGCTTCCCACGGAGCGGGGAAGCAACCAGGCGACCAAGTAGCCGCCGTGCTGCAATCCCGCATTTGCATTTGTGATTGGATTTCACGCATGGCTGCCCTCACAATAAGTCATGGCAAAGAATGCGTTCTTCCTGGGCCTGATTATTGCTGCCAGCGGGATCATCTCCCCCCCCGTCGCTCTGGCATGTGGATTGGCTTATGGGCTCACGGTTGTACATCCCTATCACGTCGATTCCCGAAAGCTGTCGAAGTTTCTGCTGCAAATTTCGGTGGTAGCGCTGGGATTCGGGATGAACCTGCAACAGGTACTGCGCGCCGGGCGCTCGGGTTTCCTCTACACGGCGGTTAGCATCACGGCTGCAATGCTGCTCGGTCTTGCGCTTGGCAAGCTTCTACGTGTTCGCAACGTCGCATCGTTTCTCATCTCAACGGGCACCGCCATCTGCGGAGGCAGCGCAATCGCCGCCGTGGGCCCAATCGCCAATGCAACCGATGAAGAGATGGCAGTCTCGCTGGGGACAGTGTTTGTATTAAATTCAGTAGCGCTGCTGGCTTTTCCGCCTATCGGCACCGCGCTCCACCTTTCGCAAACGCAGTTCGGCCTGTGGGCGGCGCTTGCCATTCACGACACCAGTTCCGTGGTTGGAGCCACGGCGAAATACGGGGCAGTAGCACTTGCGGTCGGAACGACAGTAAAGCTCGCACGCGCATTATGGATTGTTCCGCTCTCGCTGCTTGCGGCCGTGGCCACTCGCAGCAAGGCGCGGGTGCAGTGGCCCTGGTTCATCCTCTTCTTCTGCCTTGCCGCTGTGGCTAACACCTACGTGCACGCCCTGCAACCGATCTACCCCCAACTGTCACACCTCGGAGTAACCGGCCTCACCGTCACCCTCTATCTCATCGGTACCGGCCTCTCCAGGTCAACACTGCGCGAAGTCGGAATCCGTCCGTTGCTGCAGGGGCTCCTTTTGTGGGCGCTGGTAGCGCTGACGTCGCTCGGACTCATCCGCTACGGATGGATTCAAATCTAGTTCAGGTTTGCGAACCAAGCGACCTGTTCCGCCATCGGTCAGTTCTCCGGTGACTGCACTTGCCCGAACAGATTGGAAGGGAGTGCGCGGATCTGGTGAACGGAATCTCGCAGGCTTGATAGAAAGGCTTCGCAAGGGGTGCATCCCGCCATGTGGCGTTCCAGTTCATTGCACAACGCCCCATCGAGATTACCGTCCAGGTACTCGGAGAGATTGGCGAAGATTCGTTTGCACTTTTGGGAGCGCGGGAGCGCGGTGGCCGGCGGTGGCTTGTTCACCCCGGTTCTGAATTTCACCGAGGATACCAGTTCCTTGCGCACAAAGAGGCGCGCACGGTGCAGACGCACTCGCACGCTGCCTTCCTTGAGATTCAGGACGCGGGCAACCTCGTCGGTGGACAACTCCTCGACATCATGCAGGACAAGCACGATTCGATAGGCGGGTGGAATCTTCAAAATAGCGCTCAGCAAGATCGAAACGTCCTGCCGGGCGATTGCCGTCTTCTCGGGAGTTGGACCGGCGAAGGCCATCTCGCGAAGGTGGTCCAATTCCGCAGCGTCCGGCATCAGTTCGTCCAGGGACAGATGCTCTCGCGGTGCGAATTTGCTCCTCCGGCGTGACATCCAGCAGCGATTTCGCGCCACCGTGTAGAGCCAAGTCGTGAGTGCTTTTGGGGTATCGAATTTGGATAGGTATGGGATCGCCTTGACCAGCACCTCCTGCATGGTATCTTCGGCGTCCTCACGATGCCCGCAAACGGTCATGCTGAATGAAAAGACGGTGTCCTTGAGAAGTTCGATTGCTTCAAGCACGTGCGCCGGCGTACCGGATTGCAGCAGATTGAACGCTCGATTTACATCGGCCCGCATTGTTGTCCTCTTCTGCTGCTCGAGCGCTGCTCCGGAACTACTTACCTGCAATACTCGCAGCCCGGGCGTAGGAGCCGAGGTTGTAAGCATTCACGTATCCGAGTGATTTCAGCTTTCTGACGGCAATGCCGCTCCGCATGCCGCTCTGGCAATGCAGCAGCAATACCTGCTTCTTGTCTCTTATGCGGCGCGGAAGCGCGTTTTCAACCTCGCCCAAAGGAATGTTCAGGGCTGCCGGCAGATGGCGGGAGCGAAACTCGCCGGAACTGCGCACATCCACTATCAAAGCTCCGCTCTTCAGATATTCAACGGCCTGCTTGCTGGAAATCTGTCCGGATCGTTTCAGGATGAAGATCAGGGCGAGCGCCAGTCCCATTACCAGTGCAGTTGTCCAATTCATGGTTTCACCGAGCGTACAGTTTGACATGAACCTCCCCGGATATCCATCCGGGCACGACTGACGGAACCGCGGCTACACACATTTCAAGAATTTCTTGCTCGATTCTGTAACACTCTTCCACGAATTGAATTTATTCGCATAGAAGCGTCCGGGTGGCGCACACTGGCGATGTCAAAGACAATTTTCCTTCGAACCCGAATCCTACTTATATTGGCGGCTCTGCTCGCCTCCCCGCTTACCGGCCAGCAGCAAAAGTTGACACTGCAACAGGCGGTGGCAGCCGCGCTGGAGCACAATCCAACCCGGAAGATAGCAATCGCGGAGACGGCCTCAGCAGCGGCAGGCTTCCGGCTCTCCAAGACTTCTCTGTTTCCACAGATTCAATTCTCGGAGAATCTGACACGTGGAGATGATCCCGTCTATGCTTTCGGCACAAAACTCAGGCAGAAGGTCTTCCAGACCTCTGACTTCAGCCTGGGAGGTCTCAATCGCCCATCGCCTCTCGGTGATTTCAATACGAGTTTCTCCGGGCGTTGGGTGGCGTTCGATTCGCTGCACACCCAGTTCCAGATAAAACGTGCATGGCTTATAAAGCAGGGCGCGGAGGCCTCGGCAGGACGGACCAGCCAGGAGGTTATCTACCATGTGGTGGAAGCTTACGAATCGGTGCTGGTTTCGGCCCGAGAGGTGGAAGTTGCCAGGCACGCGGCTGAAACCGCAGAGGCGCTCTTCAACGAGAGCCGCGCCCGCGTAAAAGCTGGACTCGCAGTTGAGTCGGACTCGCTCTCATCGCAGGTGAACCTTGCAGCCCGCCAACAGGAGTTGATACGAGCGCAAGGTGCTGTGCAAATCTCCTGGTCTGAATTGGAGGCGGCGGTAGGAACAGCGCTGCCCCAGGGGGCAGAGGGCTTGGAGCAACTCGTCGAGCGCGACTTCTCCGCTCCTGCCCTTGCCGAGGAGGTTGAGCAGGCTTTCAAGAACAGGCCCGACCTCAAGAGCCTTGGGCTCCAGATCTCCGCGCAGCAGGCTGCGGTCAGGTCGGTGAAGGCGGAGTTTGGGCCACGCGTAGGTGCCTTCGGATCCTGGCAATCGGACCGCCCGAGCCTCGCACGCTCAGGCGGCAGCAACTGGATGGCCGGCGCAGAACTTCGCATCGACTTGCTTCCGCTCGAAAAGCGATCGCGCCTTCAACAGGAAAAAGCTTCGCTATTGCGCGCCCAGGCCGGCGAGCAGGCGGCACTCAGCATCATTCGGGTTGAGGTCAGCCGCGCATACTTCAGTCACCAGTCCGCCGCAAAAATGGTGGAAGTGGCCAGGGGTTCAATGGAGCAGGCGGCAGAGAGTCTGCGTATCCTGCGCAATCGCTACGATGCGGGGCTCGTTCCCCTAACCGATGTCCTTCGCGCCGAAGATGCAGAACACCAGAGCCAGAGCAGCTATTGGCAGGCCGTTTATCACAGCGCATTGAGCTACGCAGCACTCCGACTGGCTACCGGAACCCTGAACGCAGAGCAGGTGGTGAACTTCCAATGAAGACCCTTCGATCACAGGTTTCTTACGCAGTTACTCTTCTTACCATCGTCGGCCTCGCGGCGTGCTCCAAAAAGCCGGAGACCTCCGTATTGCCAGAGGTCATCAGCGGTGTGCGCGTGTTTCAGGCCTCAAGTCAAAACCTGCCGGAGACTGTGGATGCGGTAGGTACCGTGCGTCCAGTGGAGTCTTCCACCCTGTCTTCGCAGATCATGGGCACAATCACTGCCATCGCGGTCCGCGAGGGCGATCATGTGCGCGCCGGCCAAATGTTGGTCGTCATTAACGCGGCGGAGCTCGGATCGCAGGCGGAACGCGCCCATGCTTCCGTAGCCTCCATGGGCCAACAAGTGGCGGCGGCAGAGAGTGATGCAGCCCTGGCGGCGAGCACACTCAGACGTTTTGAAGTGCTGAAGGAGCAAAAGAGCGTCAGCCCCCAGGAGTTCGATGAAGTCGAGTCGCGGTCAAAAGCCGCTGCGGCGCGCCTAGCCATGGCGCGCTCTCAGGAAAGCGAGGCGAGAGCTGCGGAATCCGCGGCGCGCACCATGCAAGGCTACACGCGGATTCATGCGCCATTCGACGGCGTGGTCGCGGAGCGTAAGGTGGATCCCGGCGTAATGGCGGCACCGGGCAGCCCTCTGCTGACGATTGAAAAAGCCGGAGCCCTCAGGTTGGAGATCTCGGTTGACGAATCTCTGCTCGCCCTTGTTCACATGGGTGCCAGCGTTCCAGTCACGATCGACAGTCTCGGCAGCCAGCCTCTAGCCGGCAAGGTCACGCAGATTGTGCCGGCAGCCGATCCTGGCAGCCGCTCATTCCTTGTGAAGATCAATTTGCCGGCTGTGACAGGTCTGCACAGCGGAATGTACGGACATGCACAACTGGCGCGAACCAAGACGAGGGAAGCCCTCACCATTCCGCGATCTGCCGTCATCGCTCGCGGCTCTATGCAAAGCGTCTATGTCGTAGGAGCGAATCACCTCGCTGAGTTGCGCTACATTGCGCTCGGTAGTCTTCACGGCAGTGCAGTTGAAGTTCTGTCTGGCCTGAGCGCGGGAGAAAACGTAGTTGACTCTCCCGGAGAACGTGAACTCGCGGGCAAACGCATCGAGGTTCAACAATGAAGCGGGACCCCGGCATCGCAGGGCGCATCGCCCACACATTCATCAGTTCCAAGCTGACCCCTCTGGCGATTGTGGCAGCGCTCGTGCTTGGCATCTTCGCCGTAATGCAGATTCCTCGAGAGGAAGAACCGCAGATCGTCGTGCCCATGCTCGACGTGATGACGGCAATGCCCGGTGCATCGCCCGCGGAAGTCGAACAGCGCGTCACCACTCCGCTTGAAATGATTCTGCGGGAAATTCCCGGCGTCGAATACGTGTACTCCACTTCCGCTCCCGGTGCGAGCCTCATCGTCGTGCGCTTCTACGTCGGGACAAAGCAGGAAGACGCACTGATCAAGGTTTATAGCAAGCTCTACGCGAATCTCGACCACATCCCGCCCGGCGCCTCTCCGTCGCTGGTAAAGTCGCGATCCATTGACGATGTACCTATCCTTTCACTTACGCTCTGGGGTAAGAACTATGACGCTTACCAATTGCGCCTGTTTGCTGCCGAGCTTGAGCATTCGATCAAACAGGTTGATGACGTCTCGGAGACCCGTATTCTTGGCGGACAGCCGCGCACCATGCGCGTTGATCTCAACCCATCGAAGCTTTCCTCTTACGGGTTGTCAACTCCGAGCGTAGTCGGCGCCCTGCGGTCAGCGAACGCGGCCGTCGAGGCCGGAGAGTTCTCCAGCCAGAATCAGCAAATTCGGGTGGATGCCGGATCGTTGTTGTCGCGGCGGGAGGATGTAGAACAGGTCGTCGTAGGCGTCAGCCACGGACATCCAATTCTGCTGCGCGATGTGGCCGATCAGCTTGTTGATGGCCCCGCAGAGCCAACCACCTACGTGAATTTTGGAGTAGGCAAGGGTGCGCTGCAGAGCGACCCTCATGCGCAGGTTGGCGGCGAGTTTCCTGCCGTCACCATTACCGTCGCAAAGCGGAAGGGAACCAACGCGACGAACATAGCCACCCATGTTCTGGCACGGATCGCGGAGCTCAAAGGAATCACGCTTCCCGCCGACCTCCACGTCACCACAACGCGCAACTATGGCGAAACCGCAAAGGCGAAGTCTGACGAGCTGCTCAAACACCTGCTGCTCGCGACTCTCTCGGTCACTCTTCTGATCGCAATCTTTCTTGGATGGAGAGAGTCCGGCGTCGTGCTGCTGGCGATCCCCGTCACACTTGCCCTGACGCTCGGCATCTTCTATCTGCTTGGCTACACGCTCAATCGCGTGACCCTCTTCGCCCTGATCTTCAGCATCGGAATCCTCGTGGATGACGCGATCGTCGTCGTCGAGAATATCGTCCGGCACTTTCGTCTGCCGGAGTGCAAGGGGCGGCCCTTGGCCGAAGTTGCGGTTGAGGCCGTCGCGGAAGTTGGCAACCCGACAATCCTGGCGACCTTTGCCGTCATTGCTGCCATCCTCCCCATGGCGTCTGTGCAAGGCCTGATGGGGCCATACATGATGCCCATCCCAGTCGGAGCCTCGTCGGCGATGATGTTCTCTCTTCTGGTGGCCTTCGTGGTTTCACCCTGGGCCTCGCTTCGCTTGTTGCGTCACACGGCAAGCCGGGCTGACTACGGCGCTCACGAGAAAGAAGATTGGGCGACCACTCTTTACCGGCGGTTCATGACGCCAATGATGCACTCTGCGAAATGGCGGTACCTCTTCATTCTGGGCATCGTCCTCCTTCTGCTCGGCGCAGTCTCCCTGGTCCCGCTCAAGCTTGTGCAGGTCAAGATGCTGCCCTTCGACAACAAGAGTGAGTTCCAGGTTGTTGTGGACATGCCCAACGGGACCACTTTAGAGCAGACTACGCGCGTTGCGCAGGCACTTGGCCAATATCTGGGACAGCAGCCTGAAGTAGCGAACTATCAGCTCTACGCCGGCCTCTCTGGTCCATATAACTTCAACGGACTGGTGCGGCATTACTACCTGCGCGACCAACCCAACCAGGCGGACATACAGGTCAACCTCCTGCCGCTGGAAGATCGAAGCACGCAAAGCCATCAGATTGCGAAACGCCTCCGGCCCGAACTCCAGAAGATAGGCTTGCTCTACGGCGCGCGGATCAAGGTGAGCGAAGTTCCTCCCGGTCCTCCGGTGGTGCAGACGCTGGTCGCGGAAGTCTATGGGCCCGACGCGGCTGGCCAGGTCAATCTGGCAAAGCAGATCAAACAGATCTTTCAGCAGACACCGGATGTGGTTGACGTGGATTGGTATGTTGAGGATGCGCAAACAGAATACCGGATTGCCGTTGACGAGGTGAAGGCCGCGCTCCATGGCATTTCCTCCTCAACGGTGGCCAACGCTCTGACCACCGTGCTGCATGGCTCCAACGCCGGACTCCTCCACTCGCAAACCTCGCGCGAGGAAATCCCGATCACGGTACGCGTGTCGCGGGCTGACCGCTCCTCTCTTGATGCGCTTGAAAACACGAAGCTGACCTCATCAAATGGTGCCCTCGTCTCGTTGCGCGAACTTACCAGGACGGAAGCTGCGACCCTCGAACCGAGTATCTATCACAAGAACATGAAGCGCGTGGTGTACGTGACTGGAGACGTTGCGGGCAAGGCGGAGAGCCCGGTTTACGCCATCTTCAAGATGAATGAAGCGCTCGACCACCTCAAGCTTCCCGCGGGCTACATTCTCCAGCGCTACAACGCGGTCCAACCCGGATCCACCGACCGCTACGCGATGAAATGGGATGGGGAATGGCACATTACCATCGAGGTGTTCCGCGATCTCGGCCTGGCTTTTGGCGCCGCACTCATTCTCATCTATGTCCTTGTAGTGGGATGGTTCCGTTCCTTCCTCGTGCCCTTTGTAATCATGGCTCCGATACCGCTTACTCTCGTCGGAATCCTGCCTGCTCACGCCATGCTTGGAGCATTCTTCACCGCAACTTCCATGATCGGCTTTATTGCCGGAGCGGGGATCATTGTCAGGAACTCGATCATTCTGGTGGACTTCATCGAACTCCGCCGCTCCCAGGGAATGGAGTTGGCGGATGCCGTAGTAGATGCGGGAGTCGTGCGTTTCCGTCCCATGTTATTGACTGCCGCTGCCGTTGTAGTTGGAGCCAGCGTCATTCTTTCGGATCCCATCTTTCAGGGTCTGGCACTTTCACTCATGGCAGGAGAAGTCGCGTCCACGCTGCTCTCGCGCATGGCTGTCCCCATCCTGTACTACATGGCGGAGTCCAGACGGCAGGCGAGTGCCGGCGCTGCTTCACTGACCAACAACATCTAACAAGGAGATCATAATGACTGTTGAACGTGGGTTGAGATTGCTGGCAGGGATTGTAATTCTCGTCTCCGTAGCGCTTGGCATGACAGTAAATCACAACTGGTATTGGTTGACCGCATTTGTTGGGCTCAACCTCTTCCAATCGGCCTTTACAAACTGGTGTCCCGCCATGTTCTTTTTGAAGAAGCTAGGCCTCCGCTAAAAAGTGAGTTCAAACGTGCCCCCTCCAGCAGAGTGTCTCAGAGCCACGATTAAGGGGCGCGCCGCTTTGCGGGCAGCATAACCTCGATACGAATTGGCACTGGGGTAACCCGGTCTTCTGCCAAATACGTGGCGTTCCGAAAATCAAACTCGTCCACCGGAGGGTTCGAAACAGGCGGTCGGGCTCGAGCACAAGGTCCAAGGCTTCGCATATTGTGCTTTTGCCAACATTGTTACCGCCAACGAGAAGAGTATGGCCCGAGAATTCAATCTCTGTTTTGCTCACACCTCGAAAGTTCTCAATTGTTAGGCGGGTGATCTTCATTATTAGCCTCGTTGCGCAACTGGCTGATACAGATATTTCTGGAACCCAGCGAATACCGTGTTGATTTGCTGAGGCGGGCCAAGATCGGCAATCGCGTCGGCAATCGAGTTTGCGTATTTCAGGCGCAGCAGCGGCGTGAGTTTGTCCAGAGCAAGTTCATCCACGCCGATGCCTACATAGTGGCCCAGGACGAATTCAAGAAATGCCCGCTGCTTGCTGGTGAACTGCGTGCCGATGGCAACTCTTGCCCGAGTGGCCCGCTCCTCGCGGGTCAGGGTCGGCATGGCGTATGCCACGTATGCCAGCACATCGAAGAGGTCGCTCTTTTGGGCGTCAATAATCTTCTGCATTTCGGCCAGCTGCACCGGGCCAAAGCCTTTATCGGCGAGTCCGTTTAGCAGCGTCTTGCGGGTTTCAGGGGCGCTCCACAATTCCCGCAGTTCGGCTTCGTTTTTGAAGAACTCAGGCAGTTTGCCAAAGAGCGACTCCATAAACTGCTGCGCCGACATCGGCGTACCGTCTGGGTGCCAGAAGGTTGTGGAAACCATGTGCTGAATGGCGCGCTCTTTGCCGTCGGCGAGTTTCACCTTGGCCTTGGGCTTCTTTTTGCAAATGCATGGCCGCTGGCCGCAAACCTCGCACGTCTCCTTTTCGCACTCACAAGGAATCTGGCCGCAGACCGGGCAAGGCAGCGGTTGGGGCTTGACGCACTGGCAGGGATGAAAGCCGCACTTTTCGCACGGCTCGGGGTCGAGCGGTTCGCCATCCCATTCCGGATCGCTGAAATGCATATAGGCTTTAACAAAATCATAGATGGTGAAATAGTCCTTGCCGTCGTAAAGCCGGGTGCCGCGCCCGATGATCTGTTTGAACTCAATCATGGAATTGACCGGGCGCATCAGCACGATGTTGCGAATGTTTCGAGCGTCCACTCCAGTAGAGAGCTTCTGAGACGTGGTCAGGATCGTCGGAATGCTTTTCTCGTTGTCCTGGAAATCCCTCAAGTGCTGGTTGCCGAGTTCGCCATCATTGGCCGTGACCCGCTGGCAGTAGTTCGGGTCAGTGCTGGTCTTTGCCTGGTTGATGAGATCGCGTACGGCTAGGGCGTGGTCCTGGGTAGCGCAAAAAACCAGAGTCTTTTCCTTCTGGTCAATCAGCTCCATGAACGTCTTTACCCGGTGCGCCTCGCGCTCCTTGATCTCAATGATCTTGTTGAAATCAGATTCAATGTAGCGCTTGCCGGCCTCAACCTCGCCTTCCACGATCTTGTCATCGGGGGTGTAAACGTATTCGTCCAGCGTCGTGGCAATTTGCTTGACGCGAAACGGCGTTAAGAAGCCATCATTGATGCCTTCTTTCAGCGAATAGATATATACCGGCTCGCCGAAATAGGCGTAGGTGTCGATGTTGTCTTTCCGCTTGGGCGTAGCAGTCAGGCCGAGCTGCACCGCCGGGGCAAAATATTTCAGAATGTCCCGCCAGGTGCTTTCGTCATTGGCCCCGCCCCGGTGGCACTCGTCGATTACGATGAAGTCGAAAAAGTCCGGCGGATAATCGCCAAAGTACGGCGAGGGCTTACCGTCTTTCGGCGGTCCGCTCATAAAGGTCTGAAAAATGGTAAAGAACACGCTGGCGTTCTTTGGCACCTTGCCCTTCTTGCGGATGTCATCCGGCTTGATGCGGGCCATGGCATCATCGGGAAAAGCCATAAACGAAGTGAAATCGTTATAGGCCTGGTCGGCAAGGTTGTTGCGATCTGCCAAAAAGAGAATGCGCGGGCGGCGGGCAGGCTCGCTCCCGCTCTTCCAGTCGATCAGGTTCCAGCGCGCGTTAAAGAGCTTCCAGGCAATTTGAAAGGCAATCGAAGTCTTGCCCGTGCCGGTTGCCAGGGTCAGCAGGATTCGGTCACGTCCATCTCCAATAGCATCCAGTACGCGAGTGACCGAAATCTCCTGATAGTAGCGAATCGACCATGTGCCGCTCTTGTCCGGATAAGGCACGGCGGCAAAGCGGTCACGCCAAGAACTCTCCTTGGCAAAAGTCATCTGCCATAATTCGTCCGGCGTGGGGTAGCGCTCTGTCTCCCCTTCCTTGCCGGTTTGCATATCAATGCCGTAGATGCCCTGGCCGTTGCTGGAATAGGTAAAGCGAACCGCCATCTTCCCAGCGTAGTCTTTTGCCTGGGCCACCCCTTCGGTCAATGCTTCGTCCCAAGCCTTGGCCTCAACTACGGCAAGTTTGGTGTTGCGGTATTCCAAGACGTAATCGGCCATCAGCGATTTGCCGCGCCGCCCGCCGCCTTCAATGCGGCCCGGAGTAATCGGGTACTCGCGCCGAATACGGCTGCCCTCAAGGACGCCCCAGCCCGTGGCTTTCAGCGCGGGATCAATATAGTCGGCTCTGGTTTCAGCTTCGTTCATAGTGGTTTCTATAATTGCCCAGTAAAGGCTTGGTGCAGTAGTGACTTTTTCAATTCTTCCAGCGCGGCGACCTTGCGCTGATAAGTGGATTCAAGACGCTGGGTTTCGTCGCTGAGATTATCAAGTGTAGCCACAATTCTCTTTTGCTCAGCGACGGACGGAAACGGAAATCTTTCATTCTCAAATGTACCCAAGTTGATGTTGGCCTGAGCACTCCCCTTTCCCATCAACTGAATCTGCACCTTGAATGATTGCAGGAGGTATTCGATAAAACCAACATCCGCTTCTTGGGGATTTGCTACCAGGCCAATGATGCTATCCGGAAAACAAGCATCGAATCCCAATATCGCAGTCTCGGCTATGTTTGCCGCGATGGTGATACAAATTGTTCCCTTCGGCCATAGCTTGCTTTGAGCCAGCCCGGCATCACTATAAGTTTGCGAGTACGCGGTAATGATATGGTCTGCGTTGCGAATATCGCCTGTTTGAACGAATGGATATTTGCCACCATATAGGTGTCCCGCATTCCGGGGGCGATGTTTTGATTTACCGCGACCAAACGTCGTTGCGACTTCCTCCAATGTCTTTTGTTTCCACCCGGGTCCAGACTTAGCGAACACGGCCCGAAGGTGGCTTTCGAAAATGGCGCGGGCGTTTTGAAGGTTCTTTTCGGCATTGGCTTGGGCGGTTGCGATACCCTCTAGCGCGTTGCCAAGAATGCTGACAATCCGCTTCTGCTCGGGCAACGGCGGAACCGGAATCAACTGCGATCTTACGTCGCCATCGGTTACTGCCGGATAGCTTGCGCCTCTCTGAAGGCTTTCCATCTTCTCGGAAAACTCTTCGCTGAAAAGAAAGTAGAAGATGAAGCGATGGTCAACCTCGAGCTTTGGGCGAAGCACGAAGTAGCCCGTGCTACAGACCTGTTTGTCCAGATGCTCCGGCACTATGGCGATTCTCTTCAGCGTTGGGCGAATCGTCGCAAAGAGAACATCATTGGCCTTCACCAGTTTTCGCGCTCGACTTGGCGCGTCCTTTCCTTTCAGTCGTTGCGTAGTCTCGACTTGAAAAGTCGAATTGGAAACGCTTGATACATCGATGTATTCGAATTCGGTTTGCGGCGACTGTTGAGGATTCGCCGTCTCCGTGGCTTGAAGGACATCACCCAGTGCTCGTATCTGCCACGCCATCTTGAGTGTAGCCTTCATAAGAGTGCCTTAATGTTCTCCAGCACCTCCGCGCTCTCGGCATCTAGCGCGGCGATCTCGTCCATAATTTCCTTGGGGCTGCGGTGCACGATCTCCTCGCTGCCGTTCGGGTTCTTCACGGAGAGATCAAAGGTCTGCTTGTTAATAGTTTTGGCATCCACGCTCCAGCTCTTCGGCGAATCGGCGAAGCTCTTCTGTAGTTTTACAAACTCAGCCAGATCGTCATCGTTGAGCGGATTGGTTTTGCCGAGGTTGCGGCCCGGGTCAAGCTGGTAGTACCAGGTTTTACGGGTGGGCGCACCCTTCTCGAAAAACAGCACCACGGTCTTTACGCCTGCCCCCTGAAAGGTGCCGCCCGGACAATCCAGAACAGTATGCAGGTTGCAACTTTCCAGCAGGAGTTTGCGCAAACTCACCGAGGCATTGTCGGTATTCGAGAGAAAAGTGTTCTTGATGACGATGCCCGCCCGGCCTCCAGCCTTGAGCATCTTGATGAAGTGCTGAAGGAACAGAAAGGCCGTCTCACCGGTGCGGATCGGAAAATTCTGCTGAACCTCGGCACGCTCTTTGCCGCCAAAAGGCGGATTGGCCATAATCACGTCCACGCGATCCTTTTCTTGGATGTCGGCAAGGTTTTCGGTGAGCGTGTTGGTGTGGATGACATTGGGCGCTTCAATGCCATGCAAAATCATGTTCATGATAGCGATGACATAGGCCAGAGACTTCTTCTCTTTGGCGTAAAAGGTCCGTTCCTGGAGGGTCTTTAAATCCTTGGTCGTGAGATTCGGTTTGGCGCTTAGGTAATCGAAAGCCTCGCACAAGAATCCTGCCGAGCCGACTGCGCCGTCGTAAATCTTCTCGCCGATTTTCGGCGCAACCACCTGGACGATGGCGCGGATGAGCGGGCGCGGGGTGTAATACTCGCCGCCGTTTCTCCCGGCATTGCCCATGTTCTTGATCTTGGCTTCATAGAGGTGTGAGAGTTCGTGCTTTTCGGTCTGGGAGCGGAAGTGAAGTTCGTCAATCTGGTCGATAATCTCGCGCAGGTTGTAGCCGCTTTGAATCTTGTTTTTGATCTCGCCAAATATCTCGCCGATCTTGTACTCGATGGTGTTCGGGCCGCTGGCTTTTTGCTTAAAGCCGTGCAGGTACGGAAAGAGCTTTCGGTCCACAAAGTCCCGGAGGTCATCGCCGGTTAATGCCTTGTTGTGGTCGAGCTGGCCGTTCTTGTCTTTGGGCGCAGCCCAGGAACCCCAGCGGAAAGGCGCATCGAGAATATAGGTGTACTTCTTGCCTTCGAGGTCGGCCTCGGCTCTCTTGTCCTGTTCTAAATCATCCAGATACTTCAGGAACAAAAGCCAGGAGGACTGCTCGGTGTAATCCAGTTCGCTGGAGCAGCCAGCTTCCTTCCAGAGGACGTCGTCGATGTTTTTGAATACTTGTTCAAACATAATGAGGTTGGCTTCTGCTTAGAAAATTAGAGTTGGGAAAACTCCGCGAAAAGCCGCTAACGCTTCAGAGTGAAGGCTTTGGTGGAATTCTCTTAGGAACACCTGAATCTTACGTCTATAGGCAGGGCTCGTCCAGAACTTGCGAAAATCAATGATAGGAGTTTCGTGCGGAACTGTGGGAAGGAGTCGGTAAGTACTTTTAGTTTAGCGAATTTGCGGCAATCAGCCAAGGGTGCCAGGGAGGCCTTGCTGTGGACAGTCACGCAGGCAAATGCGTGAAGATTTCACTATCTACAATTTTATCTACAGTGGATTTTGCGAAGGCGGGAAAATGCTTGGAAATTATTGAAAATAATGGTCGGGGAGAGAGGATTTGAACCTCCGACCCCCTGGTCCCGAACCAGGTGCTCTACCAGGCTGAGCCACTCCCCGACTGTTGAAGAAACGCGTGGCTATTCGCGTTGTTCAGATTATAGCAGAGCGTTTGCTGGACGCAAAAATTCCACTGTGCATTTCCAGCGCGACTCCGAGGCGCCGATGTGGCGTCAACTGCTCAGCCTTCCCAGCCCGATTCCGATCACGTAAGTCACCACACCCTCAACCGCGCCGACAGCGGTCATTTCGAATCCGCTACTCCACCACGAGCGCACGGTGATCAGAGACTTTGCCGCCCCAACCGCAAAATGAGCGGCCAGCGAAACGATAGCAGAGACGGCCACGGCCGGAATTCCGTCGAGAAAGAAGAATGGGATGATAGGAACAAACGCTCCCACGGCGGTGGAGAGTGCCCCGGAGAACGCCGAGGTCATGGGGTTGCTCAGAGCCTCCTCGGTTGAGTTGAGGCGCTCGGCGGCAAGAGCTCGCACCATCTGTTCAGGGTCTTTGGCGATGTGCTCTACTACCCTGTCGGAGTCTTCCTGAGGTAAGCCCTTCACCTGGTAATAGAGCGATAGAAGCTCGCGCGCCTCGATGTTATTGGTGTCGATTGCTTCGCGCTCACGCGCCAGTTCAGCCTCGTAAATCTCACACTCGCTTTTGGCTGCCAGATATGCGCCGGAGCCCATGGAGAGAGCACTTGCAACCATGCCGGCAATTCCGGCGAACAGCACGTATTTCCTGTTCCCAAGGGTGGCACCAGAAACTCCCGAGACAATTCCGAAGATCGCGCCCAGGCCATCGTTCACGCCGTAAATGGCGTCGCCAATCCACGCAGCAGCCTGTCGGCCGGCGTTGGAGCGCTTGGCGAGCAGTTCGGCAATGACGGATTTCGGGTCGGCCTTGACCTCGGCTACTGCGGCTGCCGGATAATGGTCTCGGATGAGGCTTCCAAGCTCGCGGTAATGCTCCTGTTCGTCCCGGATTACTTCGTGGAGAATGATGATGCTCGGCTCGTCGCCAAGCTCTTCCAGTTGCTTGCCATAGCGCGCAATATCCCGGCTCTCGTCAATCTCAAGGCGCCGCAGCGCCATGCCCGGCCCACCTACCCGGTTCGCCAGGGAGTCCGCGTCTCCCCCAGCCTTGCCATCGTATTGCGGAACCGTACCCCCCAGCTCGCGAATGCGCTTGGCCCACATCGCGGCGTGGCGCGCCTCGGCTTCAGCCAGGTTGCGCAAAATGCGTCTGCGGATGGGGTCTGAATCGCGTTCAGAGAATGCGTTGTAGGTGTGGAACCCCCGCATTTCTGCTTGCCAGTTTTGTGAAAGCGCATCGAGAGTCTTACGTAGGACACCAGTCTTCATCACCGCCCATCATAACCTCAGGCGGCCAGCTCAGACAATGCAGGGAAGTCGCTGCCCGCACTGGGGCTCAACGAGAATCTGTGCTTGCGGGCTGCACCATCTTCGAGGGATCGACCAGCTTGTCGAACTCTTCTTCAGTGACATAGCCGAGTGCCAGCGCGGCTTCTCTGAGCGTGGAGTCTTTCTTGATGGCCCGGTGCGCAATCTCGGAAGCCTTGTCATAGCCGATGTGTGGTGCAAGGGCTGTCACCAGCATCAGCGAGCGCTCAACGTCTGCCTTCAGTTTGCGACGGTCTGGTGTTGTCCCCTCGATCAGAAACCTGCGAAAGTTTGTGCAGCCGTCCGCCAGCAGGGTGATGGAATGCATCACGTTATGGATCATCAGGGGTTTATAGACGTTCATTTCAAGATAGCCGCCTGCGCCGCCGAACCCGACGGCAACATCATTCGCCATCACCTGGACGGCGATCATCGTAAGGGCTTCCACCTGCGTGGGGTTTATCTTTCCCGGCATGATCGACGATCCCGGCTCATTTTCAGGAATGATCAACTCCGCAAATCCCGCGCGCGGCCCGCAGGACATAAGCCGAATATCGTTCGCTATTTTGTACAGTGAGGCGGCCAGCGTACGGAGCGTTCCTGACAACTGCACCAGTGCGTCATGCGATCCCTGGATGGCAAATTTGTTGTGCGCGCTGAAGAAAGGCATGCCCGTAATACGCGCCACTTCGCTCGCGGCAGCCTCGGCAAATCCCGCTGGGGCGTTCAGTCCCGTGCCAACTGCTGTGCCTCCCAGCGAGAGTTCGTAAAGGTCTTCTACGGCGTGGTCGATCCGCTTCAGGTTACTCGCTAGCAGGCTCGCATAGCCGGACCATTCCTGTCCCAGGGTCAGAGGCGTTGCGTCCTGCATATGCGTGCGCCCAATCTTGATGATGTCCTTCCATGCCTCTGCCTTGTTGGCAATTGCATCCCGCAACTCCACGAGAGATGGAATCAGCTTCCGGGTCACCTCCAGAACAGAAGCGATATACATGGCCGATGGGAAGGTATCGTTGGAAGATTGTGAGAGGTTCACGTGATCGTTGGGATGCACAGGTATTTTGCTGCCCAACTCAGCTCCGGCTATCTGTGAGCAGCGATTCGCGATGACCTCGTTTACGTTCATGTTGAATTGAGTGCCGCTTCCGGTCATCCAAACGTGGAGCGGGAACATCTCATGGTGGCGTCCCTCGAGTATCTCGTCGCAAACCCCCTGGATCAGGTTGCTCGCTTCCTCATTCAGCCGTCCGCACGCGCGGTTTGCAATCGCCGAAGCTTTCTTGATGATGGCGTATGCCGTGATCATCTCGCCGGGAATGAGATCGCGGCCAATACTGAAATGCTGGATCGAGCGCTGCGTCTGAGCGCCCCATAACTTGTCGGCAGGAACCTCAATTTCCCCGAGGCTGTCGCGCTCTCTCCTCACCTTTTCCATCTGACCCGGCCCCGCTCTGCAGACATTCAGCGCGTCGTTAAAAGTCCTTCCTCAGGTCCATTCCTTTGTACATGCCAGCCACAAAGTCGCCGTACCCGTTGAACATCAGCGTGTCGCGCTTGAACAGTTCTCCGATCCGGCGTTCCTTCGCCTGGCTCCAGCGGGGATGATCAACTTGTGGATTCACGTTGGAATAGAAGCCGTATTCGTGTGCATTGGCTTCGTTCCAGCTCGTCGCCGGCATTTTGTCGGTCAGCGTAATCTTCACAATTGACTTCGCGCTCTTGAACCCGTACTTCCAGGGCACAATGACACGCACAGGGGCCCCATTCTGGTTGGGAAGAACTTCACCGTACAGTCCAACCGTAAACAACGTCAGCGGATTCAACGCTTCGTCCAAACGCAGGCCTTCCTTGTATGGCCAGTTGAGTACATCGCGACGCTGCCCGGCCAGTTCGCTCGGGCGTGAGACGCTGGTGAACGCCACGAACCTCGCTTGGTTACTCGGCTCCACGCGGTCCAGTAGCGCCTTCAGCGGGAAGCCCGTCCACGGAATGACCATCGACCAGCCCTCGACGCAGCGGTGGCGGTACACACGCTCCTCCAGGGGCGCCACTTTTAACAGCGAATCGTAGTCGAATTTCTGTGGCTTCTTCACCATTCCGTCAATCTCAACTGTCCACGGCTGTGAGTGGAAACCGTCGGCCAGTTTCGCGGGAGTCTCTTTATCGGTGGAGAGCTCGTAGAAGTTGTTGTAGTGCGTGACGTCCTGGTACGGTGTCAACTTCTCCCCCGTCGTGCTGATGGGGCTGCGGGACGCCTGTAGTTTCGTCGAGGCCTGTGCCCGCGTTTGAGGAGACAATAGCTCCGCAATTCTCTCCACGGAGAGCGCCGCGGCTCCAAGTCCGGCAGCAGCAGCAAGAAAGCGGCGGCGATCCATGTAAAACGGCTTGGGTGTGACTTCGGAGTGACTTGGTTGATCGATCCTGGGTTTCACTGCACAGCCTCTCTCTGGTTCGAGCCAGTAATACATTCGATCAAAGTTTCGAGAAAAAGTTACAAGGAACATTCAACGCACTGAGAGGCGTGTAGGTTGAGATGCTGCAATGCAGGCGCAAAGCAGTGTGCGGCTTGGATTCTGTGCAGGAGCGGGAGCGGGTAGCTAGGCCTTCTTCAACTCAACCAGAACTTCGCGTGCAATCTCTTTCAAGGTCTCAAACACGCCCTGCCCTTGCGACGCGATGGACTCAAACGTGGGCTCGCCCCGGCGGCAGAGCTGCTTCTTCATCTCGTCGATTGTGAGCACATTCGGCAGGTCACGCTTGTTCATCTGCAAGACGTAGGGGATGGTATCAAAATCGTAGCCATGTTCGTGCAGGTTGCGCACTAGATTGTCGAGCGCCTCCACGTTTGCGTCAGCTCGTTCTGCCTGGGAATCGGCAACGAAAACCACCCCGTCCACCCCGCGAAGGATAAGTTTCCGCGAGGCGTCGTAAAACACCTGTCCAGGGACGGTATAGAGGTGAAATCGGGTCTTGAAACCTCGAATCGTTCCGAGGTCGAGCGGGAGAAAATCAAAGAAAAGGGTACGATCTGACTCTGTTGCCAGTGAGATCATTTTCCCCTTTTGCTGCTCGCCTGTCTTGTCGAAGATATGCTGTAAATTCGTCGTCTTCCCGCCAAGGCCGGGGCCGTAATAGACGATTTTGCAGTTGATCTCGCGCGCAGCGAAGTTGATAAAGCTCAATGAGTCCTCAACCGAGCCCTGAAACGGCCCCCAGAATCAGGTGCCGCAATCGGTCGCACCCAACTGGAGCAAGGCTGCGCGGGGAGTTCCGATTGCTCTGTCTGCCGCTGCCCGGCAGAACAGATACTTTGGGTTATACCATACCGGACACGCCGGATAGCTATGAATGATTGTCAGCTGAGCCGTCGTGAATGTCACATTCAAAACACGTTACGAAAGTTAACTCGGATGGTACGTGGCGGCGGTGGCTAAGGTGGAAACCGCGCCCCACCTTTTGAGAAAAGTGGGGCACATGGAAATCTGTAACGCTGCTATTGCTTCTGAGGCGTGGGGAAATAGCCGTCACGGGCATAGACCTTAAGACTCGACCCGTAGCCGCTGACTCGCACCTCGATCTTGCGATACGTCGTGGACGCGGTGGCATCTGTGTTGTACACCAGCGTGTACTGGCTTCTGGACTCTTCCATTGCGCTGCCGTACGCAGCTTCCAATGCCTGCGCAGTGAATTCCGGGAATATCTGGCCGCCGGTAGCGGACGCATACTTCGGAAGAATGTTGTTGTATCCCTGGCGCGGCAAGCGAATCTTGGCCAACTTGTTGTAAATAGGGATCGCTCCGGCATCCACAGCCACACCATAAACGCTGACGTTATTGGTCTGGAGCACCTTGAGCACGTCTTT
This sequence comes from uncultured Acidobacteriota bacterium, assembly GCA_903832295.1. GTDB lineage: Bacteria > Acidobacteriota > Terriglobia > Terriglobales > Acidobacteriaceae > TOLSYN. Next base: position 38,950 of record CAILAZ010000196.1, read on the forward strand.
GTAGCTGGCGCGAGATCCATTCTCAAATCCGTCGGAAATGATGAAAATCACGTGCCGCCGGGCTTTTTCACGGCGTCCCAGATCGACCGCCGCGCGCAGCAGGGCATCGTTCAGGACTCTGGACGGCTCCGCATCCTTGGGCGGGGCTCCTTCAATGGAGTTGCGCTGCTGGCCCGGATCAAACACTCGCCCGTTCACCGAAGGCCCAACAGTCATTGGATTGTATGCGGTTGGACCAGAGCTGCGTCCCTGGACCTGCTGTATCCGGGTCAGGGTGTGGCTCGTGGTGTCGCCCAGCGCGGCTAGGTAATCCTGCTGTTGCTTCACCGTGTTGCCATAGGTGTAAATTGAAATCTCATCGAACTGGCTGAAGGATCCCACCAGTGCAGAGAAAGTGTCCTTCACCTTGCGCAACGCGATCTCGGGCATTCCCACATCCAGAATGATCGCCGCTGAAACAGGGAAGGGATCACTAGTGAAGAAAGTGATTCGCTGCTTGACGCCGTCTTCGTAAACTGAAAAGTTCTCAGCCCTCAAGCCTGGAAACAGCCGCCCAGTCGCGTCCTTTACTGTCACCGGAACCGGAATCGCGTTCACATTAACGATGATTCCCCGGGTCTCGTCGTATCCGCTGCTGGTCGTGTTGGCGACTCTGTTGGAGGGAACGATGCGGCCGGTCGGGCCCGTCGGCGGCGGCGTTTCGTTTTCAGTTTCAGCCGCGGTGGTTGCCGAACTCGCCTCGCCAGTGGGCGCTTGCGTTTGTTTCGATGGACTCACGGGAGCGCCAGAAAGCTGCGGAGCGGATGAAGGCACATCCGGAAGGGAGGTTTTGGGGGCAGGACGGGGCTGGGGAGCCTCCGGCAATCCTTGCTGGGCAATCCCAGCCACGGAAATTGAGAGAACGATCGAGAGCAAAATTACAAAATGCCGCTGGCGACGCATGGAACCCTCCGCGAAGAGCTGTAGCCGATTTCAGAATTGCTAAACCGGGTATCTTTGTCACATTTCGATGCTGCGGATTCACCCTTACTAGCAACTAATTCTATAGTCCTGTAGGTAAGTACATACTAGACTACGGGCGGACAGTCGAAAAGCTATGCTCACCCTAAGGCAAGTAAGAATACCCGCTATTTCGGCATTGGCATTCTGTTTGATGTCTTGGACGGGCGTTCAGGCGCAGCGTCCACCCAAGGAGCCCCCAAAGGCTTCGAATGCCCCCGACGACAATGGCTACTCCATGCCGGAAGGGCCCAAACTGCGCGACAAGACAGCGCAGCAGGATGAACCCGTCACCACGCTCAAGGTCAACGTACAGGTAGTAAACATCTACTTCAACGTGAAAGACAAGCGCGGGGCGTTGATTCCGAATCTCAAGAAAGAAGATTTTCTGGTCAATGAGGACGGCAAACCTCAGACCATCAAATATTTCGCCGCCGAGTCCAATCAGCCCCTCACACTCGGATTGCTGATTGACACCAGCGGCAGCCAGACCAACGTGCTTCCCATGGAGCAGGAGGTTGGCGCTGCCTTTTTGCGGGATGTGCTGAGCCCAAAGGACCTGGCATTTCTCATCAACTTCGATGTTCAGGTGGACCTGATCCAGGATTACACCAGTGATGCTGCTCGCCTGCGCCGGGCAATGGAGAAGACCCGCATCAATGACGGAGGGGGCGGCGGTTCGGGGGGAATCGCAGGGGCTGGGCAGGGGACGATTCCCGTCTCACGCCCCAAGGGGACGCTGCTCTACGACGCCGTTTACCTCGCCGCTACGGAAAAGTTACAAAAGGAGAGTGGTCGCAAGGCGATGATACTGCTCACCGACGGGGGCGATCAGGGCAGTGACGAGACCTTGCCCAATGCCATCGCCGCAGCTCAAAGATCGGAAGTCATCGTTTACGTGATCATGATCGCCGACCGCATGAACTTCCGCTCCGGGGACAGCGAGATGCGCAAGCTAGCCGATCAGACCGGTGGACGCGTCATCGATGTCGGAAACAACCCCAGGAAGCTGCGGGATGCCTTTGACCAGATTGGCGCAGAACTGCGCAGTCAGTATATGGTTGGCTACGTTCCACTCAATACGGCGGCCGACGGAAAATACCGCAAACTCGAACTCAAAACCGCGAACGCAGATTACAAGGTGCAGGCCCGGAAGGGCTATTACGCCCCCAAGGAGTAGACGCGCACTCTCCTACTTCTTCTTTGGCGCGTAGTACCCCTTGCGGGCTCGAATCTTGACATTGGGGCGCGCCGGGGCCGTGATCGAAATGGAACGGTAGCGCCCATCCTGCTCAAAGTCTTGCGGCTTATACGCGATTACGTACTGGCTGCGAAGCTCATCCTGAATCTCGGCAAAGGCGTTCGAGACCTCTTCAATGCGCAAGGGAAAGAACACCCGGCCCCCGGTGGCATCGGCGTAGCGCATCAGCACCTTGTCGCCCTTCTTGTCAGACTCGGTAATGTTCGTGCTGATTACGTAGATGATCACTTCGGCGCGCAACGCGGCCTCAATTGCTTCCTCGCGCGTGTGCCTGCTCTGGTTGTCATCGCCGTCGCTCAGCAGGATGATGGCCCGTCTCGCCGATCCCCGGATTGGGGCAGCCGCCAGTTTCGTACAGGCCTGGAAGATCGCGTCGTGGAGCGCAGTGCCCCCTCCGGGCCGAAGTACACGCACTCCGTGTGCCAGCGAGTCCGTGTTGTCTGTATAGTCCTGGGTCAGGTCAGAAAGCGAGTCAAAGCCGATCACGAACGCTTGGTCTGATTTTGGACGAACC
>CAILAZ010000197.1 GCA_903832295.1 uncultured Acidobacteriota bacterium
AGCGCTACCTCAAGTACTTCATGGCCCTCGGCGCGGGATTCATGCTCGCCACCTCTATCACGGAGATGGTTCCCGCCAGCGTCAACATGGCTGGGAGCGGCGGCGAGCGCGCCGGGTTCCTCGTCCTCCTCGGCTACCTCATCATCCATTTCTGCGAGCACGTCGTCTCCGGACACTTCCACTTCGGCGAAGAGACCCACCACGACGAATTCATCGGCCATCATAAGAGCAACACCGTCCTCCTCGGCCTCATCATTCACGCCTTCTTCGATGGCATCGCCATCACCTCCGGCTTCCTCGTCTCCAACTGGCTCGGCTGGATCGTCTTTCTCGCCATCTTCCTCCACAAGATTCCCGAAGGCTTCACCGTCTCCTCCGTCATGCTGGCCAGCGGGCGCAGCGCCATGCGCGCCTTCGCCGCATCCATCATCCTCGGCGTCGGAACCCTGCTCGGGGTGCTCACCATGGTTCTCGTCCGCAATGGCGTCGCCATCGGCCTGCCCATCTCCGCCGGAGTCACTATCTACGTCGCCGCCTCTGATATCGTCCCCGAAGTCAATCGCGAGCCCGGCATCCGTATGCCCCTGCTCCTCTTCGTCGGCGTTGCCATGCTCTTCCTCCTTGACCACATCTTCCACGTCCACGTCTAACCACATACCCGCTACTTGAACCACACCGCCCTCGCCTGCGATCATGCATAAGAAGCTTTCAGTCCAGGGGTGAAGTCATGCGCATTCTCGTCGTAGGAGCCGGTGGCACAGGTGGGTACTTTGGCGGCAGACTTCTGGAAGCAAAGCAGGATGTTACCTTTCTCGTCCGCCCCCGCCGCGCCGCCGAACTGGCCGCATCCGGCCTTCAGATCGAGAGCCCCGAAGGCAGCGTCACCCTGCTCAATCCGCCCACCGTCCTTGCCGAAGATCTGCGCCTCCACTTCGACCTCGTCGTGCTAAGTTGCAAAGCCTACGACCTTGAGGGCGCCATTGAATCCTTCGCTCCTGCCGTCGGCCCCAACACCGCCATACTTCCCCTGCTCAACGGAATGCGTCACCTTGACGTCCTCGACGCTCGCTTCGGGCCCGCCCGCGTCCTCGGCGGACTCTGCATCATCTCTGCCGCCCTCGCACCCGGCGGACGCATCCTCCACCTCAATAATCTCCACGCCCTTGCCTTTGGCGAGCGCGATGGCTCGCACTCCTCGCGCTTCCAGGCAATCACCGCTGCCTTCTCCGCTGCCAACTTCATCTCCCGCCCAAGCAACTCGATACTTCAGGAGATGTGGGAGAAGTGGGTGTTCATTGCCGCCTGTGCTGGAATCACTTGCCTCATGCGAGCCACCGTGGGCGATATCGTGGAAGCCGGAGGCGCCGACCTCGCCACCTCTCTTATCGCCGAGTGCGCCGCGATCGCCGCCGCCCAGGGATACCCGCCTCGCCTCAAATCCATCCAGCAATCCCAGGCGGCCCTTACCGCCGCCGGTTCTGCCCTCACCGCATCCATGTTCCGCGATCTCGAGCGCCGCGCTCCCGTCGAGGCCGCACACATGATTGGCGACCTGCTTCGTCGCGGCCAGGAGCAGGGAATTGCCACCCCGCTCTTGCGTGTTGCCTACACCCATCTTCGAGCATATGAGTTGCGTACCCTGCGCGAATCCCTCGCTGGATAGCAGGTACTTAGTCCGTCCCCTTATCTGCGCGTTCGCACCGTCTCAAAGTAGCCCGAAAGTGTTTTCCCCTGATTCAACTATTGGCCCCTTGGTGGCATAAGAAGAGTGCAAGAGGTTGGAATGTACATTCCAACATCTCACTCGCGGAGTCACACGAATAACTCCGCCTCAGAATATTCCAAGATGAACGCCAGTTCATCTGCGAGATCCTCGCTATTCACGAACCGCAATGTTTATCGCACTCTGCTCACATTCCCACTCTCTTTCTTCGCCGCCCTGAATTCCCCGCGCCGCAACTTTGGAAATGCGCGTGCCGAGGTAAGTACGTCAAGGATCGAAGTAACTGCCCCATCCTTCCTTGCGGGGTACTAAGTTTCCGAGTCTCACAACTGGTGGATTAAGTCGCTCTCTCATGTGCGGCCGTTCACCGCACAGGGTGTGCAACAAAGGGATCGCGGCTTCCGCGTGCGCTGGCCGTGCTCCGTTCACTTGAAATCCATGTCGGGAGGTCAGCATGGTAACCGGAAAGTTCCGTCGAGTTTTGCTGTCAATGTCTCTAGTCTGCCTCGCCTCACTTGTTGCGAGTGCTCAATCTTTCCGGGTGCAATGCCCCACCAGCACCATCACCCATCCTGTCGCGGCAAACAACAATTCTGAGCCCGCATACAACGGTCCCACAGCTCTTACCGCTGGAACTGGCGGATACCTGGTGCCTGGCTCAAATGTGAACGGCGCAATCAAGTGCCAGCAAATCTCCGGCGGCGATGGCTATGCCTCCATGGCAGACGGAACCCAGACTTACATGTTCTCGTTCGGACCGCTCTCGGGCCTCGCCAACATTGCCAATGGCCAACCCGGCACAGTCTTCCCCACGGACTTCAATTCGGTGTACTCCGGACTTACCCGGCTCATGCCCGGCGACCCTGCCACCACGGACATCGCATCCGGTGCCGGAGCGTTCACCTACAACGGTGCGGTCGGACAGGTCCCTGACCTCGACAACGGTGGTGCCATCGACGGTCACGTCGATCCCCGCGCCATCATGGACATCGGCGTCATGAACGGCAATATCCCGGCGCCGCTGATGGCGATTGACGAGGACGATGAGTTCTTCCTCACCCTGAGCAACGTCGGCATGATCATGCGCCCGGACCTCTTCGAGCAGCACACGGTTCACTTTCACGGCTATCCCAACGCCTCCGCCTTTTATGACGGCGTGCCGGATGCCTCCGTCGCCATCAACATCGGCGGCAGCTTCACTTATTACTACCTCGCGCCGGATGCTGGCACCTACTTCTGGCATTGTCACATCACCCCCCCGGAGCACCTCCAGATGGGCATGGTCGGCCAGATGTACGTCCGCCCGAGGCAGAACCGCGTTCCCTCCGGCAGCAGCCTCTACGCCGCGCTCCAGGCTCAGCAGCAGGACCTTCGCACCGCATGTAACTCCGCTGTCGATATCCTCTGCAGCAACCCGCTCCCCGCACCCTCCAACACCGTTGCCCGGGCGTCCGCCGGTAACTATGCCTATAACGACGGTGATGGGTCCACTTACTATGACGTCGAGTATCCATTGCAGATCCACGGCTTTGACCCTAACTTCCACTTCGTCGGCATGACCTTCAACCCCGAAGGATTCGCCGACATGAAGGACAAGTATTTCCTCCTCAACGGCCGCAGCTATCCGGACACGGTAACTCCCGGTCCCCTCGCCACCGAATCGGCAGACGGCAACAGCCACTACGCCCAGCCGTTGCCCTCCATCATCAACATCCCCGCCGGAAAGAAAGCTCTGCTTCGCATTTCCGACCTCGATGTCACCGAGTATCAGACCCTCGCCTCGCTTGGCATTCCGATGAACGTCATCGGTTACAACGCCAAACTCCTCCGCGACCAGGCCGGCAACAACATGAACTACAACACCAACTCCATCACCCTGGCCGGCGGCGAGTCTGTGGATGTCATCCTCGACGCCAGCGATACCACGAAGTACCCCTCCGGCAGCGTGTTCTATCTCTACACGCCCAATCTCGATCACCTCTCAAACGATGCCGAAAACTTCGGCGGGCTGATGACGGAAGTCCATATCAACTAGGAGAGCAACGATGATCAACACTGGTAGAAAATCTCTAACGCGAGTCGTGTCTCCGGTTGCAGTGCTGGCGCTGACGTTGCTGTTTGCACTCAGCGCGCACGCGGCGGCTCCCGGCATCACCGGTCCCACCTTCAACCTCACCGCGCAGCCAGCCAGCATCAGCCAGCCGGATGGACAGACCATCTACTCCTGGGGATACGGCTGCAATGGCGCGCCCACTGGCTTTGCACCACGTCCCAAGGGCGCAGACCTCGCCAACGCCAACTGTCCCACCATGCAGATTCCCGGTCCCACCTTGATCGTCACTGAGGGCCAGACCGTTGTCGTCAATCTCACCAACAACCTGCCCACTTCCGCGGGAAACACTTCCATCCTCTTTCCCGGATTCCAGGTAACTCCGTCCGGCGGCGTTGCTGGCCTCATGACCCAGGAGGCAGTTCCGGGCGGCACCGTCACTTACACATTCACCGCATCGACTCCCGGGACCCGCGCCTACTACAGCGGAACCCAGGGTGACCTCCAGGTCGAGATGGGTCTCTACGGCGCTGTCATCGTCCTTCCGGCCAGCGTTCCCAGCGTGTGTAACGGCGGACTCTCCGCCGCCAACCTCGCCGTCGAGGCCATTCACGGCGAATCGGATTTCCGCCTCTCCGCCTCTGCCTACGATCATCCCAAAACCTGTTATGACCGCGAATACCTCTTCCAGTTCTCGGAAATGGATCCGCGCATTCACAGCCAGGCCCTCGCCCAGGTAACTGCGCTCGCAGGCTGCGTTGCCGGTGCGCCCGGATGCAGCCTTTCGGTGGCCACCGAGCCCTATCACCCAGCCTATTTCCTCATCAACGGTCGCTCCATGCCTGATGACATGGATCCCAACTACGCCCTGGAGTATCCCCACCAGCCTTACAACGGGAACCCGCACATGCATCCCGGCGAACAGGTTCTTCTGCGTGTCGTAGGCCAGGGACGCTGGCAGCATCCGTTCCACGAGCACGCCAATCACGTTCGCATTCTCGGGCGCGATGGAAACCTCATCCTCAGCCAGACCAATCCGGCTGCCAACCTCGCCGGACCGCTGCTCTTCACCACTACCACTACGCCCGGCCTCGCCATGGATGGCATCTTCTACTGGACTGCCAAGGGCCTGAACTGGGATGCGTACGGCCACAATCCCACTTCCGCGAGTGCCAACGCAAAGTTGCCTTGCGTGCCCGATGCCAACGGCTACAACACCGGCGCCGCCGCCTACGGAGCCATCAACTATTACGAGTGGTGTCAGGATCACAACAAGCCGTTGCAGGTCGCTCCCTTCGGCGATGTCGCATCCGGCGGACCCGTCACCCTGCCGGATTCCAACATCCTCACCAACGGCGCCTGGTACGGAGGCAGTCCTTACCTCGGCAAAGACGCTACCACCCGCGCCGTCGGGACCTCGGGAACCACCCCTCCGGCCGGGACCGTGGCAAATCCGCCGTCCGCCGAAGCCGGCTTCGCCTTCATGTGGCACTCCCACAATGAGCGCGAGATCACCACGAACAACGCCTTCCCCGGCGGAATGATGATGATGATGCTCGTCGATTCCCGTGAATTTGTGATCGACGAATCCAACTGACATGAGGAGAGCAGATATGCGATTGAGACATTTCAAAATTAGTACCGCGTTACTTTTGGCTGTTCTCCTGATCCTCGGAACAGGGGTGGCAGTTGCCCAGCAGGCGGTCAACCTGACCGCTGCGCCCTCCAATCTCACGCTGCCTGACGGCTCCTCCGTACCCATGTGGGGCTACAGTTGCGGTGCCGTCGTAAGCGGTTCCACTGCAACCTGCGCTGCCACTAGCCACTCCGGCGCGGCCTGGTCCCCCGTGCTCATCACTGTCCCCACTGGCAGCGATCTGCAGATCAATCTCACCAACAACCTCACCTTTGCGAATGGCAACACCGTCCCAACTTCGCTGGTGATCGTTGGTCAACTCGGCGGTGGTCTCGGCACCACCGCCACCACCACACCGAGCCCGGCACACAATGCCACCAGCACTGAGACCTGGCCAATCGCGGGAACCGGAACTACCTTCACCCCGCCTGCCCAGGGCCCGCGCGTCCAGTCGTTCGCAACGGAAGTAGCCGCGAACAAGAGCGCGTCCCTCACCTGGAAGGCTCCGCGCCCCGGCACCTACCTCATCGAATCCGGCACCCACCCCTCCATTCAGGCGGCGATGGGTCTCTACGGAATCCTCGTCGTAACGGCCGCTCCCGCCGGTGCCACTCCCGGCACGGCATATCCTAACGTGACCTATAACGCGGAGGCGCCGTTCCTCCTCAGTGAAATCGATCCCGTCCAGAACCGCGCCGTCAGCACCGCCGTCAACACTGCCAACTTCAGTGAGACCGCGGTCTGGTCCGGACAGCCCGGAGGCTGCGGGAACCCGGCTTCGGCGACTTACAACACCTGTTATCCACCAGCGGTGAATTACTCGCCGCTCTATTACCTCATCAACGGCGTCGCATTCAGCAAGACCAGCGCCTCGGCATCGCTCTTCCCAGCCATGCTTGGCACCACAACTTCCCCGGTCTCTGGTAACGTCCTGGTGCGCTTCGTCAACGCCGGTCTGCGCATGCATGTGCCTTCCATCGTAGGCGCACAGACCGGATCCCCTGCCGTAGCCGGATTCTCACTGATCGCGGAAGATGGCAACCGTCTTCCCGGTGTTGCCCGCGTACAAAGCGAAGTCTTCCTCGCCGCGGGAAAAACCTATGACGTAATGATGAATGTCCCCGCCGCAGGGCTCACGGCCCTCCCGGTCTTTGACCGCGAGTTAAGCCTCTCTGCCAACGCAACCTCGCGAGACTCCGGTATGCTCGCCTACCTCAGCGTCAATGGCGCAGGCCTTCCGGCCTCCCCCGCCATTACCCCTGCCGTTGCCAATCCGGACACCTACAACTCAGTCGTTCCGGGCATGACCCTCCTCGTCGCCGATCCCGCCAAAGGCGTCATCGCCAATGACGTCAACGTTCTCGGCGTAAAGGTTGTCACCGCTCCCACCAAGGGCACACTCACCCTCGGCACCGATGGAACATTTATGTATGTTCCGAATGCGGGATGGAGTGGTCCAGACTCCTTCGTCTATCAGGCCAACGGCAATGGTCCCACGGCCTTGGTCACGCTCAATGCCGCGCCAATTGAGGCTGGTGCCGGCATCTCCATGGGCAACGTCACCTACAACTCCACCATCGCCACCTACCTCAGCATCAAGTCGCCGGGCATCCTCTTGGCAGACAGGGACACCGCCGGCTATCCACTGACCGTTGCCGCGTCGTCTGTTGTGGCCGGTCCCGGACTCTCCCTCACCGTTGATCCCAATGGTGGCTTTAACGCCAGCGTCGCCGCTCCTGGAACCTACACCTTCTCCTACAAGGCGCAGAACTCTCAGGGCACCCTCAGCGCCACTTCTGCCACTGTCACCATCGTCTTCCCCACGCCCAGCAATCTCGTGGTCTCTGTCGTCGATGGCCAGAGCAAGGCGCCCATCACCGACTATCGCTGGATCATCGAGGAGGATCGCACCTTCTACGTCGATCCCACCAAGACCACCAACACCGGTGGAAGCACCATCGTTCCTACCTTTGGAACCAACTTCCACACCAGCTTCATGCCTGTGATCGCCACCGGTTGCGTCGGCGTTCTCGCCTGCGAATCCGGACAGACCCTCCTCGGCAAGCCCGCCGTCTGCGATATCGGCGACGGTGTCTGCCGCACAACGGCCTCGCAGCAGACTGCCGTAGATCCCAGCCAGGTTCACCTTGACCCAACCAAGCGCTACTACATCTCCGTGCTTCCCGGCGATGCGGCCAATCCGTTTATTAGCGCAAACGCCGTCACCGGCCACGGCATGGGTGGCGCTCCCATCACCTTTGGCCAGACGGCCGTTACCGTGCTCGCGCAGCCTACGCCGTTCCCACCCGCCAAACTCTCTGTCTTTGTCTTCGAGGATGACTTCCCCCTCAACGGAGAACAGGATGCCGGCGGTGGTGTGGACGCGCTCTCTCCCAACGAGCCCGGCCTTGGTGGCTTCAACATCACCATCATGGATGATGCCGGCGGCTCCGGCGATGCGACTGGCCAGGTTGACTACGACATGTTCAACCAGCCTCTCTCCAACAGCCTTGCTGGCACCATCGATCCCGCCAGTGGACTCGATGCCTGTCCCATTGGCACCAACTCACGCGCCAGCAAAACGGATCCGACTCAGACAGGGATCACCGGCACCATCGTCACCTGTCCCAAGTACGAGTCCGATGGCAAGACGCTCTCCCCGCTCGCCGGGTCCGCCGTCGTTGCCAACATGATGCCCGGCCGATACGGAGTGATCGCAACCCCGGCAGCGGATCGCATCGCCCGTGGTGAAGAGTGGCTCCAGACCAATACCCTTGATGGACAGAAGGCCCATGACTCCTTCCTCCGCATCGGCGAGGCTGGCTACTTCCAGGAGTACGGCCCTGCCGGATATCACGTCTCCATCGGCTTCGCCAATCCTGCCATCATCAACGGACGCAAGGCAGGCGTCTGCAACGGCACCGACCCCAACATCACCGCCCCGAACTGCACCAACACCGTCAAGGGCATGGTCACCACCGAGCGCATGAGCCGCACTCCCGATGAGCGTCTCTATAGCAGCGGGTCCAACGATAGCTTCTCCTTCACCCAGTGCTATGTCAGCTTCGGCGATCCCGATGGCGAAGACTTCGCCTTCACCAAGTGCAATCCCGACGGCACCTTCAGCATGTCTGGTCTGCCTGACGGAAGCTGGCGCGTCACTGTCTTTGACCAGTGGAATGACATGCTGGTCGATGGACTCTCAACCCCGGTCGCCCTTGCCGGTGGCAAAACCACGGACCTCGGCCAGATTGCCATCAACCAGTGGCAGGCCAACTTCAATACCCGCACCTTCTTCGATCTCAACGGCGATGGCGTTTCGCAGGCTGCCGAACCCGGCCTGGCTCTCGTCAAGACCAACGTCCGCTACCGTGACGGAAGCTTCTCCAACCGCAACAACACGGACCTCAACGGCTACGCCGCCTTCAACGAGGAATTCCCGCTCTTCAGCTGGTACGTCATTGAGACCGACGCCACCCGCTACAAGAACACCGGAACCCACATCGTCTATGACGCCGGCGGTCCCGCTGACGGAACCCCGTGTGGTGGCGCGTACCCACCCTGCGGAACCTCCGCCATCGGCAGCTTCAAGGCCAACACCATTGAGCAGGTTTCCCTGCCCGCCAACCTGCGCGTCCCCGGCGCGGTCTATTGCGACAACGCCGACTGCAACACCTTCTCCATTGCCAACGGTCCGTCCAGCAGCGCAGCCACCAACCTCTCCACCGGACGTATCGATCCCCCGTGGGTTCTTACCGAAGGCTGGCAGGGTTTCTCCGGACAGAACAACTTCCTCGAGTTCGGCAAGAAGCCATACGCGGTTGGCGAGAACGGCGGTATTCGCGGACACGTCATTTACTCCTCGACGCGTCCCTTTGACGATCCGCAGTTCGGTACTCAAAACACCTGGGAGCCGCTCGTCCCTGGCGTCACCATCAACCTCTACAAGGAGTCAGCGGCTCCCGACGGCACCACTGCCCTCACCCTGGTGGACACCACCAAAACCAGCAGTTGGGATGATTGGTCGCAGGGATTCCGCTCGGACGGCATTCCCAACATGAACTGCCCCGGCCAGACCACGGCCGATCTCTTCTACTTCACCCTCTACAACCAGCCCAACTGGCTGGATGTGTACAACAACGCCGGAACGCCGACCCACACACTGCCTGCCAACTCGCAGTACAAGTGCTATGACGGCATGCACAACTGGAACCAGTTGCAGCCCGCTCCTTACGATGGCATGTACAAGTTCCCCAGCGTCACCGGTATGAACCCTGTTACCGGTAACACCACGGGCACAAACTGCACGATCTGCGTCAAGAACACGGATTCTACGGACCCGTTCCGCTTCGGCAAAGAGGACATGCTGCCCAAGGGTAAGTATGTCGTGGAAGTCGTCGTTCCTCCAGGCTATGAGCTCGTCAAGGAAGAGGACAAGAACATCCTCATCGGTGACAACTTCATCGCCCCGGTAACCCAGGAGTTCCCCGGCCTCGGCACCGGAATCTACATCCTGCCGGACCAGGCAGCGGTCGGCTCCAGCTTCAACCCCAACAACTTCAACAACCAGACCCAGAGCCTCGGCAGAATCCAGTCCCTGGAAAGCCATGAGGGTGATACCCCCACGGTTGATACCTTCTGGCCATGCGTCGGTGCATCGCGCACCGTGCCTGACTACATCAGCCTCTATCCGCAGTCCAAGGAAGTAGCTCCCTTTGCCGGAGCCACCCGCAACCTTTGCGACCGCAAGGAAATCACTCTCGACGATCAGACCTCGGCACAGGCGGAGTTCTTCATCTTCACTCCCACCCACGCCGCAGCTCACTACACCGGAGTCATCACCGATGACTTCACTTCAGAGTTCGATCCCTTCTCCCCGCAGTTCGGTGAGAAGTTCGCGCCGCCCAACCTTCCTGTCTCCATCAAGGACTGGACCGGCAATGAAGTCTCCCGCGTTTACACCGACCAGTGGGGCGCCTATAACGGCCTGACTTACTCCACGTGGGAAGTCAATCCGCCGAACCCGACCGGATACTCACCGACCATGATGGTCACCTGTATGAACGACCCAGGAACCGGCGCCACTCCCGATCCGCTCTTCAACCCGGGATATAGCCAGTTCTGCTATGAAATTCCGTTCATGCCCGGCCAGACCCAGTACATGGACACTCCAGTCACTCCCACCTCGGCCTTCTCTGAGGGCTACAACCATCCGGATTGCAACTACCCGGCCCTCACTCCAGCCATCAAGGAAGTCGATGGCGACGGCATCGGTCCCTGGGTCAGCGCACCCGGAAAGCTGCTCACTATCAGCGCCCTTGGCGACCAGACTGTGCTGAACAACGGCTACTCTGGTCCCGCCGCAACCTCGGCGCCTTTTAACCAGAAGACTGTCACCCGCCATTACGGCTTCGGCAATCTCACCGGAACCGTGACCATTGGCGGAGTTCCTGCCGCGGTCAAAACCTGGGGCGACACCCAGATCACCGTCACTGTGCCCACCGGCGTCCCCAACTGTGCCATTCAGCAGCAGGCACAATATGGTGGCTCCACTGCCCAGTGCGGTGAACTCATCGTCAGCACGGCGACCGGCAAGCAGTCCATTGACACCGTCACCGTCACCATCGGTGGCAAGGCCCCAACCCACGTCACTACTGCCACGCCGATGACCGCCAGCGGTCCCGGCGCCATTCAGCAGGCAATCGACGCCGCCAACCCTGGCGACCTCATCATCGTCAACCCCGGCAACTACAACGAAATGTTGCTCATGTGGAAGCCCGTCCGCCTGCAAGGTGTCGGCGCTGCCTCCAGCGTCATCAACGCCAACACTCATCCGGAGGGCAAGCTCAATCCCTGGCGTCGCCAGGTAAACTGCCTCTTCGGACTGGCCCTCAACGGAACTCCCGCAACCCCCGCTTCCGGAAGCTCACCCGGCAATCCGTTCGACCCATCCGGATCGTTCGCCTGCCCCGGAACTGGCTGGAACTACTTTGTCGGCAACGCTACCAATCCGCAGGTGGATCGCCTGCCCCTGGAAGCCGTCGTCGGCTGGGATGCAACCCTGAACGGAAACCTCGCAGAGCTTTTGCAGGAACCGACCCTGATGGGAGCCTATGAAGGCGCGGCAATCACCGTGCTCTCCAAGGGCGTCAACTTCCCCGCCGGGTCCAACCCGTTCGGTTCGGATACCTTCCCGACCAACGCCACGCTGCTCGGAAGCGGAAATTGCACCACTTCCAGAACCAACTCCACCAATCCGTTCCCCAGCAACTTCCAGTGCAACCCGTCGCGCATTGACGGCCTGGGAGTCACCGACAGCTCGCAGGGCGGCGGCGGTATCTTCGTCCACGCCTGGGGCCACAACCTGGAAATCTCCAACAACCGCGTTTACAACAACACCGGAACCCTCTCCGGCGGCATCAGCGTCGGCCAGGGCGAATTCCCGCCCGCATACCTCCAGGGCTCAGCCACCAATGCAGCTCCGGGATCCTGTCAGTCCGGTGGTCCGGTCAATAGCCAGCTCCCCTACTGCCACAACCTCAACGTCAACGTTCACAACAACGCGGTCATGTTGAACTCCTCCATCGGTGACGAACTCTTCTCGTCCACCCTGGCCGGAGTAGGCGGCGTCTCCTTCTGCACCGGCGCTGACTACTACAAGTTCAACTACAACTGGGTTTGCGGAAACATCGGCTCCGGTGATGGCGGCGGCATTGGCCAGATCGGCTTCAGTTGGAAGGGTGACATCGAACACAACACCATCCTCTTCAACCAGAGCACCAACCCCACCATCTCCACCAACGGCGGCGGTCTCCTCGTCATGGGAGCCCCGGACAGCGATCCCGTCTGCGCCGGTGGCGCCGATGCCGATTGCCCGCCAGGATTGAGCGATGGCACCGGCCCAGGCCTCGTCATCAACGCCAACCTCATCATGGGGAACGCGGCAGAGAGCGGCAGCGGCGGCGGTCTCCGCCTCCAGAACATCAACGGAACGGAAATCACCTCGTTCCCCAGCAGACCGCAGAACTGGTACTCCATCACCGTCACCAACAACATCATCGCCAACAACGTTGCTGGCTGGGATGGCGCGGGCGTCTCGCTGCAGGATGCGCTCTCCGTCAACCTCGTCAACAACACCATCATGTCCAATGACACAACGGCTTCCGCGGGTCCGCTCTTCAACACCCTCGGAGCCCCGTTGGCCAGCGCCTCCGGCCCAACCTGCACCTCGAACTGCGGCACCACGTCTTTGCCGCAGCCTGCTGGTCTCGTTTCGGTCAACAACAGCTCGCCGCTCATCACTGCCATGAACGGCCTGAAAATTACCTGTCCGACCGGTCACCCCAACTGCACCAAGTTCTCCTACCCGCTGTTGTCGAACGATGTCTTCTGGCAAAATCGTTCGTTCTACATCGGCGTCGGAGCACTCGGCTCGGGTGCCCTCAACCAGCAGAACGTCGTTGCTCTCTATAACGCGTTCACCACCAACCGCGCCCCCAGCGAACCCAGTGCGGATGCCACCACTGCCAACGGCAGCGGCGTCGTCGTCACCGGCGGAACCGGCGCATGCGTGGCTCCGACTGGAACCCCCAACTACTGGGACATCGGCGTTCGTGGCGATACCGGACCGGGCAACCACGCCTCCGGCGTCACCCTTGCTCCCACGTACTCGGTCATCACCGATATCACCGACTACTCGACTGCCTCCCTGCACAACACCGGAAGCAATCCGACGGTCGTCAGCCAGTACTGCAACGGCTCGCGCACTCCTCCCGAGTTCGCCAGCATGGGCTACCAGGTGCCTCCGGGAATTTCGGATGCCACGGTTCCCAATCCCATCTTCAACCTCACGCCGGCGGCCACCGTCGATGAAGGCAACAACTGGATCAACATCAGTTGGGGTCCGCTCGCGCTCACCCATCCGCTGACCGGAAACGCCCTCGGCAACTACGCACTCGCCGCGGGATCCCCGGCCATCGACTTCATCCCGCTCAACACCACGGGCTCGCAACTTGCCCCAACCACCGACTTCTTCGGCAATCCCAGGCCCGCCGTTCCGGGCAGCAGGATTGACGTAGGCGCGGTCGAATACCAGGCGGCAGCTCTGGCCATTGCCAATGTCACGCCCACCTCGCTCTCCTTTGGGAATGTTCCCCAGGGCAGCACCAGCGCGGCGCAAACCATCACCCTGCATAACACCGGCAACGCGACCCTCACCGCCATCGTGGTGACTCCCAGCGCCGGCTTCAGCAGAGCCGGTGGAACCTGCGGAACCAGTCTCGCCGCAGCCTCCACCTGCACCATCACCGTGACCTTCGCGCCCACTGCAATCGGTGCGCTGAGCGGAACCCTCGCGGTGAGCGCCAACGTTGTCGTCGCCGGCTCGCCGGTAGCGCTCTCCGGCACCGGCACCACGCCTCCGGGCGCGCTTAGCTTCGCGCTCACCGGAACCGTACCTGCGGGCGTCACTCTGGCGAACGCCACCATCCTTACCGCGACTGTCCCAACCCTCCAGTTCGGGTTGCAGTCAGGCGCGGCCAAGGTCGCTCACGTCAGCGTAACCAACACGGGCGGCTCCCCGGTGATCTTCAACAGTGCCACCTTCACCGGAGTTCTCAACACCATCTTCACCCAGACCAACAACTGCCCAATCGGCGGCGCAGGCCTGGCGGTAGGTGCAAGCTGCACCCTGAATGTGACCATGACGCCGCCCACCGTCCTTACCGGTGTAACCAGGGTGTCGTACTTCACCTTCACGGACAACGGCCTCAACAGCCCGCAGACCTTCGGAGTCACGGGACGTTAACCTCCAGCCCCGCGCCGTCCGGGAGCAACCTCTCGCGGACGGCGCGGGCAACACCATCGGGATTGCTGACAACCGGCGGCAATCCCGCATATTTCAATCAGGAAAGGTGCAACGATGATCAAAATTCCAGTGCCACGCCTGAAGGTCGTGCTCTTTCAGTGGATACTCTTCGCCGCGCTCGCGCATGCCCAGTCAGCTCCCGCCACGCCCGTAGCTGCCGCCACCGCAACTCCTGTCGCTCACAGCGTCATGCGCACCACCGGCATGGATCCCCGCGCCCGCAAGTATTACCAGCTCGTCTGGGGTGTCGATGCCCTCACCGTCAAGTCCGTCGAATCCGGCGAAATGATTCGCTTCAGTTACACCGTACTCAACGCCAGCAAGGCTGCGCCCATCCACGACAAGAAGATCAACCCTGCCCTCATTGACGAACAGGCCCACGTCAGCCTCGTCATCCCGACCCTTGAGAAGGTCGGCCAGCTTCGTCAAACCGGCGCTCCCGAGGATGGCAGGTCCTACTGGATGGTCTTCTCCAATAAAGGAAACGTCGTCAAACCCGGCGACCGCGTCAGCGTATGGATCGGAAAATTTAAAGTCGATGGTCTCACCGTGCAGTAGCACGCAGCCCCCAATTCAATCGAGCAACATCGGAGGAATCAATGCACCGCAAATCGCTTCTGCTCTCTCTCTTCGTAGCCGCTGCCGCCCTCATGGCCTCCGCAGCCGATCGCTCCCAGCCCCCGGCGCAGCTCTCCGCCGCCCAGATCGTTGAGAAGAACATCGCCGCTCGTGGCGGTCTCTCCGCATGGCGCAAGGTTCATGCCATCTCGCTCTCCGGAAAAATCGATGCCGGTGCCAGCACCCGTCCCGTCCTCCTCGACCGCAAGCGTAAGGGTGCCCGCCCCACCCCGCCCAAGCCCGTCGAGCAGGTGCAACTCCCGCTCCTCATTGAAATGAAGCGCGACCACAAGTCCCGCGTCGAACTGCAGTTCCACGGTCAAACTGCCATCCAGGTATTTGACGGCTCCCAGGGATGGAAGCTCCGCCCATTCCTCGGCCGCCACGAGGTCGAGCCCTTCACCCCCGAGGAAATCAAGTCCGCATTCTCCCAGCCTGAACTCGACGGCCCCCTCATCGACTACCAGGCCAAGGGCAGCAAAATCGAGCTCGTCGGCACCGAGAAGGTCGGCGACCGCGACACCTATAAACTCGCCCTCACCACCGCCAGCGGCCACGTCCAGCACGTCTGGCTTGATGCCACCAACTTCCTCGAAGTCAAAATCGAGGGCATCCCACGATTTCTCGATGGCAAGCTCCACTCCGTTGCCATCTTCTATGACGAGTACCGGCCCGCACCCGGCGGCCTCGTCATCCCCTACCACTATGAAACCAGGGTAGAGGGCGTCAAGCAGCCCGAGAGCATCCGCATCGAGAGTGTCCTCGTCAATCCTCCGCTCGATGACACGCTCTTCGCCAAGCCTCGCTGATTGCCTTTCATCGGGAATGCCGCCCAACTCTTCACCCCTGGGCGGCAGCGCCGAGCCCATCGGCGCATGCGCAGGTGCGGAAGGGCCATCAGGCTGGAGAGGGGGGCTTCTCCGGTTCTCTCCCGCACCTGTGCTAAACAACCCGGCCGTTCCCGCCGCAGCCCTTCCGTCCCGCTGCCAACCACCCCGCGAATGGTGTTACATTCTTATCTCGCGCACCATCCCGCGCCGGAGTCCGCCATGCACTACATCCTCTTCTACGAGGTCGCTGACGACTACATCGAGCGTCGCGCCGCCTTCCGCGCCGTCCACCTCGCCCTCGCCACCCAGGCTCATCAGCGCGGTGAAATGCTCCTCGCCGGAGCCCTCGCCGACCCCGCGGACGGTGCCGTCTTCATCTTCAATGGTCCCACGCCTGCCGCCGCGGAAGCCTTCGCCCAATCCGATCCCTATGTCCTCAACGGACTCGTGAAATCCTGGCGCGTCCGCAACTGGAACACCGTCATCGGCGAAGGTTCCACCCCAGTCCCCTCACTCTAGCGTCTGCATCACCTTGTCCAGGTCGTCCTTCAACTGCTTGCAAACGCTCTGCATGGACTCCTCCGCCTTCAGGAACAGAAACAGTCGCTCTGCCCCTTCGGAGAGCTCCGCCGCGCTCGGCTTCGGATGGCTGCTGAAGTACGCCTTCGCCCGGTCCTGCGCCGTCAGCCCCTGGCCCTGGAATGAGCTGTAGTCGCGGATCAACTCGTACATATTTGCGTATCGGTTCACTTCTTCCGTGGACATGTGCGCCATCGCCGAACTCGACAGTGCCGTCTGCCATCCGTTCGCCGGGAAAAAGTAGAACGGATTCTGCACCGCCTCCAGCCGCGCCGCAATCTCCTCGGGATGCTTCTGCGCCAGCTCCGGGTAGTCCTCCGTCAGCTTCTTTAACTGCGCAGTCGCCTTCACCACCGCTTCCAGTTCGAGTCCCGCGTGCTTCTGGTCCATCTGCAACTCCACCCGGAAAGTGTCTCGCGCATCCCTCACCAGCCTGTGCTCGTGAACCGTCTCCCGCACGCCCTCCAGCGAAAGCGCGATCAATATGCCGATCGTCACAATCGCAATATGAATCCCAAAATCCTTCCAGCTATGCACCGCCTTGTCAGGTCCGTGAATCTCCATCTCTTTCCTCCGGGCAGACCACGATAGCCCGCCATTGTAGCCGAGCACATCGCGGAGAAGGAATGTACAACTCAGTAGTTCCCTCCCTCGGCCTACGCAATAGCGCTTATTGTCTCCACCTTCGAACTGTCCTACGCTCGCATATGGCCGAACTCATCCCTTTTCCCACCAAGCCCGCGCCCAAGTGTGGAACCTCGCCTCACTGCACAGGCAAGCTCGCCTGTCCCGAATGCGACTACGTTGCCTGCTCCAGCGCCGACCTTCACGTCCACGTCGAACAGAAGCACCCCGTCACTCCCCGCAACGCGCCTCTCCTCCGCTTTCCCTAGTACCCCTCTCCTACGCGAAGTCTCTTCGTGCCGGACAATCGACAATGATCGCCTTGCCGTCCGTCAGCGCCTTCACCGAATGCCGTGCATTGCTGGGAACAATCGCAACCATCCCCGCCCGCGCGACCTCCGTTACCCCCTCCACCGTCACCTCCAGTTCGCCCTCTGTCACCTCATAAACCTCTTCCTCCGGATGGTAGTGCTCGTGGATCGTTGCTCCTTGCACAAACTCGTAGTGTGCAAACGTCATCGTTGTCGTGTGGAAATAACGCCCGCGCCATCCCGGCAGGCGCTCTTGAACCTTCAACTCCCTCGTGTCCACAAAAGGCATCGCACATCTCCTGCGCCTATACTACCTGTCCTCGGATGCATTGGAGGCACTCCGCAGGGAAGGGAAGCATAAGCACCGCGCCCAAAACAAAACCGCCCATCGCTGGGCGGCCTTTCAAATCTTCCGGTCAATTTCTTACTTCCTCTTCTTCGGACCCGCGCCCTCGTCCCTGCGCTTTCCGTCCTTACCCCACGGACTCTTCCCCGCGAAGCTCTTCTCGCCGCCAAACACCTTTTCCCCAAATGTCTTCTTCGCCCCGAACGGTTTCTTGGCGCCGTACGTCTTCTTCGCCGGGAATGCCTTCCCCTCGCCAAACGGCCGCTCCGTCGTAAACGCTCCCTCGCCCGCAAACGGCTTCTTGCTGGCATACGGAGTCTGGTACGGAGCTTCGCCTTCAAACGCCTTCTTCCCCGCAAACGGAGCCTTCGTCCCAAACGGCTTCTTCGCTCCGAACGGCTTCTTCGCGCCAAACGGTTTCTTGGCTCCAAACGATTTGCCCGCCGGTCCCGTATTTCTCTTCTTCGCAAATGCCTGCTTCTTGTAGTTCGAGGGATCTTCCAGCACCTCGGGTGCCGGCAAAACTTCCCGCTTGATCCGCACTAGCACTGCCGCCAGTTGCTCTGCGCTGCGCTCGGCCAGTAGCGCCCGGCCTGCCGCCAAATCGTCGTCTGCCGGAGACTCGGCCATTGCCAGAATCTCCTTCACCAGGTTTTCTTCATCCTTCGCCCGGATCGCATCTGCCGAAGGAGCCGTCGTCCAAACCGCCTTGATCTTGGCCGAAGCCAGCAGCCTTTCTCCCGCACCCCGGTGCTGTGCCGGAACAATCAGCACAGACAATCCTTTCCGTCCGGCGCGTCCCGTCCTTCCGCTGCGGTGCAGCAGCCCTTCCTTGTTCTGCGGCAGATCGACGTGAATCACCAGCCCCAGCTCCGGCATATCCAGTCCGCGAGCTGCCACGTCGGTCGCCACGCACACCCGCGCCCGTCCGTCGCGCAGCGCCTGCAGCGCCGTGGTCCGCGCACTCTGGGTCAGTTCGCCGGAGAGCGCCACCGCGGAAAATCCCCGCTCCACCAGGTTCGCGTGCAAGTGCCTTACCTGGTCCCGCGTCGAGCAAAACACCAGCGCTCCATGAGCGTCAAAGTAGCGCAGTGAATTCACCACCGCGTGCTCCGTGTCGCGAGGCGCAGTCAGAAACGCCCGGTACTCAATGTCTCCGTGCTGCTCGCTCTCCTTGGAGAGCGCCATCCTCAGCGCATCCGTCTGGTACTGCTTCGCCAGTCCAAGGATCGCCTTGGGCAGCGTCGCCGAAAACATCAGCGTCCGCCGCTCCGCCGGAGTCGCGTTCATCAGCAGCTCCAGCTCTTCGCGGAAGCCGAAGTCCAGCATCTCATCGGCCTCGTCCAGCACCACGTCCTTGATATCGCTCAGTACCAGGTGTCCCTGGTTCAGGTGGTCCGCCAGTCGTCCCGGAGTCCCCACCACCACGTGCGCGCCCATCGCCAGCGCCCGCTGCTCCCGCCTGATATCCATTCCACCCACGCACGAGGTCACTCGCCCCCCGGCATCGCCCAGCAGCCACGCCAGCTCGCGGTGCACCTGCAGCGCCAGCTCCCGCGTCGGAGCCACCACCAGCGCCAGCGGATGCTTCGCCCGCCCCAGCCGCTCCTCCTCGCCCAGCATATCGGCGCCCAGCAGCAGCCCATAGGCCGCAGTTTTACCGGAGCCCGTCTGCGCCGACACCAGCAGATCGCGCCCCACAGCTTCCGGCTTCAGCACGGCGCTCTGTACAGGTGTAGGTTCACTATAGTTTTTCGCCGCCAGCGCGCGCAGCAGACTCGGATGCAGTTCAGGAAAGGCCATCTTTCAAGTATATGGGAGTGCCGCCATTCCTGTTCGCCACCTCCGCTCCGCGCCCGTACCTTTCCTGCTAATAATTCGCTGCGCTGTACCATTGCCTTTCTATCCATCGCATCTACCCCCGGACGCATGCACTCCGAGTCAATCCTTCCGGACCTCCCTCAACCATTGCCTCGAAAGCAACTACAGCTCCGCCAACCATTGCCCTCATCGCCAATCCTTATCCCTCCTGCAACAACAAAGCCGCCCCACCTGGGCGGCTCATCCAACTCATCTTCTTCGGCCTCTCAGACCTTGAAATCCTTCAGGCATGTCGGGCACAGCCCATGCGAAAAATCCACACCCGCATGTTCCTGGAAATATCCGTGCACATCTCTCCAGCGGTGCTCGTCGTCGCAAACCTTCCTGCACTGCATGCACATCGGAATCAAAGTCTGCCGATGGTTGATCAGCGTGATGTCTTCCAGCATCAGCAGTGCCAGCCGCTCCTCGGCCTCCGGCATCGGACTCACCGTCATCAGCACGTGCACATCAACGTGGTCTCCATCGCGCCGCACCTGTAGGTTTACCCGCTTCCGCGTCACCCTGCCTTCCTCAAGTCCCAGCGTCACGGACGTTCGTATATCGCACGTCTTGCAGGCCGGTCCGCGCCCGCACCCCTCCTCAACATCGGTCGCGTGCAGGCAGTGCAGCACATCCCCTCCCCGCCGCCGATGCACCGCATCCTTGCCCAGCCCCAGCAAACTCACCGCCGCAGCATTCAAGTCCCGTATCTGCACATCGCTGTCCACCACAAACACTGGGATCGGAATCGCATCCAGTACTGTCTGGTAGAACGTGTCGTTTGTTTTTGTTGTCAGGGGCTCTTCAGGAGACATCGATCATCCAGTTTCTGATTTTAGGGCGTTATCTTGCAGTGTATCTTCGTCCAAGCACAAGTTAACGTCAAGATAAATAGCCCGCTGCGTCACTTCCTCCCTCACCCCCAAGCTAACCCTCTTCTTCCGCATTGTTTAATGCAAAACCCTGATTGCCTCCTGCCGGTGATTTCACCTATCCTCTCCATCATCTCCAGAACCT
The DNA here is from genome assembly GCA_903832295.1 of uncultured Acidobacteriota bacterium. GTDB lineage: Bacteria > Acidobacteriota > Terriglobia > Terriglobales > Acidobacteriaceae > TOLSYN. The sequence goes on from CAILAZ010000197.1 coordinate 20,464, forward strand.
TCCCAGGAGCCGCGCACCAGTCGGCAAATCCCTGCTCCCGAAGAAAGTTGTCGCGAAAGGTGGATCAACCCGCGTGTGGCATCTCACCTTCCCCCTCGCCCCCGCTGTCTTCCGCCCCGCTTTGGTCCGCGCCCGCCCTCCTGCTGGCGGAACCCTGCTCTTTCTGCTCCTTGCCGCTGCCATCGCTGTTGCCCAGCCTCGGCCCCCGGCCCCTGCGCTCTTGGCAGAGCCCCTATCCGCCCCTCGCCCCTCCCTCCCCGACGCACCCATCCCCGTCGCGGAAGGCCACGAGCGCCTCTTCCTCGTCGTCCCTGCATTCGGAATCACCAATCAGAAGACTCCTCCTCCGCTCACCGTCCGGCAGAAATTCGGACTCGCCTCCCGCCAGGCATTCGACCCCTTCATGTGGCTCTCCACTGGAATCCAGGCTGGCCTCAGCCAGGCCGGTAACGAATTCCCCCAGTACGGTCAGGGCTCCGCCGGATACGGCAGGCGCTATGGCGCCGCCATGCTGGATGTCGTCAGCGGAGGCTTCTCCAGCACTGCCTACTCTGTCCTTCTTCATCAGGACCCTCGCTACTTCCGCCTCGGCACTGGATCCATTCCCCGCCGGGTCTTCTACTCCGTCGCCCAGCAGCTCTCCGCCCACGGAGACAGCGGCCATCGCCAGTTCAACTGGTCCAACGTTCTCGGAACCTTCACCAGCAGCGCCATCTCCAACGCTTACTATCCCAAACCCAACCGCGGCCTTGGACTCACCCTGAACCGCGCCTCCGTCAGCCTCCTCTGGGGATTCACCGGCGAACTCACTGACGAATTCGGCCCCGACGTCAGCCGCAAACTCTTCCATCGCAAAAAGTAGCCGCATCAATCTCCAGCAGTAGCCATTCCACGCGTTCGCGCGAGCACGTAGAGGGGCCCTCACTGCTCCAACCAAGGCGTCTGTAGATAAATGCAACGTTCCTCTCCCCGCTCCGCTTTCTTGTTAATCCGAACTCGGAACCTGCCGATACATAGGGACGTCTGCAGATAGAAGTGCGGCCGTTCCTCTCCGCGCTCTGCTCTCCAATAACCCGAACTCAAACTTTGCCCCGTAAATCGAGGGATGGAACTCGTATGAAGACCGTTCAACAAATGACCGCTCTACTGCTCCTTGCTGGAGTTTGCCTGGCGCAGGCTGTTCCCCGCGATGCGGGTATCCCAGCCAGCAAAGGCACCCACCAGGCTGCCAGGAAGGTCGAGAAGAAGGTCGAAAAGAAGACCGGACCCGCCGCTGCTACCGCCGAAGATCTCCGGCAACTGAAGGAGCTGATACAGGCTCAACAGGCCCAGATCGACCAACTCAAGGCGCTTGTCGCCCAGCACGGACAGCAGACTCAACAGGCTCAGCAAACCGCAACAGAAGCGCAGAAGACAGCTGCCGAAGCTCAGGAAAAGGCCGTATCTGCCCAGGCCGTCCTGACCGATACCAACGCCAAGGTTGAAACCGTCAAGTCCGATGTTTCTGACCTCAAGACGACCGCGACCAACTCGGCCGTAACGGTTCAGGAAGAGCAGAAGCGAATCGGTACGCTCGAGGCCCTAGGTAACCGTTTCCGCTTCTCGGGTGACGTTCGTGTGCGCTACGAGAACTTCTTTCAGCGCGCTGCTGGCGCAGAGGATAAAGAGCGCTTCCGCGTTCGTCTTCGCTTTGCCGTCGATGGCAAACTGACCGAGGATTTCGTCGGCGGTTTCTCAATCGCTACAGGAGCGCAGAACGATCCTACGTCCACCAACCAGAGCCTCGGAGATAGCGGCAACGCACCCAACTTCGAGCGCAAGACGATCAATCTCGATCGTGCTTATGTCACTTGGAATCCGCTTGCATACAAGTGGTTCAGCGCAACCGGCGGAAAGTTCGCCTACACCTGGGTTCGCACCAATCCGACTTTCGATCCGGATATCAATCCCGAAGGCTTCAGCGAGAAGATCGCTTTCAAGATGACGGACAACGTGGTGAAGGAACTCAGTGTCACCGGCATGCAGCTTATCCTGCAGTCAAACAACAGCGGCACGCTGCCGAATACGGACTCCTGGGCTTATGGTGCTCAGTTTGGGGCGAAGCTGCAACTCGGCTCGCGTTGGGCCATGGTGCCAACCTACGCCCTGCTGAACTTCGTTCGTCCGAACTCGGCAATCTTCGGAACCGCCGGGGCTTCTGCCGCATTTGCTCCGAACGGCATGACCAATTGCACCCAAACGGGCGTCACTTATCCTAACGTTGCTGCAAAGGGCACGGGTTTCTGTTCGCAGTTCGAATACAGTGATCTCATCGTCTCGAACGTCGTGAAGACAGGCCTCAACCGCCTGCCGTTCAACTTCATCGTAGAGTACGAGAAGAACCTCCGCGCCAAGGCCAATGTCGCCAAGGACAACAAACTCCACGACACCCTCTACTACTTCGAAGGCAGCCTCGGGCAGCTCAAGAACAGCGGAGACATCCAATTCGGATACGCCTACACCCACTCTGAGCAGGATGCCGTCATCGCATCCTTTGCAGAAAGCGATCAGTTTGTTCCGTCAAACGTGGAACAGAACCGCTTCTTCTTCTCATGGAAGGTGCGCAACAATACGACCCTTGGCTACACTCAGTGGGTGGGCCGCTATCTCCAGCCCAACCTCAACGGCAAGACGATCAATCCTTTCCTGAAGCGCGGCCAGTTGGATGTGGTTTACTCTTTCTAACAGCGCGGAATAACGCAGTGTTGCAGGTGCCGGCGGACCAAACCAGGTCCGCCGGTTTTGTTTCCGGAGGGATGTATTCTTCAGGCCAGGCGAAGGAGTCTATTCGCCCGAATTGCAATTGGCAATCACACGACGCGACGCGAGCGACATGCGCAGGGAATTTCCTCCTGCTTGCACATTCAGCAGGCGCTTGGACGCAACAACTTCAACTTTCTCGTTGGCTTTGAATTCCTTGGCGAAGTCCCTCTTGTATGAGTCATATAGACCCTTGTATTCGATGCACCCTTGCTGCACGGTGATTTCATAGCTGTAGGTGACAGGGCCCGGCGGAACACGTCCAGGCTGTGCGCCTGGGTAGTTGTCGGCGACGCTGGAAGTGCCCTGTAGCACGATGGAGACTAGCGTTCCATGTTTTGTGAAATGCTCAGCCGCAAAGGCAGAGCCAAGTAGAACCAACGTAGCAACGGCACAGTGAATAGTCTTCATTCCTTCATTTTAGGTTCACGCCTGTGAATGTTGGGTGAATCACCTTCGCGGAAATGACAATCGCGCAATCTCTACCCCATCGCCACCTCCCCTGGCCGGTCAATCCCGCGGCGAATGACTCATTCTTCGGGATGCGGAATGCTGGAGCGTCCGCGCGAATCCTGCGGGGTCTGGCTGAGGCTGGCGCAAATCTCGAAACCACAACCACGTTTGGCGCCAGCGTGGTGAGCCGCAAATTCACAGCTCCGAATCGAACTTCTCCTGGGCCGACAGGACGCCATCGAGGCGCTGACCTGCTATCTCCAACCGGCACCTGGCGAAAAGGCCACAACCGAGGCCTGCGCATACATGGACACACTGAAGCAGAAAGCCGCGCAAGGGCAGTAGCTTCCACCGCTTCCGCCCAACGGTCATGAAGGCAAAGCCCATTGATCGGGAACGGGTGGATCGACGAGATGATTGGTTCAAATCGAGGCACGCTCTCTTGAATTATCGAGTCTCATCTGCTACTCTCACTGGCATCGAAGTCTCAGCACTTCGTGTGGGTGGCCGGGTGAGACGAATTGTCGCTAGTGCGCTGATGCTCCTGTTGTTGCTGGGCACCTTACCCGCGCAACTCGGTGCCAGTGAGTCTAACTGCGCTTGCTGCCACTCCATGCGCGCCTGCCCTTGCTGCAAGGCTCGTCGCGCTCATTCGTCACTACCGGGATTTGAGGTGGAACGGCAAGGTTGCGATAGAGAGTGCGCCTGCACCGTCCACTCCAACGCATGCGGTCTGGATGTTCGCCAGGCGCAGGTTTCCTTCATTACAATTTCGCAAAGACTCCATGCGGATTGGATTCAGCCTGGTTTTCGGCCCTCTCCTCTGTTAGCCATCTCCGGACGTGCTCCTCCTGCTCCATCGCCCAATCTCATCTAGCTCAGGCTGAGTTGCCGTGTAGCGGCCTTCTGTGCACGCATTCTTGCGTGCGCAGAACGTCGTCGGGCGAGGAGTGCAACTCGCTCCCTCGCTTACATGGACTCATGCCGCGATCAGACGTGGGCCGAGTGTCCGCCCGGAAACGGGCGGCTACGCCCCCAATGACTCTGTTCCAGGAGGGAAGGCAATGAGAAACAAGACTGTTTGGACCGCAATCATGGCGGTCGTATGCCTGCTGACGCAGGTGCATCCAGGTTTTGCGCAAGGCGCGTCTGCGGGGACGGTCTCCGGAGTCGTTCGCGATTCCAGCGGAGCGGTAATCACCGGCGCTAAGGTAGAGCTTCGTGTTGCTTCAACCGTCGCCAAGCACACTGTTACGGACCAGCGAGGTCGCTTTGTGCTGGAGGCCATTCCGGTTGGCGAGTATCAGCTTGTCACCAAAGCCAGCGGTTTCGCTCCCGCGACGGTTTCCGCCGTTGCCGTGCAACCAGCCTCGGATGTCTCGCTCTCGGTGACCATGAAAGTTGCTACCGCCGTCGCCTCTGTACAGGTGGACGGCGAGAGCCTCGCCAGCATCGCATCATCTTCCATTGCAACGGACTTCGGGCGGCAGTCCAGCCACAACACGGCTGAGCTTCTGGCCGAATCGCCCGGCGTCAGCCTGCACGGCAATGGGGAGCTCGCCACCATCCCCTTTCTGCATGGCTTGGGTGATGAACGTTCCAAAATCGTGGTGGACGGAATGACCATATCGAGCGCCTGCCCCAACCATATGAATCCGACCCTCAGTTATGTGGCACCCGAACAGGCCGCGCAGGTCACCGTGCTGGCGGGAATCACGCCGGTTAGCCTTGGTGGCGATAGCCTTGGGGGCACCATCTCGGTCCAGTCTCCCGCCCCTGTGTTCTCCGAGCGCGGGGGCACCTTGAAAGAACGCGGGAACTTCACTTCCTACTACCGCTCCAACGGAGACAACTGGGGAGGCTCGCTGAATGAGTGGATTGCCAGCGAACACTTCGGCATCGGGTATGTCGGATTCTTCACCACCACCGACGATTACGCCGACGGCGCGGGGCATAAAGTCACATCAACCTCGGCACAGAGCACCGACCATGCTCTCACCCTGGCGGCGCAAAGCGGCCGCAATCTCTTCCTCGCCATCGCAACCTTCCATCACACTCCGTTGGAAGGCTTCGTCAACGCCTACATGGACATGACGCACAACAATGCCAACTCGCTCAACTTGCGCTATCGCCGCACGCTGACCGAAGGCTTCCTGGAGGCTCGCTTCTACTGGCAGAACACCCATCACCAGATGAACTTCCTCCAGGACAAGCTGGCGGTGTACGGCATGGGAGCGTCCATGCCAATGCTCACGCATGGGCGCGACCTGGGCTATTCGGTGCGTTACGAATCCGCATTGGGCGCACGCCACAGCTTCCGCGCCGGCAATGAGCTTCACCGTTTCCGCCTGGATGACTGGTGGCCTCCGGTGGCTGGCATGGCTCCGATGATGGGACCAAATACCTTTGTCAATATCAACAACGGCCGCCGCGCGCGATTGGGAACCTACGCCGAGGTGTTCAGCCACTGGAACTCGCGCTGGTCCACTTTGATCGGAGTGCGCAATGACTCCGTGTGGTCCGACGCTGGGAACGTCCAGGGATACTGCAATGCGAGCTGGACCGGAATGATGCCCTGCTCCTACACCGCCGATGCGGCTGCCTTCAATGCCGAAAGCCACGCCAAGACCGATGTCAATGTGGACCTGACCACCTTGGCCCGCTATGAGTCCAACGAGCACGCCGCCTTCGAATTCGGCTACGCGAGAAAGAACCGTTCCCCCAACCTCTACGAGCGCTATACCTGGTCCACCGGGATGATGGCATCCAGCATGATCGGCTGGTTCGGCGACGGCAACATGTACTTCGGCAATGTCGCCTTGAAGGCGGAGACCGGCAACCTCCTCAGCGGCACGCTCCAGTTGCACGGGAAAACGCCGAAGCCGTGGGAGGTGAAGCTAACCCCGCATCTCAATTACATCCAGAACTACATTGACGTCAACGTAGTTCCCACAATGGGTGGAATGAGTATGCTTCCCCTCCTGCGGTTTGCCAATCACGACGCACGCATCTATGGCGCCGATCTCTCTTCCTCCGCCACCCTGTGGAGCAGCGATGGTGCAGGAACCGGCAAGCTCAGCGGTACCGGAGCATGGCTGCACGGTACGCGCACTGACCGCAATACGCCGCTCTATCAGATGATGCCGCTCAACCTGCGACTCGCTTTTGACGAGGAGGTCAAAGGGCTGAGTGCTGGATTCGGCGCGGAGATGGTTGACCGCAAGTCGGATCTTGACCCCAGCCGGATGGAATTGCATACCCCCGGATATGCGCTCTTCAATCTACACGCCGCATACAAAAGCAAGGTTCTACAGGGCGCCTTCCGGGTGGATAACCTCTTCAACCGTCTTTACGAACTTCCGCTCGGCGGGAACAACATTGACATCTACAACGCCACCGGCACCATGACCGCAGTCACCGGGCGGGGGCGGTCCGTGTCAGTCAACCTGACGGCGAAGTTCTAGTCTGGCGTTCGTGTGACCGGGGCCTTGGCTGCATCATGATGCGGCCAAGGCCCCAAGTTTCATTGCAGGCCCCCTCGCGTTGCCTCACGCCAGCGCAGAGCAAAGCTTGGCGCAGGCAGCGCAGGCGTCAGCGCACGCCTTGCACACATCGTGCTGCGGATGCTTGCGGCATTCCGCCTCACAGCTCTTGCAACTCTCCGCCGCAATAGCGGCATATTTCGATAGGTGTGGTGCGTTTTGGGCCGCCAACGAACGTAACCCACCACAAACGACCGCAACTTCTCGGGTGGTTACGCTGCAGGGAGCCATGGATTTGTCCCCGGCAGCCAGCATTTCCACGCAATGGCTCAGGCAGGCTTCCGCCGCACTGGAGCAGGCAGATGCAGCCTCGACAAGCTCCTGATTGACGCCCGAACCATGATGGTGATGTTCGTGTTGTCCCGCGACAGGCAGCGCTATGCCAGCCACGGCCACAGTGCCCAACGTCTTCAAAATCTCTCGACGGTTCATTTACTCCCTCCTCAACACGGTCGCGTCCTCTTCCCTCAATTCCGTTGGCGCAAGGGACTGAACGCGAGGGCAATACTCTATCACGGCACAAATGCGCTGCGTTTCCGTCGCGGGATGGCTCAAATGTGTGCAGTGTTCTGAACTGCTATCTCCAAGCGCCGGCGAAAAGGCCGCAGCCGAGGTTCGCACATACATGGACGTGCTGAATTAGAAAAGCGGACGACGCGACAAAGTGACCCTTGCGAGGCAGGAGGCAAAATGGCGTGACGTCTGCGAGGCACAAGGCCCGCTCGTTCCCGTCCTGCACGGACGCCTGCACGGCTGAGGTACACCGAAAAAGCTGATAATGGTGCGGCGCGATAAGCTAAAAAATGTGCGCGCGTCCGAGTGCCGCGAGTCCCACAACGGCCGGGCTATACTGGAAGGGGCAGCTGCCCGCGAGTTGCTCCTTCAAAATGATCTCCTTCTCAAGCATCAACAAGCAATATGGCAAGCAGTTGCTCTTCGTGGACGCTTCATTCCAGTTGAATCCCGGCGAAAAAGTAGGACTGGTAGGTCCCAACGGGGCGGGCAAGACAACGCTCTTCCGGATGATCGTCGGCGAGGAAGCTCCCGACGAGGGTGCGGTCTCTGTCCCAAAGAAGTTGACGATCGGCTACTTTCGACAGGACGTCGAGGAGATGCATGGCCGTTCGGTTCTGGATGAAGCGATCGCCGGCAGCGGGCGCGTCGGCGATCTGCACCACGAGCTCGAAGCCTTGCAGCAGGAAATGTCCGACCCCGACAAAGCAGATGAGATGGACCGCATCCTTGAGCGCTTCGGTCACGTTCAGGAGGAGTACGAGCATCTAGGCGGCTACGCCCTCGAATCGCAAGCCCGGGAAGTGCTCCACGGTCTGGGATTCAAAGATGATCAGATTGACGGCGACGTGGGCGCTCTCTCCGGCGGGTGGAAGATGCGGGTTGCGTTGGCACGGGTCCTGCTCGGAAAGCCGGATGTGTTGCTGATGGACGAACCGACGAACCATCTGGACATCGAATCCATCATCTGGCTCGAACAGTTCCTCAAGTCATTTCCGGGCGCGCTGCTGATGACTTCGCACGACCGCGAGTTCATGAATCGTCTGGTCTCAAAGATCGCGGAGATCGATGGCGGCGAAATCACCACCTACTCGGGTAACTATGACTTCTACGAGCGCGAAAGAGCCGTGCGAGAGAGCAACCAGCAGGCAGCATTTGCCCGGCAGCAGTCCATGCTTGCCAAAGAGCAGCGCTTCATTGAGCGCTTCAAGACGCATGCCGCCAAAGCGGCCCAGGTGCAGAGCCGGATCAAGGCCCTGGACAAGATTGAAAAGATCGAACTGCCGAAGAAACGCCAAGTGGTGAAGTTTGACTTTCGTGTCCCTCCGCGCTCCGGCGAACAGGTGGCCGTCCTCGAAAATCTGCATAAGAGCTACGGCCCCCGTGTAATTTATGAGGGGTTCAACCTCACCATCCGTCGTGGGGAACGCTGGGCGGTGATGGGAAGAAACGGTGCGGGCAAGACCACCCTGCTCAAGATGATTGCCGGCGCCAGTGCTCCAGATGCTGGCAGCGTGCGGCTCGGCGCAAGCCTGTATATGGGCTACTTTGCGCAACAGTCGCTGGACGTGCTCAACTCCGGTCTTACCGTGATCGAACAGTTGCAACAGGATTTCCCCCAGGACGGTCTCGGGGCATTGCGGACACTGGCAGGAGCATTCCAATTCTCCGGCGAAGACGTGGATAAAAAGATCCGCGCACTCTCCGGTGGAGAAAAATCGCGGCTTGCAATCGCGCGCATGCTCTACAACCCGCCGAACTTCCTGGTGCTCGACGAACCGACGAATCACCTGGATCTTGCGACCAAGCAAATGCTGGTGGAAGCTCTCAAAGATTTCGAAGGCACCATGATCTTCGTATCGCATGACCGCATGTTCCTTCGCGGCCTCGGCTCACGTGTGTTGGAACTGGGCGGCGAGAGCGGCACCGACCGCAATCCCACGGTCTATCCTGGCTCGTACGTTGAGTACGTCCAGAAGCTTGGACATGAGGCGCCTGGGATCTACTCTTAGGCCTTGTACCCATGAGGTTCGTCGTGACCACGGACCCGACTCTACTCAGATGACGGCAACGAGCTTCGAACTGGCGGACCTGTCCGGTTCTGATACTCGATTCGGTGGGCCCTCCAGCAGGGATTCCGCGCTCCCGTGAGGCGAGTGCAAAGGAACGCGCATCATCGATTCTTCCTGTTGACAAGGATCAAACGCGTGTTTTAATCTTGCGTTTGTAACGAGCGTTTACCTACATGGCGATTCCTGCTCCAAGACGACCCCAGAAGCGAAGGCCTGGAAGTGAGCCTGCCAGGACACATGACGAAACGCGCCAAAAACTCATCGCAGCAGCGGGCGAGGTCTTCGCAGAGACCGGCTTCCAGTCCGCCACAGTGCGGGATATATGCGCACGCGCAGGCGCGAACATCGCCGCAGTCAACTACCACTTCGGCGACAAGCTCGGTCTCTATACCGAGTTCTTGAAATGCTCGGCCGAAGAGAACGAGGGGCCTATTCTCCAGAGCGCCTTCAACGCTCCCGATCCAGAGGAAGCTTTGCGCCGTTTTCTGCACGGCATGTTTCGTCTTATGTGTCAGGGGGGAGCTCCCTCCATTTACGTGAGAGTGATGACACACGAGTTAGCGCAGCCCAGTCCTGCCCTGCCCGTTGTTTTCGAGCACGTAATTAAGCCCAAAGCACGCGTTCTCTACGGAATTGTTGGCCGGATCATTGGGCTCCCTCCGGATCACTCGCAAACTCGAATGTGCGTGCACAGCATTATTGGACAGGTTGTGCATTATGTGCACTCGCGTTCCGTGATCGAGTTGGCCTGGCCCGGGTTTTCAATGACCCCGAAGATGGTTGAGCGGATCGCCGACCATGTGACCGAGTTTTCCCTGATCGCATTGAAGGGCATCAGAAACAAGCCTGTCAGCAAAGCCGAAAGCACAAGGAGATAGATGTGAGCGCAGACCATCCGGAAACGCACACAACGAGCTTAGAAACTGCCTCCCCTGATACGCCCGGGACCGATCCGGCAAAGGCAAGTGGCGGCTTAGAATCCTCCCATAAGCGACGACTCATCATCCGAATCGGGGCCGTGTGCGCGCTGCTCCTGGTGGCGTTCATTGTCTGGCGGGTGGTGCGTGTCCCTGACGTGCCTGACAGCGTGGTAGCTCTGAGCGGCCGTATAGAGGGAGACGACTCGGCGATTGCGAGTAAGACGAGCGGTCGCATTCTCGAAGTTCGCTTTCGCGAGGGCGACAGCGTTCATCAAGGTGATGTGATTGCCACTCTGGATGATGAGCAGATTCGCGCAAGAGAAAATCAGGCGCAGGCTGTTGTCGAGCAGGCACAAGCCCGAGTCGCCTCTGCGGAGCAGCAGATTGCTGTGCTGACTCAGCAACTCCTTCAGAGTAAGTTGCAAGCGACTCAGGCCGGTCAAGATGCCGGCGGACGGGTGAGCCAGGCAGAGGCGGATGTTGCGGCCGCCGAAGCAGAGCTGACGCAGCAGCAGGCAAACCTTCAATTGGCAGAATTCGACCGTGAAGCCTATACCAAACTGGCAAAGACCGGAGCTGTTTCTGAACGGCAGGGCAAGGAGGCTTCCTCGAAAGCCGATGCCCAAGCAGCGGCAGTCGCCGCCTCCAGGCGTCGAGTGGGGGCGGCGCGCGGGGCACTCATGCTCGCCAAGTCGAGCCTGACAAATCCCGCCATTCGCAATTCGCAAACTGCCGCCGTCGAGCGCCAGATTGCACAACAGAAAGATGAGGTTTCCAGCGCTCGGTTCCAATTGAGTCAGGCTAAGTCTCAACTCGTTGAGGCTCAGGCGAACCGTCAGGACCTGGTCGTTCGAGCGCCGTTTGAGGGGACCATAATCAGCAGAACAGCAGAACCCGGCGAGGTGATTGCTGCTGGGACGGCAATCGTCACGATGATCGACCTCACCAAAGTGTATCTTCGGGGATTCGTCCCGGAGGGGCAGATTGGAAAGGTGAGGGTGGGTCAGCCGGCACGTATCTATCTTGACTCGGCGAGCAACAGCTCTCTGGAAGCGTTCGTAGCCAGAATCGATCCGCAGATGACGTTCACGCCAGAAAATACGTACTTCAAAGAGGACCGCGTGAAGCAAGTCGTCGGCTTGAAGCTCCAGTTGAAAGCCGGGTTCGGCTACGCCAAACCAGGTATGCCTGCCGATGGAGAGATCTTGGTCCAGGGTGATCGGTGGCCTGCGCACTCAAAGCGGCAGTAAGGGCAATTTCACACGCAGCAGAAATGGATTAGCAGCTATGGGCACTGTTGTCGAAGAAACTCGAGCTTTCTCGTCGCCTGGGGACGCGCGAGCATCTGTGCGCCTCGTCGATCTATGGAAGAAGTATGGCGAGACGGAGGCGGTGCGAGGGGTCTCCCTCGAAGTTCAGCCCGGTGAAATTTTCGGATTGATTGGTCCGGACGGGGCAGGCAAAACTTCGACATTTCAGATATTGGCTGGAGTGATGCCAGCGACCTCAGGGGTCGCCGAGATATTCGAGAAACCGTCGCGGGAAGCCCGCTCCATGGTCGGCTATCTTACCCAAGCCTTCAGCCTCTACCCCGACCTGACCGTTTCGGAGAACATTCGCTACATTGGAGACCTGCGGCGCGTTGCGCCGAAAGAGATTCTGCGCCGCAGCCATCAGTATCTTTCCATGTTCGATATGGACCGCTTTGCCGGTCGGTTAGCCGGGAAGCTCAGCGGCGGCATGAAACAAAAGCTTGCGCTGGTGGCGGCGCTGGTGGCGCAACCGCGCGTGCTGCTTCTGGATGAGCCAACAACAGGTGTCGATCCAGTTTCGCGGCGTGAGTTCTGGGATACGCTGGCCCACCTTGCCGATGATGGCTTGACGATTGTGGTCGCAACACCTTACTTGGATGAGGCTGAGCGCTGCCATCGCGTGGCACTGATGCACCTGGGTCAGATTCACAAGATGGGCACTCCGTCTGAGCTGCGTAATGGCTTGGGCATGAAGCGCCTGGAGCTCAGAACAGAGAACCTGGGTGAGGCCGAGGATAAGCTCTCCGGTGAAGAAAACGGCGATGGTGTCATCTCCGATGTACAGAGATTTGGGGACCGGCTCGACGTGATGGTGCGCGACGTTGATTTGGGGAAGAAAAAAATCATAGACGACTTGCCTGGGGCACCGTCTCCGGACATTCGCGTTGCCGAGCCAACGCTGGAAAACACGTTTGTGGCCACGCTTCGTTCGCTTGGACAGGAAACTCGAACACCCGCGTTTCCCGGCGAGCATCCACATAAGGATCTCCGCGGCCAAGTCGCCATTCACGCCCGGCGGCTGACTAAGAAATTTGGAAATTTTGTGGCAGTGAATGGCATCGATATCCAGGTTCAATATGGCGAAATCTACGGCTTGCTTGGGGCGAATGGAGCGGGTAAGACGACGGCGATCAAGATGCTGTGTGGGTTGCTGGAGCCGACGCTGGGCGATATGACACTTGCCGGAGAGAGCGCTAACCTGCGTTCTCCAGCGGTACGCGAAAAGATCGGTTACATGTCCCAGAAATTCTCGCTGTACGACGATTTGTCGATCGACGAGAATCTTGACTTTTTCGGTGGCATTTACGGCGTCCCCCAGGCGGAGCTTGCGGAAAAGAAGGCATGGGTATTGGAGTTCTCAGGACTCGCAGGCAAGGAGACGCTCATTACGGGCACGCTGCCGGGTGGGTGGAAGCAGCGCGTAGCATTTGGCGCGGCTATCATGCATGAACCTGGCGTGTTGTTTCTGGATGAGCCGACATCGGGCGTGGACCCGCTTGCGCGCCGGTCCTTCTGGCGGATGATCAACAAGCTCGCCGACATGGGCACGGCGATCCTGGTGACCACGCACTATCTCGAAGAGGCCGAGCAATGCAATCGTCTCGGCTTCATGGTCGCCGGCGAACTGGTAACGGAAGGAACGCCCAGCGGCGTCAAGAAGCAGCAAGGCGGCCACCTGCTTGAGTTTGTGGTGGACAACCCGCAGAAGGCAGCCGATTTGTTGAAGCAGACTATGGACCGCTGGCGCGTGTCCATCTTCGGATACCGTCTGCACGTCATCATCGACGAAGACGCGGAAACAGGCAAGCGCGATGTAATCGCGCAACTGAGCAAAGCCGGCATTCATGTGCATGACGTCCGTGAGGAAGCATATTCGCTCGAGGATGTCTTCATTGCGGTGGTCGAGAAGGCTCGCGCCCGCGGACAGTTTGCAGAGGAGGACTAAGTGTTTAGGCGTATCTTCGCACAAGCGCGTAAAGAACTGACGCAGATCTTCCGCGACCATCTGGCGTTGCTGCTGGCGCTGGTCCTGCCTTTGTTTCTGATCCTTCTGATGAGCAATGCACTGTCACTCACGGTTAACGATATGCCTATCGCTGTGCAGGACATTGACAGTACGTCCGCATCGCGGAGTTATATCGATGCCTTCCGGGCGTCGAATACCTTTCGCGTCATCTCCTGGCCGGCGGACAGGCAGCCGCAGGAGGCGCTCAGGTCCGGTCAAGCCAGAGCCGCTTTGATTATCCCGGAACACTTCGGACGGGACCTGGCGCGCGGTACGCAGTCGGATGTGCAGCTATTGATTGATGCCGCAGACGCAAATACGGCGAAGCAGGTCAACGGCTACGCCAGTCAGATTACGAGAGCCTACCAGCAGCAGCTCGGAGGCGGTGCGACCGCCGCGCTGATCACACCCCAGATTCGACTCTGGTTCAATCCTGGAAGAGATGCAAGGAAGTTCTATGCACCGGGAATCTTCGTCCTCGGAATCTCCATGTTTCCTCCGCTGCTGGCGTGCCTCGCCATGGCGAAGGAAGGCGAGCAGAAGACCATACTTCAGGTCTACGTCTCCAGCATCTCCGCACACGAATTCCTGCTTGGCAAGATTCTGGCGATCATGATAGTTGCAATGCTCGAGTGGGTTCTCTCCATGGCGCTCTTGTTCGCAGTATTCGGGCTTCGTTTCGCAGGGGATCCAACCATATTCATCGTTGCCACTGTGCTCTACGCGTTCTGCGTTGCCTGTTTCGGCACTCTGGTCGGCGCTGCAATCCCCAGCCAGGCCGCGGCCATACAAGCAGTGTCCATGGGAGGTTTCCTGCTTGTATTCCTGCTTTCCGGGCTGATTTACCCAGTGCGCAATATACCAGGCGGTCTTCGTTGGATCTCCGGCTTGGTATGGGGAAGCTATTACATCAAGATCGTGCGGGACGCCCTGCTGCAGAGCGGAGGATGGCCTGCCATGTATTTCAACCTCATTATGATCGGCGTGATAGGTGGAGTCTTCTACTTCTTGGCGTGGCGTGCGATGCGCCGGATGCAGGTGAATGCATGAGCGCCGAATTACGCGTAGTCGGTTTCTGGCAGAGGCTTGGCGTGCTCTTTCAAAAAGAGGTTCGCCAGATACGCCGTGACAGGCGTCTTGCGATTTCACTCGTTATTCCCCCGGTGCTGCAGATTCTTCTCTTCGGGTTTGCTCTGA
>CAILAZ010000198.1 GCA_903832295.1 uncultured Acidobacteriota bacterium
CAGGGCGATGTGGTAACGATCAGGCAGCTACTGTCGCACACATCGGGCTACCAGGATTACTGGCCGGAAGACTACGTGATGACTCCGATGCTGAAGGCGGTGACGGCTCAGCAGATTATGGAGCAGTGGGCAAAGAAGCCGCTGGACTTTGAGCCGGGAACGCAATGGCAGTACTCGAATACGAACTACGTCATTGCCGGACAGATTGCGGAGCAGGTGGCGGGCAAGCCGCTGTTCGAATTCCTGGTGGAGCGGGTATTCCGGCCGCTGGGAATGAAGTCGGTGTGGAACTCCGACGAGACGAAGCTGACGACGGCGGACGCGACGGCTTACTACCGGCACGGGCTGGGGCCGCTGAGAGTGGCTCCGAAGGAAGGGCGTGGCTGGATGTTTGCCGCCGGTGAACTGGCAATGACGGCAGAGGACCTGGCGCGCTGGGACGCGGAGCTGATTGCGCAGACGCTGATGAAGCCGGAGAGCTATCGCGAGATGGCAACGGCGGTGAAGCTGAAGGACGGCAAGGATACGAAGTACGGACTGGGCGTCTCAGTGCTGGACCTGCATGGGCATCGCGGGCTGGAGCACGGGGGCGAGGTTTCCGGATTTGTGGCCGACAACCTGGTGCTGCCGGAGGATAAGGCAGCGGTGGTGGTGCTGACAAACCAGGATGCGTCGGGAGCAGCGAGCCAGATCACGCAACTGGTGACTCCGCTGGTGACGAGCGCGAGCACGGCGAGCGCGGCGGAACAGCAGGCGCTGGCGATTTTTGTGGGGCTGCAAAAGGGCGAGGTGGAGCGCTCATTGCTGGCTCCGAACCTGAGCGACTACTTTACGGCAGAGGCGCTGGGTGATTTCCAAAAGAGCCTGGGTCCGCTGGGCGAGCCGCTCTCCATTCAGCAGACGCGGGAGAGGTTGCGCGGGGGAATGACCTTCCACGCGTTCACCGTGGTGTTTCCGAAGAAGCGGCTGGTGGTGACGACGTACACGTATCCGGACGGCAAGCTGGAACAGTACCTGGTGGAGCCGGGATCGTAGGAGGGTTGGGAGTCCAGTCCGGTGCAAGGCCGGACTGGATGGATTTTACGTCCAGCGGAAGAAGCGGACGGCGAAGAAGAAGCAGAGGGCTCCCCAAACAGTGAGAACGGCGAGCGGCGCGGCCTGGGAGGCGAGTGAGCTGCCTTCAAGGATGATGGCGCGCAGGGCGTCATTGAGCGCGGTGAGGGGCAGCAGGCGGATGACGGGGATGACGGCGGCGGGAAAGCGCTCGTAGGAGAAGAAGATGCCGGAGAAGATCCACATGGGCATCATCACTACGTTCATGATTCCGCTGGCGGTCTCGATCTTCTGGGCACGGCTGGCGGTGAGGAGTCCGAGGGCGGCGAAGGTGAGCGCGCCAAGGCAGGTGACGAGGGCGATGGCGGCCCACGAGCCCAGGACCTTCATGTGGAAGGCGAAGATGCCGAAGCCGAGGACGAGTATCAGTTCGACAATCATGAGAATAAGGCGGCTGGAAGCCAGCGCGAGGAGGAAGTCTCCGCGACGCATGGGAGTGGCGACGTAGCGCTTGAGGAGCTTGCGCTGGCGCATCTCCACAAGGGCGAAGCCGATGCCCCACATGCCGGAGCCCATGAGGTTCATGCCGAGCAGGCCGGGGATGAGGAAGTCAATGTAGCGGCTGCCAGGCTCGCTGTTGACGCGCGAGGTGGTGGCCACGGCGGGGCGGCTTCCGGCAGCGGTTTGCAGGGCAGAGTCGGCAATGCTGCGGGCGAGGACGCTCTCGGGTCGGGCAGGGTCATAGACGTATTCGACGGCATCGCCCTGGGGGAGGAGTTCCAAGTCGAATTTGCCGAGGCGGAAGTTCTGCGCGGCTTGGGCGGGGGGCTGCAACTCGACCTTGAGGGATTTCGCGTCACCGCGGCGGAGAAGCTCGGCGATGTGCTCAGAGCCGGGCTGGACGGCGATGACGACGCGGGTGGCCTCCGGCGGTTTGTTGCGGAAGGCGACGCCGAGGCCGAGGGCGAGAAGGATGGGAAAGAGGAAGATCCAGAAGATGACCTCCGGCTCGCGGAAAAGTTCGCGCAGGCGGGCAAGGAGCAACATGCGGTATCCGGTCCAGCGTCCGTGGACGACGATGGGGCGGGCGGTGGTGGTGGGTTCGGTGGTCATGCTACTCCTCCCGCAGGTGGCGCCCGGTGAGATGGACGAAGACATCTTCAAGACTGGATTGACGGGTGGTGAGCTGGCTGAGACGCCAGTGGTTCTGCTCGACGAGCGCGAGGAGCGCAGGGATGGTGCGATGGGGCTCCTCGACGGTGAGGGTGGTGATGCCGTCGTTGGCCTGGGCGCTGCCGACGCCGGGAAGTGTGCGCCAAAGGTCGGAGGCGTTGGGGGGTGCGGGGTCCAGCGCGAACTCAACACAGTGCTGTCCGCCGACGCCGGAGATGAGTTCGGGAGGGGTTCCGGCGGCGATGACCTGGCCGTGATCGACGATGGAGATGTAGTCGCAGAGGCGCTCGGCTTCGTCCATGTAATGGGTGGTGAGGAGGACGGTGCCGCCCTCGGATTGGAAGCGGCGTACGATGTCCCAGACCTGGCGGCGGCTCTGGGGATCGAGGCCGGTGGTGGGTTCGTCAAGGAAAAGAATGCGGGGGTTGCCAACGAGGGCAGTGGCAATGGCGAGGCGCTGCTTCTGCCCGCCGGAGAGCTTGCCGACCCAGGCATCCGCCTTTTCGGTGAGGGAGAGTTCTTCGATGACGTCCGCGACGGGGCGGGCGTGGTGGTAGAAGCCGCCAAAGAGTTCGAGGGTCTCACGCACGGTGAGCTTCTCCGCGAGGCGGGTTTCCTGGAGGGAGACGCCGATGGATTCGCGGAGCTGAGGGGCGTGGTCTCGCCAGGTGTGGCCGAGGATTTCAACGGTGCCGGAGGTGGCGGCAAGCAGGCCCTCAAGAATTTCGATGGTGGTGGTTTTTCCGGCACCGTTGGGACCGAGAAGCCCGTAACATTGCCCGGCGTAGATGGTGAGATCGAGACCGCGGACAGCCTCTACCTTGCCCTCGTAGGTTTTGCGCAGATCCCTGCAGCGAACCACAACCTGCTCCTGCATCGTGAATGCCATCCCTTTCTCAAGAGAATGCTACACGAAAGATGCGTTGTTGAAGATGAATGGGAATTGACATTGTGGGGCTGCGGGAATTGAATAGCGGGGCGAGAGGCAGACGGTCCGCAGAAAGCGAGAGAACATGGCACAACCATCCGATCACAACGAGAATTTCCGGCAGGCACACCCGACGGTGTGGAAGGCATTTGCAAAGCTGGCCGATGAGTGCCACGGAGCCGGTCCGCTGGACGACAAGAGCCGCAAGCTGATCAAGCTGGCGATGGCGATGGCGGCAGGGCTGGAGGGGGCAACGCACTCGGCGGTGCGGCATGCGCTGGAGGCGGGGGTGACTCCGGAGGAATTGGAGCACGTGGCGGTGCTGTCCATTACGACGCTGGGCTATCCGGCGGCGATGCGGGCGCTGTCGTGGATTCACGACCAAGCACCGGGCGAGGGCGACTAACCACCAATCTGATTCATGGCGGCGTCGCTGTCCATGCCCGCAGGCGAGTGCTTGCCGCCAAGGTAGGCGAGGAAGGCGTGGAGAGCGGCAGGGTCTCCGTGGAGGTGGCGGAGGGCGGGAATGTCCACGATGTGGGGGTCCATGAGGCAGCGTCGGACGCGGCCCTGGGCGTCCATGCGCAGGCGCTCGCATGAGTCGCAGAAGGGATGCGAGAGCGGAGAGATCCAGCCGACGCGCAGGGGGACACCGTTCCAGAGCATGAGGGTGTGGCGGGCAGGGCGGGAGCCGGGCTCTGGCATGTCACTGAGTGCGGTCTGCGAGGCAAGCCAGGATTTGACCTCGCCAACGGAGACAAACTCCGAGGTGCACCACTCACGCTCAGTGCCGGTACGCATGAGTTCGATGAAGCGCAGCTCGAGGCCGCGGGCGGCGGCGAGGTCGAGCAGGCGGGGAAGGTCCTGCTGCCAGGCGGAGCGCTGGAGGACGGCGTTGAGCTTGAGGGGGCGGAGGCCGGCGTCGAGCGCGGCATTGATGCCAGCAAGGGTGTCTTCAAGGCGGGCGCCACGGGCGAGGGTGGCAAAGCGGGCAGGGTCCATGGAATCAAGGGAGACGTTGACGCGGGCAAGTCCGGCGGCCTTGAGGGCGCGGGCGTGGCGGGCGAGGAGCGAGCCGTTGGTGGTCATGGAAACTTCGCAGACGCCGGGGATGGAGGCGAGGCGGGCGATGAGGTCCGGCAGCGCGGGGCGCAGGAGCGGCTCTCCGCCGGTGAGCTTGATGCGCTGGATGGGAAGCTGACGGGCAAGCCAGTGGACGTTCTCGGCAAGCTGGGCGAAGGGGAGCGGGGCGGTGGAGCGCGGCTGGGCGGTGCTACGCGCAGGCATGCAGTAGCGGCAGCGAAAGTTGCAGCGGTCGGTTACGGAGAGACGCAGGAGATGGAAGGGCGGCAGCGGCAGAGCTTCCGGCGCTGCGTGCATGGACGCCACGGACACGAGGGAATCCGACATTTCATCTCCTTTCCGAAAAAAGGGAGGCAATGCCGTTTCCAGCAAGACCCTTGGGCCGGGCTCCCGCTTTGCGGGAGCGGCCACCGCCGGAGAGCTCATGGGCGACGGATCACCGGTAGAGCCAAACGGTCGGAGACGATACAAACACTGTTAAAGCAACTGCTCTTTGCCCGGTACCGGGGAGCCGGCGGCGAGCCTGTCTGATCCAGAGTAGATCACAAAACGGCGCCCGCGCAAAAATCCGATCAAGGTCATACCGAATTCGCGCGCGAGGTTGACGGCGAGATCGGTGGGGGCGGAGACGGAAGCAAGGACGGGAATTCCGGCAACAAGCGATTTCTGCACGATCTCAAAGCCGCTGCGGCCGCTGACGACGAGAATGTGCGCGGTGAGGGGCAGGCGGTCAGCGGCAAGTGCCCAGCCGACAACTTTATCGACGGCGTTGTGGCGGCCAACATCTTCGCGGAGGACGAGCAGCTCTCCGGAGGGGGTGAAGAGTCCGGCGGCGTGGAGAGAGCCGGTGCGGTTGAAGATCTGCTGCGCGGCGCGAAGCTGGTCGGGCAGCGTGCAGAGAACTTCCGGGTCCACGGGGCGGCACACAGAGCTGACAGGCTGGAGGCAGCGCACGCGAACGGCATCGATGGAGGCCTTGCCACAGACTCCGCAGCTGGAGGTGGAGTAGAAGTTGCGGCGGGCGGCCTCGGCATCGAGGGTGACGCCGGGGGCGAGGTCAATGCGGACGCGATTGGCGCCGTTCTGGCGGGCATCGGGATCGAGGCGGACCGAGGCGACCTGGGAGCGCGAGGTGATGAGGCCTTCGGTGTAGAGGAAGCCGGTGGCGAGTTCGAGATCGTGGCCGGGAGTGCGCATGGTGACGCTGATGGGAAGATCGCCGACGCGAATTTCGAGCGGCTCCTCGCCGGCGAGGTAGTCCGCCTGGGGACGCAGTTCGCCGTCGATCCACTCCTTGACTCCGGTGACGGAGACCATGCGGGGGATCATGAGAGACGCCTTTGGGGAGCTGGCCGGGACATGGTTGGAATAGAGCATACACCAAGTGCGCGGAGGCTGGAGGTGCGCGGATGCCATTCACAGGCACCCGCGCACAGGGTTACTTTTTCGCGGATGAGGCCAGCGATTTCGCGCCTTCGCGGAGTTTGAACTTCTGCAGCTTTCCGGTGGAGGTCTTGGGCAGGGGGCCGAAGATCACGGTCTGCGGGACCTTGAAGTGGGCCATGTTTTCGCGGCAGAAGGCGATGATCTCCTCGGCCGTGGTGATCTCGCCCTCCTTGAGGGTGATGAAGGCGCAGACGGTTTCTCCCCACTTCTCATCAGGACGGGCGACGACTCCGGCTTCGAGAATCGCGGGGTGGCGATAGAGGACGCTTTCGACTTCGATGGTGGAGATGTTTTCGCCACCGGAGATGATGATGTCCTTGAGCCGGTCCTTGACCTCGATGTAACCGTTGGGATGCATGACGCCGAGGTCCCCGGTGTGGAACCAGCCTTCGGCAAAGGCCTCGCGGGTGGCGCGGGGATTCTTGAGATAGCCGCGCATGACGGTGTTGCCGCGCATGTAGATTTCACCCATGGTCCGGCCGTCGCTGGGGACGGGTTTGACGGTGAGGGGATCGCCGACCATGACGCCTTCGAGAGTGACGTAAGGAACTCCCTGGCGAGCCTTGAATACGGCCTGCTCGGCGGGCGGAAGCTCGGCCCACTCCTCCTGCCAGGCGCAGACGGTGACGGGGCCATAAACCTCGGTGAGGCCGTACACGTGGATTACGTTGAAGCCCATGGCCTGCATCTTCTCAATGATGGCAGCGGGCGGCGCGGCCCCGGCAGTGACCACCTGCACGCCCTTGGGAATCTCACGGCGAACCTCGGGCGGAGCGTTGACCAGCATGCCCATGACGATGGGAGCTCCGCACATGTGGGTGACGTTGTGATCGGCGAGGGCGTCGTACATTCCCTTGGCCGTGACCTGGCGCAGGCAGACGTGGGTTCCGGCCATGGCGGTGATGGTCCAAGGGAAGCACCAGCCGTTGCAATGGAACATGGGCAGGGTCCACAGGTAGGAGGGAAAGTGCGGCATGGCGACGGTGAGGATGTTCCCGATAGCGTTGAGGTAGGCTCCGCGATGGTGATAGACGACACCCTTGGGATTTCCGGTGGTGCCGGAGGTGTAGTTGAGCGAGATGGCCTGCCACTCGTCGGTGGGGAGCTCCCAGGCGTAGTCGGGGTCGCCCTCGGCGAGGAACTGCTCGTAGATGAGCGCGCCAAGCAGGGATCCACCCTTGCCACGGGGATCGTCAATGTCTATGACCAGCGGCTTGTCGGTGAGCAGAGCGAGAGCCTTGGAGATCACGGGCGAGAACTCGGTGTCTGTGATGAGGACCTTGGCGTCGCTGTGCTGGAGGATGAAGGCGATGGACTCAGAGTCAAGACGGATGTTGAGAGCGTTGAGAACGGCGCCAGACATGGGCACGCCGAAGTGCGCTTCCAGGCACTCAGGGATGTTGGGCGACATGACGGCGACGGTGTCTCCAATGCCGAGGCCGCGGCGCTTGAGGGCGGAGGCCAGGCGCACGCAGCGCTCGTAGGTGTCACGCCAGTTGCGGCGAAGGTCGCCGTGGATGACGGCCGTGCGCTCCGGATAAACGGAGGCGGTGCGACGGATGAACGAGAGTGGCGAGAGCGCCAGAAAATTGGCGGCATTCTTATCGAGGTCGAGTTCGTAAGGATTCTGAGTTGTCATCGTTTTCCCCGGACAGGCGTGCAGGTGCAAGAGATTACGTCAGCCCCGGCGCCGATGTCAAAAACTCACGCGGGCGCCTCTCCAGAAATGCGGGCGAGCTGCTGCATGAGCTGATGGGTAAAGGCGTCGGCAGCCTTGCTCTCCGAGTGCGGGCAGTGCTCGCCGAGTTCGATCATGCGGATGGAAGCCTCTGGGAGCGCACGCTGGGCCTCTGCGAGCTCGCCGGGATCGGTGCGGGGGTCGGCTGCGCCCTGGATGATGGCGGTGGGGCACGCGAGTTCGCCGAAGCGGCCATCGAAGAGGTCTTCGGTTCCGCTGTCTGCCGGTTTGGCCGCGATGTCGAGCCAGGTGCGGCCCTCGGCCTGCAATAGCTCGCGCCAGTAGGGTTCGCCGTGCTCATGGGCGAGGACGCGGGCAGCGCGCTCGCCGAATTTTTCGGGCGCGGAAACCATGTCGCGGAAGAATTCCTGGGAAACGATTTTGCAGCGGTGGTAGTGGAAGGCTTCGAGGATGAGTCCGCGGCAGCGCTGGGGAGCCATGAGGGCCATGCGAGCGGCAATCACCGAGCCGTCGCTGTGTCCCCAGAGGATGGCCTGCGAGATACCGAGGGCATCGAGGAAGGCGAAGGTCTCCTGCGCGGCGCGGGTGTGGAAGTCAGTGCCGAACTCGGCGGGTTTGGTGGAGAGACCGTAGCCGCTGCGGTCGGGGACGAGGACGCGATAGTCCTTGAGGGCATGCAGTTGCCGGTTGATGGGATAGATGTGATAGCCCCAGCCGCCGTGCAGAAAGAGGAGCGGCGCACCGGCGCCGAATTCGCGGTAGTGGATTTCGGCCTTGCCGCGGGCGAGCGGCGAATTCTCAATGGTGACGAATGGCAAAGGTTCACCTCGACTGAGACATGGACTCTTGCCATCGTAACCCAAGGGGCGGAAAAGGGCGGACATCCGCTATGGAATACCCACATGCTGCACGGCCCCTCAGCAGCACTTGGGTTTGAAGAGAACCCCGCAATCTGCCGATAGTCCGAGGCGAATCCGGGCTCTATCAGGAGCATCCGATGCCCGCAGAAAACGAGTCGCGAGCAGCGGATTTCGATTGAAGGACAAGCAATGGCGAACACGTGCACACAAGCGCTGACCGATGACGCGGCGAATGACACTGCGAGGAAACTGGAATCGTTGACCCGGTTCAGGCCATGCGCCGAGTTCAGCCTCGATGGAGAACTCGCATGGGCGAATGATCTCTTTCTCGAGATTATGGGATATGAGCTGACGGAGCTCAAGGGTAAGAACCACAGCGTCTTTGTGGACCGTGACGACCGCCTGAGCGTGGAAAACAGAGAGCTCTGGGAAAACCTAATCAGCGGTCATGTTCAAAACGGAGAATATAAGCGCCTGCGCAAGGATGGCGGACAAGTCTGGCTGGCATCCACCTACTATCCCATCCTGGATCTTGAGGGGAAAGCCTACCGCGTTCTCCAGTTTGCGACCGATGTAACGCAGAAAAAACTTATCAACGCAGACTTCGTCGGCAGAGTGGAAGCAATACGCCGTTCGCAGCCGATTGCCGAGTACGACTTGAACGGCACGCTTCTGGATGTGAACGAGAAACTTGAGGCACTGCTGGGTTACAGGCGCTCAGAACTAATCGGCCAGCACATCAGCATCTTTGCTCCCAAGGCGATTCGTGAGAGCGCAGAGTATAAGATGGCGTCCAAGAAAGTCTGGGACCGGCTGCGGGCGGGAGAGTTCCTGGCCGGAGAAAAGAAGCTGGTAGGCAAGCACGGACAAGACGTCTGGATACAGTACTCCTACAATCCGATTCTGGATCTGAACGGCAAGCCCTACAAGTTGATTGCCTATATCACCGACATCACTGCTCGCATGGAAACCGCGCACCAAGTGGCACAGATTGCGGAATTTCTCGGCACAGCGTCCGACGAACTGACGGCTACCAGCGGGCAGATGAGCGCCAACGCGGAAGAGACCTCGAGCCAGGCGAAAGTCGTTTCGTCCGGCGCAGAAAACGTCACGGAGAACCTTCAGTCGGTGGCAACCGGCAGCGAAGAGATGAGCGCGAGCATTCGGGAACTGGCCAAGACGGCAAAAGAGTCTGCCAAGATGGCGAACAGCGCGGTTAAGGTGGCGGACGATACCAACCAGATTGTGAATAAGCTTGGCGTTTCCAGCACCGAGATTGGCCAGGTCATCAAGCTGATTACCTCGATTGCGCAGCAGACAAATCTGCTGGCGCTGAATGCAACCATCGAGGCGGCGCGAGCGGGCGAGGCCGGCAAAGGGTTCGCCGTGGTTGCGCACGAGGTGAAAGAACTGGCAAAGCAAACAGC
>CAILAZ010000199.1 GCA_903832295.1 uncultured Acidobacteriota bacterium
ACACCGTGCTCGACCGCCTCCGCGAGGCCGACCTCGACTCCCTGAGCCCGCGTGAGGCGATGAATTTGCTCTACGAATTGAAACAGCAGGTCGAGTAAAAACAGCTCTCACCCGCAACTCACCTTCGGAGTATTCTTGGCCTCATGGCCGCATTCCGTTACAGGATTCTAGTGGTGGATGACGAAAAGAACCTGCGCGCGGTGGCTAGGGTCATTCTGGAATCGCAGGGCTACGAGGTGCTCTGTGCGATCGACGGATTCGACGGCCTGACGAAGTTGAAACAGTCACTTCCTGACGTGGTGATCTCTGACCTGCGGATGCCGAACATGAGCGGATTCGAGTTCCTCTCCGTGGTGCGCAAGCGATTTCCCCAGATCGCGGTAATCGCCATCAGCGGCGAGTTCTCCGGAATCGATGTTCCGGAGAGTGTGCTGGCTGACGCCTTCTTTGAAAAAGGTCAGTACTCCCCAGAAGACCTCTTCCGCAAAATCACCGCCCTGCTGGAGGAGATTCCGCAGCGGCCCAGCGTGGCGCGCATACCCAGGGCAGCCGTATGGATTCCGGTAAGTAACGACCTGGAGTACGTCGCAGTCACCTGTTCATCCTGCCTGCGAACTTTCCCTGTCCCTGCTCCTCTGCCGGAGGGCGTGCACAGTGCGGAATGCGACTTTTGCGCAACCCCTGTCTCATTCCGCATCATGGACAGGCTCAGCACAAGGTAAAGCTAGTTCTTCACCAGCCTCGCATACTCCGTCACGGTCACAAACCTGTACCCCTTCGCCTTCAGCGCCGTTATCAGCTCCGGCAGTTGAGTGGTCGTCGTGGTCAGCTCGTGGAAGGCCAGCACGTGGGTATAAACTCCGTGCCGCTCTCTCTGCTCAATCACCTTCACCACGGACTGCGCCAGGGACGGTTTCGGGCACCCTGCTCCCTTGCCCGCGCACAGGTAATCCAGCGAATTGATATCGCGCATCGCTACCGGGTTCTGGCCTGAGATCGTCAGGATGCGGAAGCCGTGTTTTTCCAGGTCGCCGCGAGCGTCGTCGGCCAGGTCCCAGTCCGGCGGACGTAGCCACACCGGCTTCGTTCCGGTCACCGACTTCACCGCCTCGGCGCCGCGCTCTACATCGCCGAGCACCCAGGCTTCGCCCTTCTTCTGTTCGGCCTTGCGCAGGTCGGCGTGGCTGTAGGTGTGGTTCTCAATCTCGTGGCCGCGCTTCAGCACGTCGTGCGCCGCGTCCAGGCAGGTGACGCCGATGTTGGTCTCGTGCGGAGTCTCGCCCCAGGTCTTGGGCGTCAGCCGCCACCCCATGTAGAAGAACGTTGCCTTCACCCCGTTGCGGTCCAGCACGTCGAGCATGCCGGGAGCAGCGCCGGGCTGCTTCACTCCGTAGAGCACGTAGGGCCGCGGGCCATCGTCAAAGGTGAGGGCAATCAGTTTTTCCGCGGCAACGGCGGGAACAGTGAGGGAGGTGGCAACGAGCAGCAGCAGCAGGGATCTCTTCATATTCAGCATCTCTGTCGCATCATAGGACGCTTTCCTCGCCCGCGGCCTAAGCATTTTGCATGAACTTTCATGCGGTCTCTGCTGAGTTACTGGCGCAATCTCTTTTACACTCGACGTATGTCCTCATGTGAAACCCAGGGAATGCTCTTCGATCTTGACGGCGTGCTCATTGACAGCACTGCCGGAGTCACCCGCGTCTGGCGCGACTGGGCCGTACGCAACCACATTGATCCAGAGGTGGCCACCCACACCGCCCACGGGCGCCGCGCCATTGACACCGTCCGTCTGCTGGCTCCCCATCTCGACGCCGAGGCCGAACTGCTCGACCTGGAGCGCCGCGAGATCGCCGAATCGCACGACGTCACCGTCTTTCCCGGAGCCGTCCGCCTGCTTTCCTCGCTCCCACCCCTGCGCTGGGCGATCGTCACCAGCGGCACCCGCGATCTTGCCTCTCACCGCCTCCGGGTCGGCGGCCTTCCTGTCCCGGAACTGATGATCACCGCCAGCGACATCGAGCGCGGCAAGCCTGATCCGGAGCCTTATCTGCGCGGCGCCGGTCTGCTGGGCCTGGCTCCCGCCGCCTGCATGGCAGTGGAGGACGCCCCCAACGGGCTGCGCTCCGCCCTGGACGCCGGGATGCGCGTATTTGCCGTACCCACCACCTATCCAGTGGACGAACTGGCAATGGCCACCGAGCTGCTCCCCAGCCTCAACGCTCTGCACGCGACGATTGTGGGCGACTTCATACGCCTGAACTGGTAAATTGTTGAAGAGTGAAACCCGGTCCGGAAATTGACAGGGCCGCAACGCAACAGGCACACTTACCAGATTGTTGCCTGATGCTTTTAATGCTGCATCCAACCAGGCAAGATGGACGAATGTCACGCGATGAATGCTACCCGGGTCTCTTACACGCTTGAGTCCTCTCTGGCGAGTGTAAACAAGGCCGAACAAGCCGCCGCGGAGATTTCCGCCAAGTCCGGATTTGACGAGGACGAAAGCGGACGCATCGCCATGGCTGTGCGGGAAGCAACCGTCAACGCAGTCCTGCATGGAAACCGCTATGACCCCTCCAAGCGCGTGACCGTCTCCTTTGAGAGCACTCCTGAAACTCTAACGATCTCTGTGCGTGACGAGGGTCCGGGCCTTGATCCGGCAACGCTCCCGGATCCTCTCGCTCCCGAAAACCTCCTCAAACAATCGGGACGCGGAATCTTTCTTATCCGGGCATTCATGGACGAAATTCGTTTTCGCGCCATGTCTCCCGGAACTGAAATTACAATGATCAAATTCGTTCGCGGTGCGGACCGCGACGGTAACAAGGAGGCTAACCAGTGACGATGAAAGCAAGCTCGCGGCAGGTGGACGGTGTCACCATCGTGGATCTCAGCGGGCGTATCACACTCGGCGAAGGCAGTGTCGTGCTGCGCGATACGGTAAAAGACCTTTCGACCCAGGGACACAAGAAGATTCTGCTCAACCTCGGCGACGTAACCTACATCGACAGCTCCGGCATCGGTGAACTGGTCAGCGCATACACCAGCGTGCGCAATGCCGGTGGCGAGCTCAAATTGCTGAACCTCACCAAGAAGGTTCACGATCTGCTCCAGATCACCAAGCTCTACACCGTGTTTGACATTCAGGACGACGAGGCTTCGGCCATCGGAGCCTTCAATCGCTAATCCGGGAAACGTTTTCCACATGAGGCGGCCACTCGGCCGCCTCTTTAACTTTGCTATTACACTCTTGGCACTGGACAGCCAGCCCGCTCCGCAGCACAATACTCCCCATGTCACGCATTCCCACCATCGCCTACGAGCAAGCCGCCCCCGACGCCAGAGAGATTTTTGACCATTACAAGAAAGAGCGCGGCAACATCCCGAATATGTTCCGCACCGTCGCCCACAGGCCTGAAATTTTGCGCACCATGATCGCCCACTTCCGCGCCGTCATGGAAACCGGCACCGTCGGCCTCAAGCTCAAGGAACTGGTCATCGTCCGCACCTCGCAGATCAACCAGTGCGACTACTGCCTCAACTCCCACACCCAGCTCGCTCACCGCTATGGCTGGAGCGAGGAGCAGATTGCCGACCTTGCCAACTTCCGCACCCGTACCGATTTCAGCGAGCGCGAAAAGGCCGCACTTGAACTAGCCGAGCGCGAAACCACGGACTCCACCGGCATCGACGATCATTTCTGGGCCAGCCTCCGCCGCCATTTCGATGAAGGCGAGATCATCGAACTGGCCGCCGCCATTGGCCTGTTCAACTACTTCAACCGATTTAACAACTCGCTGAAGATGGAGCCCACGAAATGATCGCCCGCCGTCTCTGCTGCGCCGCTCTCCTGCTTGCTTCGCCCGCGTTGTGGGCGGGTCGCAAGCCGCTGCCTCCGGCGCCGGAAGTGCAGGTCGAGTGCGTCTCTGCCGAGCGCGCTTCGGAGTTGAACGGCAGGTACGGCTGCGTATCCGGAAAAGTCTATCGGGTACACTCCGCCAAGAACGGCAGCATCCACCTCTCGCTCTGTTCGCAGCGCGGCCTGTGCTCGTTCAGCGCCGTCGTCCGGCCCGCGGACCTCGGCAATGTTGGCGATGTCTATGCCTTGCGCGGAAAACTGGTGGCCATTACCGGACGGGTCAGCCAGAACCGTCGCGGCCATCCCCAGATTGCCGTCAAGTCGCGGGAGCAGTTGCACGTCACCGCCGGCAATCCACCGCCTGAGTCTGACCCAGCGCTGGCCAATCCCGGCAAAGCTCCCGGCAAGCACGGTCGCGCCTGGTAGCGTTGCTCAGCGGTTTCTGCGCAGTTCTGCCAGCGGATAGAACGTTCCCCGCCACTCCACGCCCCCGCGTCCCACGGTGAGCACCGTCGAACGCAGCATGGTAAACACCATCAGCAGGCTTGCCGCAGGATGCAGCAGCACATAACGGATCGGGATCCCCGTGCGCTTGCCCATCGCCGCATAGATTGCAACCAGGCTCGCCAGCGCCACCGCGTACTCCGCCCGCGCCCACCCCGGAGACAGCGCCGTCCCAATCCACGGCCCCAGGTGCAGCCACAGCATGCCGCAGGCGCCCACCAGGGCAAGCAGCACGCTGTAGCGCAGCTGAGCAAAAAAGTTCTTGGTCAGGTTGCGCACCACTCCTCCCGCGCCGTGCGCCCAGCGCACCACCACCATGCCCTCGCCAAAAGCCACGCGGGAGGCCAAGCCTGCCCGCTTCACCCGCTCGCCCAGGCGCATGTCATCCACCACGCTCAGCCGCATGGATTCATAGGTGCCGATCTTTTCATAGGCCGCCCGGCGCACCATGTTGAATGCGCCCACGCCCATCGAGTCCCGCGCCTTCGGATCCCGCACCTTCCATGGCCGGTAGGCGAAGAGGAACATGGCCTGGAAGAAGGAGATCATCATGCGCTCACCGACCGTCTCCATCAGCATCGTCGGCAGTACCACCAGGTGGTCGGCGTGCTCGCTCTCCGCGTAGCCCACAGCTCGCCGCAATCCCTCTGGCGAGTGCACCACGTCCGCATCGCTGAACAGAATCCACTCGCCGCTCGACTCCCGCGCCGCGCTCCACATGGCGTGCGTTTTGCCCAGCCACCCGGCGGGAAGTTCGCGCACGTGCACCACCACCAGCCGCCCGCCGTACTCCTCCTTCAACCGGTCCAGAATCGCTCCCGTCTCGTCCTCCGAGCGGTCGTCCACCACCACCAGTTCATAGTCGGGATAATCCAGCACCAGCAGTGAGCGCACCGCCCGCTCAATCATCGCCGCCTCATTCCGGGCGGGAACGATGATGCTCACCCGCGGGAACCGCGTCGCTGCGGGCACGTTGTACTCAGGCTTTGTCAGGTCAGCGATCTGCGAAATGCCGCGCCGCCCCGCCAGCGTAAAGTAGAGCCAGGTCGCCCCCAGCACAGCCCCGGAAGCAAGGTTCGCGGTCTGCCAGAAGCTCAAGCGCTATCTCCAGGGGGCAGTTGCGGCGCATACCGGATGCCCATATAGAGCACCCCCGCCGAGATCGCAATCGCCACCGAGGCCGCCACAAACGCCATCTGCATATTGCTGCGGTCGGAGATGTATCCCATCAGGCTTGGCGAAAACGCATCCCCCAGCAGGTGGATGGTGAAGATATTCACCGCAAAGGCCGTCGAGCGGATCGGCGCCGAAACCGAGTTCAAAATCGCAGCATTCAGCGGAGCCGTATTCAGCAGCAGGAAGAATTCTCCCAGGAAGATTGCCGGATACATCCACCATCCCGTGTGAAACACCGCCAGCAGCACCGCCGGCAGCGCCAGGCTCATGCCAATCGCCGAAATCAAACAGTGCCCGCCGCGTTTGCGCGCCTCCATTCGGTCGCCCAGCCAGCCGCCCAGCATCGTCGCCGTAATCCCGGCCACCAGCGTCATCAGCCCAAAGCGCAGGTTGGCCGTGTTCAGCGGCACGTTCCTCATGCGGGAGAGAAAGGTCGGCATCCACACCTGCATTCCGCCCACGGCAAAGGTCATCATCGCCATGCCCAGGGTTGCCGTCCAGAAAGCCGGATTGCGGAACAGCCCGAGGAACGTTCCGCGCTCAACGGTCACCGCCAGCCTGTCTTGCCCGCCGCGCTTCGGCTCAGGCACCAGCAATAACACCAGCCCCAGAATCACGCCCGGCACCGCGCCCACCAGG
Source organism: uncultured Acidobacteriota bacterium (assembly GCA_903832295.1). Classification (GTDB taxonomy): domain Bacteria; phylum Acidobacteriota; class Terriglobia; order Terriglobales; family Acidobacteriaceae; genus TOLSYN. Next base: position 6,182 of record CAILAZ010000199.1, read on the forward strand.
AAGGGCATGCGCCAGCCGAAACGCTGTCCCAGCTCTCCGCCCAGCAGGTAGCCCAATGCCGTCCCCACCGGAATCGCCAGGTAGAAAACCGAAAGCACCCGTCCGCGCCGCTGCTCCGGATGCAGATCGGCAAGAAACGAGGGCGCAATTGTCACAAACGTAGCCTCGCCTATGCCTACCAGCGTGTGCCGGATCATCAGCTCCGTGAAGTTATGTGTCACCGCCGTCAGCAGCGTGGCCGCCGACCACAGCAGCGCGCCGGCGCACATGATCAGCCTGCGCGGATAGCGATCCGCCAGCCGGCCCACAAACGGAGCCGTCACCATGTAGCAGATGAAGAACGCCGTGGTCAGCAGCCCGAACTTTGCATCCGAGCCCGGAAACTCATGCTGCACCAGCGGCTGCACGGCAAACAGCACCGAGCGGTCGATGTAATTCACAAAGTTCAGCGCCGTCAGAACCACCAGCGCCGTCGTCGCCCAACGCCTTACCAGCCCCTGCTCATCGGCCAAAGCATCGCCTCGTCCCGGAATTGTGTGCGCGGCCCCACCACCCGCTTACTTCTGTCTTGGCCAGCGCGCCTCCACCAGCGTCCCCAGCCCGCCCCGCGGACGGAACTGTCCCCGCACCTCACACCACACCGGCTTGGCCGCCTTCACCACGTCCTCCAGGATGCGGTTGACGATATTCTCCTGGAAGATTCCGAGGTTCCTGTACTCGTTGATGTATTCCTTTAAGGATTTCAGTTCCAGGCATGACTTGTTAGGAACATAGCGAATCCAGATCGTCCCAAAGTCCGGCAGCCCCGTCTTCGGGCACACCGAGGTAAACTCCGGAATGTCGATCTCAATCTCATATCCCGGAAACTGGTTGGGCCAGCACTCAATCGAGGGAAACGTGTGATCCAGCCCGCTGGCGGCGTGGTCCGGAGTGTAGCCCAGGCGTGTTGCACCCGTGGCAGATTTCTTCGCAGCTTTCGTCGTAGCCATCCGGCTATTCTAGCCCAGCCCAGCAATCCTACGCCGCGATATCGCTCTCCGTGGCCGGTCTCGGAGTCACCTTCTCCGGGGGAGCCTGTTTCAGCGGCAGCGTTCCGTCTCCGAGCTCCTGCAGCACCTCGCTGTTGATCTCAGCGCCCATCAGGATGACGAACGAGCTCCAGTACAGCCATGTCAGCAGCGCAATTGCCCCGCCCAGCACGCCATAGGTGCGGTTCAGGTTGGCGAAGCGCTGGAAGTAGATCCCCAGCCCAAAGGACAGCGCCAGCCACGTACACACCGCAAACACCGCTCCCATCAGCGTCTCAAAGAACTTCTGCTTCACGTTCGGCGCCAGAAAGTACATCGCCTCTACCGCCATCACAATGAAAACCCCTGAGACCGTCCAGCGCACCACCGGCCAGATCCGTGCCCACGCAAAGCTCAGGTGCAGCACTCCCGCCAGCCACAGGCCAAAGCGCGGTCCCAGCAGCATCATTCCCAGCGCCACCAGCAGCAGCCCTCCCACCAGGAACGTCAGCAGCATCGCCAGCCCTCGCGTCTTCCAGTAGGGGCGCGTCTCCGGTACGTTGTAGGCCACGTTCAGCGCCTCAATCATCCCCGCGAAGCCGCTGGAGGCCGTCCACAGGGTACCCACCAGCCCGAATGACAGCAGCGCTCCGCGATGCGGTGTGATCACGTCATGCGCCACTCTCCGCACCACTCCCATGCTGTCTGCCGGGACAAAGCGCGCCATCAGCGTCAGTATCTGGTTGATCGGATCCGGCAGTGGCAGGTAGCCCACAATCGAAGACAGTGCAATCAGCGCCGGAAACAGGCTCAACACAAAGTAGTAGGAGAGCCCTGCTGCAAAGGCTGTCGTGTGATTCCGGTTCGCATCTGTCACTGCGTTTTTCAGCACCTTCCACCACATCCCCAAGCTCATCCCGCACCCCGGCCCTGTGAATCCGCAATCGCTTCCTTTCTTCTGATGTCATTTTTCCGCCCTCTGCCCGCCTTATCTCACATCAAAACCTTAGTTCAGCTCTTCCACATCCCCCCTTCTGAAATCAATCTATTAACTTGCCAAACGTGCAGCGAACCTCCTAGTCTGGAATCGTCGATATTTAGGAATTCATTGGTTCGATATACTGAAAGTTCTTACTCATGCCTAACGGAACTTCGAACAGCTCGCCCGGCGGAGAACGCCGTCCTTGGATCACGGCACTCGTCATCCTGCTCATCACCTTTCTTGCCGCAGGAGCCTACGTAGAGCTTCGCCCCCACCGCATCCGGATTTCGGTGGTCAAGCCCGTGCGCCGGAGCCTTTCCAGTTCCATCACCACGAACGGAAAGGTTGAGCCCATCCGCGCCTTTGAAGCGCACGCGCCCATGGCGGTCACCGTCCGCCAGGTGCTCATTCAGGAAGGAGCGCGCGTCAAGGCCGGCCAGCTTCTCCTTGTGCTCGATGACACCCGTGCCCGCAGCGATCTAGCAGCCGCCGAAACCCGCCTCAAGGCTGCCCAGTCCGGCTACTCCAACCTCATCGCCGGAGGCAGTCAGCAGCAGGTGCTTTTCCGCCAGGCTGATCTCCAGAAGGCCACCACCGAGCGCGATTCCGCCCAGCGCCAGCTCGCCGCCCTGGAACGTTTGCAGCAGCGCGGCGCCGCCACTGCCGACGAAGTTGCTGCCGCCCGTGACCGTCTCGCCCGCGCCCAGGCCGATCTCGTCCAGTTCCAGTCCCAGGTGCGCTACACCCCGCAGGAGCAACTCCGCGCGCAATCGGAGATCGCCGAGGCCAAAGCCTCCGTCGCCGTCTTCCAGCAGGTGCTTGCCAGCTCCAACGTCCGCGCCCCCTTTGCCGGAACCGTCTATTTCCTCCCGGCACGCACGGGAGCCTTCGTCAATTTTGGCGACCTGCTCCTGCAGGAAGCCGACCTCTCTCAGCTCCAGGTTCGCGCCTTCGTCGATGAGCCGGAGATCGGACACCTCGCTCTCGGCCAAACCGTCCATATTGCCTGGGACGCACTGCCTGGACGCGTCTGGAACGGCACCGTCACTTCGCTGCCCTCCACCGTCGTAAACCGCGGCTCGCGGGTCGTCGGCGAAATTTTCTGCAAGGTCGATAACTCCGAGCGATTGCTTCTGCCCAACGTCAATGTCAGCGCCACCATTGTCGCCAACCAGCGTGACAACACGCTCACCATTCCCCGCGAAGCCGTCAGGGATGACGGCGGACGCAACTTCGTCTATGTCCTCCAGGACAGCACCCTGCACCGCCGCGACGTCAAGCTTGGAATTTCCAACCTCACCCTGGTTGAGATTCTCAGTGGCATCTCGGAGAACGATGTCATCGGCGTCCAGTCCTTCAGTCCGTCGCCCATGTCTGATGGCATCGAGGCAAAAGTCATCGAGAGTCCTTCGTAATGATCAGAGCGATCCGCGTCCTATTCCGCGCGTTGGCTGCTCTTCCGCTCCTCGCGCTGATGTCACTCGCACTGGCATCCTCCGCAACGGCGGCAACCCCGCGTGAGTTGCTCGATGCCGGCCGCGCCGATGAAGCCGTGCGCCTGCTTACTCCCCAGGCCACCGGCAGCAACGCCCCCGCCTATAACTACCTTTGTCGCGCCTACTACTCCTATGGAGACTGGGACAACGCCGTGCGCAACTGCGAGCGCGCTGTCCAGCTTGAGCCAAAGAACGCCATCTTCCAGCTCTGGCTTGGCCGCAGCTACGGAGAAAAGGCCAATGTCGCCGGCGCCCTCTCCGCCTACGGATTGGCGCGCAAGTCCGTCGCCGCTTTCAACGCCGCTCGCGCCCTTGACCGTCAGAACATTGAGATCGCGCGCGACCTCGCCGAGTATTTCAACGCCGCCCCTTCCATCGTCGGCGGAGGCGGGGACAAGGCCCTGGCCCTGGCCGCGGAGCTAGTCCACGATCATCCCTCTGACGCCGCCTGGGTGCGCGCCATGGTCGCTTCACGCCAGGGCGAATACGCTGAGGCCGAGCGCGAATATCTCGAGGCCATCCGCCTCGATCACGAATCCGCCGCCACCTATCTCGAGTTCGCCCGCTACCTGCGCAGCCGCAAGCAGTGGGACAAGTTCCAGCAGGCTGTTGAGCACGCCATCCAGTCCTCCAACATCAAGCCCTCGGACCGCTATGACGCCGCCGAACTGCTCCTCAGAACCAATCGCAATCTGCCCGCCGCCGCCCAGCAGATGCGCGCTTACATCCAGAGCGGTCACACCGAAGAAGGCGCTCCCCTCTTTCGAGCTCACTTCCTGCTCGGCGAGCTATTGCTCAAGGGCGGCGACTCAACCCAGGCCGCTGCCGAATATCGAGCCGCGCTCGCCCTTGCCGCCTCTTTCCGCCCTGCGGCCGACGCGCTGCGGCGGCTCGGACTTTAAACATCGCGGAGGAGTACGACCATGACCATCACCAGCATCACAAAATTCCGGACCGCGCTCCTCTTCCCGGCTCTTCTGCTGCTTGCAGCTCTCCCGCTACGCGCGGAATCCATTGAGTTCCGCCAGGCCATCCAGCTCGCGCTCCAGCACAGCGGCACCATGACCGCCGCCAAGGCAGACCGTGCCCGCGCCGCCGAGCGTTATCACGCCGAGCGTGACGCCTACATCCCTACCGTCGTCTTTGGCTCCGGCCTGGGATACAGCTTCGGGCAGCCCATTGCCATCGCCGGACAGGCCCCCTCTATCTTCAATCTCACTCACAACCAGACCCTGCTCAACTTCGCCGCCCGTGACGCCGTCCGTGCCGCCCACAGCGACTCCATCGCCGCCGACATGGATTACGTGGACCGCTCTGAGCAGGTAATCCTCGACACTTCCCTGCTCTACATCGAATTCGACAACTGCCGCCAGCGCCTGCAGGTTGCGCGCCAGCAGAAACTCGCCATGCAGCAGGCTCTTTACATCGCCCAGCAGCGCCAGCAGGAGGGTGTCGGCAGCCAGCTTGATAGCAAGCGCGCCGAACTCGATGCCGCCCGCGTTGATCTCCGCATCGCCGAGCTGGAAACCGCCGTCGATGTTCTTCGCGAGCGCCTCGCCCGCGCCATTGGGCGCCCGCCCGCAACCCTGGAGACCGTTTCCAGCTCCATCCCCGCCGGCCCCGGCCTCCGCAAGGAGGACGACCTCTCCTCCGTCGCCCTCGCCAACTCCGCCACCGTCCGCATCGCTGATGAACACGTAAAGGCCGCCCGCGCGCGCGCCCGCGCCGAGCACCGCATGAACTATCCCTCCATCGACTTTGCGGGGCAGTACGCCGAGTTCTCCACCTTCAACAATTACGACCAGTACTACAAGAATTTCTCGCGCCACAATTACAGCTTCGGCATCAACCTGCGCGTCCCTATCTTCAACCTCAGTCAGAACGCCCGCGCCGCCGCCGCTGATGCCGAGGCCATGCGCGCCGAAGCCGATGCCCAGGCCGTCCGTGACCAGGTAGCCACCGACGCCGTCCGCGCCCAGCACGCCATCCGCCAGCTTGAAGCTTTCACCACCGTCTCGCGACTTGAATACGAAGTCGCGGAAGCCAACATTGACGCCGTACAGCTCCAGGTTCAGAACGGCAAGGCCAATGCCCACGATCAGGAAGTTGCTCGCGCTGACATTGCCAACCGCCAGGTCACGTTATTGCAAAGCCAGTTCGAATATCTTCGCGCCCAGCTTCAACTTCTCCGCCAGACCGGCGAGCTCCACGGATGGGCGCGTGGCAACTAGCTTTCGGAGACCGGATTTGACCTTACGCAAATACTTCGTCCTGCTCATGGTCATCGTCTTCGGCTCCATCGGAGACTCCCTGCTCAAGCGCGGCATGAAAGACGTCGGTGCCATCGACGTGCATCACCTCTCGCACGTCTTCGCCGCCCTCGCCAACCCCTGGGTACTCCTCGGAATCCTCTCCCTGCTCATCTTCATGTCCAGCTACATGACGGCGCTCTCTTTTGCCGACCTCACCTTCGTCCTTCCCGCCACCGCCATCGGATACGTATTCATGGCGCTCATCGCCCGCTTCGGCCTGCATGAGTTCGTCAGCCCCCAACGCTGGGCCGGAATCCTCTTCATCGTCCTCGGCGTCGGCGTCGTCGCCGGAGGCCCATCGCGCACCGAACATCCTCCCGCCGCGCCCTCGCCCGCCAGCGACGCACAGGAGCGCCCATGAGGCAGCTCTACACCTGGATCTGCATCTTCGCCACCGTCAGCGCCGCCGCCG
>CAILAZ010000200.1 GCA_903832295.1 uncultured Acidobacteriota bacterium
ATACAAGGCTCGCGCGCATCGTCGCCGGAGCAGCCGCCATGGTCACGGCCATCCTGATTGCCTCCGCCTTCCACCTCACCCCCGTGCTCGCCGAAACTCCAGCCCCACCTGCCCCGCAGATCCAGGCGCAACCAGCCCCGCAGGCGCAACCCCAGCCCACCCCCGATGCGCAGGAGCCCGCGCCTCCGGAACCGTCTGCCTCCACCCAGCCAGGGCAGAACGCACACCGCCACTCCGAGCCCCCAACTCCGCCAGAACCCGCGATCTCTGCGGAGGAGCAGAGCCAGATCGACCAGCAGATGGCCGAAGCCCGCAAGCAGAACGACAACGCCCGCTCCTATACCGACAGCCCGGAATTCAAGCGCCAGATATCAGAAGCTCAGCTCGAGTTGAAGAAAGCCGGAAAGCAGTTGGACGATGTCAGTGCCATGCTCAACAGTCCCGAATTCAAGCATCAGATTCAGCTCTCCATCGACTCCGCCCTCCAGAGCGAAGATTTCAAGAAGCAGATGGCGGAGCTCCAGAAGCAACTCCAAAGCGGAGAGTTCAAGCAGCAGATTCAGCTCTCCATCGACTCCGCCCTCCAGAACGAAGATATTAAGAAGCAGATGGCGGACCTCCAGAAGCAGCTCCAAAGCGGAGAGCTCAAACGCCAGATGGAGCAGGCAGCCCGGGCCTTGAAGGAGGCACAGGAGCAGCAGAAGCGCGAGCGCGTCCACTAGGCTCTCCCGGCATACTCGCCCCGCGTCTCCGCTAATGCGGCACGGCGCGGGGCAGCCGCCCACAAGCGCTTCCGCAGTATCCTCTTCCCTGCTTTACAATACCTACGCATGCCGAACCCAAGATTTGCCATCGCCATCCTCGCCGCCGGAAAAGGCACACGACTCAAGTCCAAGCTGCCCAAGGTCCTCCATCAGATCGCAGGACGCCCGCTCCTCGGCCACGTCGTCCGCGCCGCCAGCGCCATCGTCGCCCCCTCCGACATTTTCTGCATCATCGGCCATGAGGCCGCCCTGGTTCGCCAGCAGATCTCGCCCCTCGGAACTCACTTCGTCGAGCAGGCCGAGCAGCGCGGCACCGGACACGCCCTCATGCAGTGCGAGCAGGCTCTCGCCCCCTACGAGCACGTCCTCGTGCTCAGTGGCGACGTGCCTCTCATCCGCCCGGAAACCATCGCCGCCGTCCGCGACTTCCACCTCGCCAACTCCGCCGCCATGACCATCCTCACCGCCGAACCGCCCGACCCTTTCGGCTACGGACGCATCCTCCGCCGCAAGGCCAACGGCGTATTCACTGACAACGTCGAGGCCATCGTCGAGCAGAAACAGCTCACCCCCGCGCAGGAGAACCTTGCCGAGGTCAACTCCGGCATCTACGCCTTCAACGTCGCCGAGCTCTTCTCTCGCATCGGACGCCTCTCCACCGACAATCCTCACGGCGAGTACTACCTCACCCAGATCGCCTCCATCCTCCAGCGCGAACGCCTCCCCGTGCTCGCCCTCCGCACCGCCGATGCGGGAGAGGTTCTCGGCGCCAACACCCGCCGCGAACTCGCCGTCCTCGATTCCCTTCTCCGCGAGCGCAAGGCCCGCGAACTCATGGACAGCGGCGTCACCATCTTCAAGCCTGAAACCGTCGTCATCGACTCCGATGTAACCGTCGGCGCAGACACCATCATCGAGCCCTTCGTCCAACTCCTCGGCAACACCACCATCGGTGAAGACTGCTTCGTCCGCAGCTACTCCGTCCTCACCAACCTCCGCGTCGCCTCTGGTGTCCGCATCAACCAGGGCACCATCGCCGATGACTCCACCATCGGCGAGGCCGCCATCATCGGCCCTTACTCGCGCATCCGTCCGGCCAGTGAAATCGGCCCTCAGGCGCATGTCGGCAATTTTGTGGAGACCAAGAAGGTGAAGCTCGGCCGCGGTGCCAAGGCCAATCACCTCACCTATCTCGGCGACGCCGAAATCGGGGAGCGCACCAACATCGGCGCCGGAACCATCACCTGCAACTACGACGGCGTCAACAAGCACCGCACCATCATCGGAGCCGAGGCCTTCATCGGCAGTGACACCACGCTCGTCGCTCCCGTCCGCATCGGCAACGGAGCCTACGTCGGTGCCGGCTCCTGCATTACGAAGGACGTGCCCGACGACTCCCTCGGACTTACCCGTCCCCATCAACTCACCCGCGAGGGCTGGGCCGTGCAGAAGCGCGCCCGCCTGCAGGCCGAGAAGGAAAACAAGTAAACCCTCGCGCACCCGCATAAACAAAGGGCGAAGCCAACGCTTCGCCCTTTTGCAACTTTGCTCGTCTCCGCACAATCGCGCGGCGCACCGGCCGCGCTTTCCGCTCCGTGCTAAATCTGCTCCGCCGGTTTGCCCACTCCTGCCAGCAGCAGCCCCAGCACAATCAGCGCCCCCGCCGCCATCGGCTGTCCCCACGTTCCAGCCTCGGCGGCCATCCCTGCAAACAATCCCCAGATCACGCCGACGGTCACCATCAGGTTTCCGGCCGGGTGCAGAATCGGGTCGCGTGTCACTCCAAGAATCTCTTCGCCGCTGCTTGCATGCGAGTGATGATCCGACATTGCTCCTCCTGTTTCTCGATTCGATGTCACTCACCCCGGGAGGGATTCGCAAAGTCCACGCCTCCCTCTCCTGCCTCTCTCCAGCAGCCCGGCCAACCATTCACCTTCTGGTCAACCGTTTTCCCAATTTCCTATGTTCCTTCCGGCAATCGTTCAGTGCGCGCCTCAACCATTGCGCGCCCAGCCACCCCCCGGTTTTCAACCATTGACCACCCGGTCAATCGTTGCGCCGGATGCCTCCACCGCCGCCACCTCTGCTTTTTGCATCCAACGCCTCTTGCGTCTCTGCGCACAGGAGGTGAAATGAGCGAAAAGAGTGATCGCCAGCAGCAGCCCGCAGCGGGCAACAATCCCAACGTACAATCCTCCGGCGGCGGCATCAATCCCTCCGCGCCATCCGCTGGAACCGCGGGTTGGGGCAACACCCCCGACGAGCGCCGCGCCCAGGTGGGTCAGAACAATCCCGATGCCTCCCACCCCAATGCCGAGGGGGCCGGCGACGTCCGCCACACCTCGTACCCGCAAAACGAAGCGGCACAAAACCCCGCCGCCTCCGAGTTCGCACACCCCCACGGGGACCGCAGTTTCAGCTGCTCCGAGAGCGATTGCGGCTGGAGCGTCACCGGCAACACCGAAGAAGAAATTCTCGCCTACGTGCGCTCGCACCTGCGCGAGACTCACGGCAAAAACGAGTTCACCCCGCAGGAATTGCAGAGCGCCCGCCGTAGAATCCACAAGCGCGCCGCCTAGCCCGATGCGCCTGCGATGGTACACTCCTATTCATCCCTCAATCTGATTGGATGAATTCAGCCTTGTCCCAGAACAGCCGTTCCGCAGTGTTGCTCATCAGTTGTCCCGACGTGAAGGGGCTTGTCGCAGTCATCTCCGATTTCGTTTTCCGCCACAACGGAAACATCCTCCACGCCGACGAGCACCGCGACGCCGAGACCAACCTCTTCCTGATGCGCGTGGAGTTTGACCCAACAGACATGGACGTTTCGCTCGACGCGCTCGCCGAAGAGTTCGCGCCCATCGCGGCGCGCTTTGAAATGCAGTGGCGGCTGGCCAAGGGACAGCGCAAGCCGCGCGTGGGCATCATGGTATCGCAGTACGACCACTGCCTCGCCGACCTGCTCTACCGTCACAAGGCGGGCGAGTTGGATTGCGATATTCCCGTCGTGATCTCCAATCACGCGGACGCCGGCAGGCTGGCTGCTTTCTACGGCGCGAAGTTTGTACACACCCCGGTGACGCGCGAGACCAAACTCGCCGTAGAGCAGCAGCACATCGCGCTGCTGCGCGAGCACGAGTGCGACGTGGTGGTGCTGGCGCGTTACATGCAGATTCTCTCGCCCGCGATTTTAGAGGCCTTCCCGCACCAGATCATCAACATCCACCATTCGTTTCTTCCTGCATTCATCGGCGCGCGCCCCTACCACCAGGCCTTCGAGCGCGGCGTAAAGTTGATTGGCGCAACCAGCCACTACGTCACCGAAGTGCTCGACGACGGCCCGATCATCGAACAGGCGGTCTCGCGCATCTCCCACCGCGACTCGGTGGACGACCTGGTGCAGAAGGGGCGCGACCTTGAGAAGGTCGTGCTCTCACGCGCCGTAGGCTGGCACCTGGAGAATCGCGTACTGCTGTATGGGAAGAAGACGGTGGTGTTTGACTAGTCAAACTCGCCGGCGATTTCGGTGTTGCAGTAGCGGCAGCGGCCGTCGGTGATGGCAATCTCTTCGATGCGGTGCCAGGTGCGGCGGATCAGCGTCTTGCCGCATCGGGGACACTGGGTGTTGCCGCCGTCGCGCGTCAGGATGTTTCCCTCGTACACATATTTGATGCCCGCGTGACGCGCCTGCTCGCGCGCGCGGTGGATGGTCTCGGGCGAGGTGGGCTCGCGGTCCATCATCTTGAAGTCGGGGTGGAATGCGGTGAAATGCAGCGGGACATCGTCGCCGAGTTCGCCCAGAATCCACTTGCAGAGTTCCGCGGTTTCCGCGGGCGCATCGTTCAGTCCGGGAATGATGAGGTTGGTGAGTTCGAACCAGACTGATGTTTCGCGGCGCAGCCAGCGTAGTGTTTCAAGCACGGGCGCGAGATGCGAGAGCGTGATCCTGGTGTAGAAGTCTTCGGTGAATCCCTTCAGGTCAATGTTTGCTGCGTCGATGTGTTCGTACACATCGACGAATGCCTCGCGCGTGATGTAGCCGTTGGAGACCATGACGGTGCGCAGGCCCGCATCGTGCGCGGCTTTGGCGATGTCAATGACGAACTCCGCCCAGATGGTGGGCTCGTTATAAGTGAAGGCGATAGAGGGCGCGCCGTGAGCGATGGCGAGATTGACGATTTGTTGCGGAGACATGTGGGCCGAGCTCTGCTGAACGGAACGCGCCTTGCTGATATCGAAGTTCTGGCAGAACTGGCATCCGAGGTTGCAGCCCGCGGTGCCGAGCGAGAGGATGGCCGAGCCAGGATGAAAGTGGAAGAGCGGCTTCTTCTCGATGGGGTCCATGGCGAGAGCAGCGGGCCTGCCGTAACCGAGTTGAACGAGTTCTCCTGCGACGTTCTGGCGGATGTAGCAGAAGCCGTGCTGGCCCTCGCCGATGTGGCAATGACGCGGGCAGAGGTAGCAGTGGATACGCCCGTCAGGGAGCGTCTGCCACCAGCGCGCGGGATGAAGTGAGGTGGACATATGTCACAACCTGAGCGAGCGTCCTGCCGTTAGATGCTTCCGAAACAAGCTTACCTAATAGCGCGGAACCTTAGGATCGATCTCGAGCGACCAGCGGTCAATGCCGCCGGACATGGATTGCACACTCTCATAGCCCTGCCTGCGCAACCAGTCCGTAACCGAGAGCGAACGCACGCCGTGGTGGCAATAGACGATGATGTGTCTGTCTGGGTCCAGTTCCGGCAGGTGCGCGGGAATCTCAGACATCGGAATGTGCTCGCTCGGAGCGATGCTCGCGGTCTGGCGCTCCCAGTGCTCGCGAACGTCAACGACGGTAGGGGGTTGGGCGCTTGACTGAAGCTGCTGAACTTCTTTCGGCGTGATCTCGTAGTTCATTCTGCTCCCTCGGCTGGGTTTAGTGGTAGGTTTTGCGCATGGCAAACAGGCAGTGTGCATCGACGATCATTTCTGGCGTGGAGATGACGACGTTATCAGCGCCGCAGCATGGGCAAACGGGAGTCTCGCCCTCATCCCAGAAATCTTCGATCTCGGCAAAGGAAAAGAGCCGGTAACAGTTGGTGCAGCCGCATGGAGTGTCCGGGGCTTCCGAGTCGCGTGCCATAGAAACTAGGATAGCATTCCGCGACTGGCATCCCACTGGGCAAAGCGCGCAACCAACGGCGAGGGAGTGGTGTGCAGGAAGACTGAGCTCGATCTCCAGGGCCTTCTCTTTCCGCCCCTCCCAGAGAGGCACAATTCATGGCGAGCTTTATCAAGGACGTGGAAGAGATTCGGCAGCGTGCGATGCGTAAGCTGGAAGACGGAGCAGTCACCCACAGTTATCAGCTCGACCGGGAGCAGTCGGTTGCAATTCTGAACGAAGCGCTGGCCAGCGAGATTGTATGCGTGCTGCGCTATCAACATCATTACTTCATGGCCTCCGGGGTGCACGGACGCAGCGTGGCGCAGACCTTCAAGAAGCACTCCGACGAGGAGCGCGAGCACATGGATGAGATTGCCGAGCGCATCCAGCAGCTTGGCGGCAAGCCGGACTTCAACCCGGGCTCCCTGGTGGGGCGCTCGGTCTCGCAGTACATCGAGGGCGAGTCGCTGGGCCAGATGATCCGCGAAGACCTGATTGCCGAGCGCATGGTGATCGACGTGTACCAGCGCATGATTGATCATTTTGGGGCTAAGGACCCGACGACGCGCACCCTGCTCGAGCACATCAAGGCGGAGGAGGAGGACCACGCCGACGAGTTGAGCGAACTGATGTTCGTCGTCGATCCGCGCACGGGCGAGGAGCGAGGTCAGGATCCGGGAACCCAGGACGCGGGCCAGCTGTCTGCCTTGAAGCCGGAGACGGAAGAGGAGTTTGAGTTGGTGGAGCATGCGCTGACAAACCACCGCGAAGAACGGTTGCGGTTGGAAGGCGAGTCAGATGCTCCCGGAAAGTCGATTGGCGGAGTGGGTGGCAGGCCGATGAATCGCAGAAATCATCCGGCAGAGGCCGACGACAGCGAGGCCGCCGAACATGCGAATGACGGCGCGATGCAGGGCAGCAACCGCTCCCCAAAGGTGCTGGAGAAGCAGAGAAAGAACCGAGTGGCGTAGAAGCGCGAGTAGAGAGGAAAAGGAGGGCGGGAGCGTTGGCTCCGGCCCTCTTTCTATTTGGCGATAACGCTCGCGCTAGCTCTTGATGTCCACCAGCAAGGTCTCGACTTCGTGACGCTGGGCGGCACTGAGCGGCAGCAACGGGAGGCGCGGATTGCCTCCGTAGAAGCCGTTGAGGTCCGAGGCATACTTGACGCCTGCGATGCCGAGTTCGCTCACGACTCGTATGCTGGCGGATTCGATGCGCTGCTGCTTCTCTTCGGCGAGCGCGTGGTCGCTGTCCTTGAATGCCGCGTAAATCTCATAACAGGCGGTTGGCGCGCAGGACGCGAAGGCGAGAATTCCGCCGACGGCTCCGGTGTTGAGCAGCATGTGGAATTTGTGCGCCGAGCCGACGAGAGTCTGGAAGCCGACTTCTTTCTGGCGGGTGCGCAGCGAACCGATGACCTCCACGGCAGAGGACGACGGTTTCCCGGTGGCGGCGAGCGCTCCGATGCTGACGAGTTCTCCAACGGGCGCGGCCGTGGCCTTCTGAATCATGCGCGCGGTAACGGGCTGGAACTCATGGGTGACGCGGGTGGTGCGCTTGATGTGACGGGTGCGCTGCACGATGCGCTCGACCTTGGCCTGGTCTCCGGAAGATTCCTTGATGCCGATGATGTTGCGATGTTCGGAGAGCTCGGCGATAAGTTCGACCGGGAGATCGTATCCGGTGCATTGAGGGAAGCTGTAAAGGATGACGGGCAAGGGCGAGCGATCGGCTACTGCGCGGAAGTAGTTGAGCATCGCCGCTGGGGTCATCTGATTGCGGTAGTAGTGCGGAGTACGCACCATGGCAGCGTCGTAGCCAAGGGACGCGGCGTACTCGCAGGCTTCGACCGTCTCCTGCACGGACTCGTGTCCGCAGCCGGCGATCATTACTTTTTCAGGCGCAGCGGCGGCGATGGCGGTGCGCAGCACCTGGCGCTGCTCGTCACAGTTGAGGAAGACGGCTTCGCCGGTGGAGCCGAGAACAACGACTCCGGTGATGGGGCCCTTGGTGTAGCGGTCCACGTTGTGCTCGAGCTTCTTAAGGTAGAGACGGCCGTCGGCGTAGAAGGGAGTGGCGATTGCGGGAAAGATTCCGTTGAGCAGCATAGTCCATTTCATTGTAGTGCAAGCGGAGCGAATCGGGCGCGGGCGGTGTCTATTGAAAACAGCAGGGAGTGAACTCGAACGATGCAAGGGAGGATGGCCCATGTTTGAAGACAGCTTGTTGGAATCAGGCGGCGGGTGCTCACGGCTGCAGCGGCGGGCGCCGTGGACGACGGTGATGTCATTCGCGATTGAGGGTGCCATGATCTGCGTGCTGCTGCTGATTCCGCTGATTTATACGGAGGGGCTGCCGAAGTTGCGGCTGACGGAATACATCATTGCGCCGGGGGCTCCGAGTGCGCCCGCGCCGGTGCAGGTGGTGGAGACGCGAGTGGTGGCGCGGGGGGCGGCGGACAACGATAGAACGTTCCGGCAGCCAGCGTACATCCCAAACTATATTTCACGGGAGAGCGGACCGGAGGCGGCGCAGACGGGTGCGATTGAGCCAGGCATGGTAATTCCGGGGAGCATTCCGGGAGGGGCGGCAAGTGCGCTGATTGCGAGTATTGCAGCTGCGGCTCCGGTGGTGGTGAGACCCGCGGCGCCGGCGACGGTCAAGGTCTCCGAGGGAGTGACGGCCGGACTGCTGATTCGCAAGGTGCAGCCGGTGTATCCGGCGCTGGCGCGGCAGACGCGGGTTTCGGGACGCGTGGTGCTGAAGGCCATGAGTGGCAAGGATGGAGCGATTGAAACTCTGCGGGTGGTGAGCGGACACCCGATGCTGCTGCAGAGCGCGATGGAAGC
>CAILAZ010000201.1 GCA_903832295.1 uncultured Acidobacteriota bacterium
ACTCCGTACACCACCGGAAAGACCCGTTCCAGCAGAGGCTTCGAGACCTTGAAGCCGATGAAGTTGTGGTACTGCTGCGATGCGTAGCGATTTCTTGCAACCTGCACCGTATCGAAGCCGAACTCCGTCTTCAGATGTGCAGACTTGCCTTGCGAATACCGGACGGACTTGCCGAACTTGGCTTCCAGCTTTGGATATTCGATCGCCACCGCCTGGTTCACCGCCGGATGGCCCGCGATATCAGATGCGTAATGCGAGAGTGCTCCCAACGCAAATGCAAACTCATTCACGTCGCTGCTCTCGTTCAGCAGTTCACGGACAAAATCTCCACTGCGCACGTAGTGAACCAGGTTGCTGAACTCTGCGCTTCCAAATGGGTAATACCCCAGATCCTGAATGACCGCGCCGCCGTAGGCATACGCGTGCGCCTCACGCACCTGGTCCTCGGTTAATCCCGGGTACCTCTTCAGTAGCAGTGGCCGGATCTCGTCGGCCCAGAGCAGGTCCACAATTTCCTCGTGGGTCAAAACGGAATACGAATGCAGCTGTACATTGCAGCAAAGGACCAGCAGGAGAATTGCCACTCCACGCGCGGCATGCCACATCCAGCGCCGGGGGCTTAGCCGCAGCAAAGAACACCGCTCAATGTTCCCGCAGACTCGCTCATATGTTTCTGGCCGCCGCTTACCTCTTCCATCGGGCCAGCGAAATAGGATGCAGCCCCTTCGTACTCGGTTTCACAGCTCGCCTTCTTCACAGATTCTCCTTGGCCCTGCAATAGGGTGCCATGCACCAACTCTCAAGGTCTGTGCAAAACAGATCACATTGGATGCCTGGCTTGCATTTCCACTGAGCACTATTGCTCAGACTGTGCTTCCTCATGTTGTTAAGGTCGTAGGTACGTCACCCCGCAGGCGATTTATGGACGCGCGATACTGCCGTCCTCATCCGCAACCTCATCACCAGGCAAAGCTGGATTTCTCAAGCCGAGCACAGAGGAGACACGCATGCCCGTACGCGAGAACGCATCGTTGAGCGGAATACACCCCGTAGCCAAACTACGCACGCTGATGCTGGAAGGAAAGCTCGCGGCGTCATTGCGATCCAGGGTCAGCGCCGCGCTTCCGAGCCGCGTCGCCGTCATCGGAAACTATCTTCCCCGCCAGTGTGGTATTGCCACATTTACCACCGACCTGTGCGACGCCATCGCAACTGAGTACGACACGCTTCAATTGCTCGCCGTTCCGGTCAACGACCCGGGATCTCAGTACAACTATCCGCCCCGCGTGCGCTTTGAGTTGATGGAAGGCGATCCCTCCTCCTACGACGCGGCCGCCGACTTCCTCAACTTCAGCAATGTTGACCTGGTCTGTCTCCAGCATGAATACGGCATCTTTGGCGGTCCCGCCGGGAGCCACATCCTCCGCCTTCTAAGGCGACTGAAGATGCCCGTCGTAACCACCCTCCATACCGTTCTTCGGGAACCCGACGCCACGCAGCGTGTGGTCATGAACGAGATCGCTGCACTTTCAGACCGGCTGATCGTCATGAGTGAACATTCCGCTTCCCTTCTGCACGAAGTGTTCGGTGTGACTGAGGAAAAGATCGACATCATTCCGCATGGCGTCCCCGACCTGCCTTTCGGTGATCCCAACTACTACAAGGATTCTTCCGGAACAGAAGGCCGCGCGGTTCTGCTCACATTCGGACTCCTCTCCCCCAACAAGGGGATCGAGCGCGTCATTGAAGCGCTGCCCCGAATTGTCGTAGGGCATCCCGATGTGGTGTACATGGTAGTCGGCGCTACCCATCCGCACATTCGCAGGCGGGAGGGCGACCAATACAGATTGCAACTTCAGGCCCTGGCCCGGAAACTCGGCGTCGAGCGCAACGTGATCTTCCACAACCGTTTCGTCAGCCCGGAAGAGATGGCCCAGTTCGTCGGATCGGCGGATATCTACATCACGCCCTACCGCTATGAAGCGCAGGCTGTCTCCGGAACGCTGGCCTACGCTCTGGGAGCCGGCAAAGCGATCATCTCCACTCCGTACTGGCACGCGGCAGAACTGCTGGCCGACGGAAGAGGCGTACTGGTCCCATTCGAAGACTCCGACGCGATTGCAACTGCTGCGATCCAACTGCTCGACAACGAAGTAGCCCGCCACGCCATGCGCAAACGCGCCTATCTCTATGCTCGAGACACCGTGTGGGACAAGACCGCAGAGTCCTACATGAGTGCATTCGTGCGCGCCCGCTCTGACCGCATGCTGGTTCCTCGCATCGCATTCGCAGACCTGAATGCCGAGAGAACGCTCGACCGCCTGCCTGCCTTCAAGTTGGACCACCTCTACCGGATGACGGATCACACCGGACTCTTGCAGCACGCCGTGTTTTCCGTGCCCAACTACGGCGAAGGATACTCAAGCGATGACAATGCGCGCGCTTTGATCGTGGCCGTGCTGATGGAAGAGCTCGGAATGACCGCGCTCTCTGAGTCGGCCACGCTTGCATCACGATACCTTGCATTCCTGTGGCACGCCTTCAACCCTGCAACGGGACGCTTCAGAAACTTCCTGAGCTATGAACGCCAGTGGCTCGAGACATCCGGATCAGAAGACAGCCATGGTCGCTCTCTGTGGGGACTGGGAACGGTCTTGGGCAGATCCAAGTCTGCCGATCTCCGTGGTGCTGCGGGGAGACTCTTTGAGTCGGCCTTGCCCGCAATCCTCACCTTCCGGAGTCCGCGAGCAATCGCATTCTCTGTCCTTGGCCTGCAGGAGTATCTCCGTGGCTTTCCAGGAGACAGAGCCGCCATGCAGACCATGGACGATCTCGCGCACGGCCTCCTCGAAACATTTACATCCACCCACGCCGAAGGATGGCATTGGTTTGAGGACGTACTCGCCTACTCCAATGCCCGCCTGCCCCAGGCTTTAATTGCCTGCGCCGTGCGAACCTCTAATAAGGTGATGCTCGCTGCCGGGCTTGAGTCTCTCGAGTGGCTCATGACCATGCAGCGTTGTGACGCCAAGGGTCACTTCGTCCCCATTGGATCCCAGGGCTTCCATCATCGTGGCGGAGAGAAGGCTCGCTTTGATCAGCAACCTGTCGAAGCCGGAGCAACCGTCTCTGCCTGTCTCGAAGCGTTCCGCGCAACTTCTGATCCCCGCTGGCTCAAAGAGGCGTGGTCGGCGTTCAATTGGTTTCTCGGCGATAACGACCTGCAAATCGTCCTCTATGATTCCAGCACTGGCGGTTGCCGCGATGGGCTGCATCCGGACAGGGTCAACGAAAACCAGGGAGCCGAATCCTCGCTCGCATTCTTGATGGCGCTGCTCGAGATGCGTTTCCTTGAAGATGCTGAGTTGCCTTTCACCAAGCACGAAACAAGCACCAGTTCGCGCGATACTCTTCACGCGCGAATTGCATTGGAGATTTCATGAGCGTAGTAATCCACGACGAACCGCTGCTGAACCGGCATCCGGCAAACCCGATCCTCACCGGCAGGGACTGGCCATACGCCATCAACAGCGTCTTCAATGCAGGCGCCACCCTTCTCGAAGATGGCTCAACTCTCCTGCTCTGCCGCATCGAAGACCGGCGCGGACTCTCGCATCTGTGCGCCGCGCGCTCCGCAAATGGGGTGGACGGATGGCAGATTGATTCCACCCCTACATTCATGGCCGATCCCGACAACTATCCGGAGGAGCTCTGGGGCATCGAAGATCCCCGCATCACCTGGGTGCCTGAGCTCAAGCAGTACGCAGTCGTTTACACCTCGTACTCGCGAGGCGGCCCCGGCGTCTCGCTTGCGCTCACCAGTGACTTCCGCACCTTCGAGCGTTATGGCGTAATCATGTCCCCTGATGACAAGGACGCTGCGCTTTTGCCCCACAAGATCGACGGGCGCTGGGCGCTCATCCATCGTCCCATGACCAATCTCGGCGCGCATATGTGGATCTCCTACTCGCCCGATTTGCGGCACTGGGGTGGCCACAAAGTCATGCTCGAGGCGCGGCGCGGGGCATGGTGGGATGCCAATAAGATCGGGCTCTCCTCACCTCCCATTCAAACCGCCCGAGGATGGCTGACGCTGTATCATGGCGTGCGGCAAACTCCAGCGGGATGTCTCTACCGCCTCGGCCTCGCGCTCTTTGACCTTGAGCGCCCAGACAAGTGCCTGCTTCGCGGAGACGAATGGATCTTTGGGCCGGAGACTGACTATGAATGTCACGGCGACGTGAGTAATGTGGTGTTCCCCTGCGGAAACACAATGAACGCTGATGGCGATACCATCAATGTCTATTACGGAGCGGCGGATTGCGCCATCGCCCTCGCCCGCACCCGCATCAGTACTCTCCTCGCATGGCTGGATGAAAATGGAACTTCTGACCGCCGCCACAGGGCCTAGGAACATTCCGCAAGGAACGTGACGTTACGCGCCTGCAACCTGTTGCTGCGCTGGGCTCACATCAGGTAAGGCTTCTGCGATTGCGCGGGAGCTTTGCCTGACTTCGCTTTGATGCGAGCCAGCACCTCCAGCGTAGTGGCCGTATTTCGGATGTTCCCTGAAATGCTGAGCAGTGCCTCCTCCGCGTCTGGATACTTCTCTGCGATCG
The DNA here is from genome assembly GCA_903832295.1 of uncultured Acidobacteriota bacterium. Lineage (GTDB taxonomy): Bacteria > Acidobacteriota > Terriglobia > Terriglobales > Acidobacteriaceae > TOLSYN. The sequence goes on from CAILAZ010000201.1 coordinate 4,620, forward strand.
CTTCAAGGCGGGCGCTCAAGCTATTCAGATTGTCCACTTCCTTCAAGATGTCCGCAAAGGGAGTCAGCTTCTCAGGTTGTCCAGTGATCGTCAGGTCAGGATACAAATCCTGAAACAGTCGTATCGCCTGGTCCGTGCCAAACAGCGTGAGGAACAAGCCGAGCAATTGGGTGGTGAGTAGAACCCCAATCTCAGAAGCCCGTTGCTCGCCACACTTCGCTGCCATCTCTTCAAATCCTTCCAGGCTGCCATTTGCAGTCACTCGCAACGGGCCCACAATGGGAGCCTCCCCGCTCGCAAACGTGATCGCCCGCCCAAGCAGCCACCTGTAACCCTCCACTCCTGCAAGCTCGCACAGCGGGCCTCGCAACCTCTCGCACACGCGCACAACCGGAAACTGCGTTGCCTTGGCCCCCGGAACTTTGTAACAAAGCAATCGCTGGACCAAATTGTTCGTTTCGGCGGAGAACATCATCTTCAACTCCCTGTGGAACGTGACTCGCGCTCGAACAGCAAAGGGGCGTAGAGAGGATGCTATACCTAATTGCGCCGTCCTTGATATGCGGCCTCCTCTGCCCTTGGTATTCCCTGCTACGTCAAGAGGTCGTGATCTCGTCCCGGCGTTCTCCGTATTTTCCAGCATGCTCGCTTGTCCGTTCGCCATCCTCTCAATGCAATTCTAGAATCTCAGCCTTCAGGCGCAGGCGCTGAGCCGCATTGACCATTCTCCGCAGCGCAACAGGATGATAGTGGTGAGAGTGGAAGCAGCACATGGCACATTGCCATATCGAAGGAGATGCAGTGATCAAGAAACAGACTTCCGGAACCATCAACGCCCAACCCCGGCTTCATCAGCACGCAGGCGAACTCCAGCACTACGGAACCGTAACCCATCAGTTGCCGCTTGAGTTGGAAGAACCCGTCCGCCTCGAAATGACGGAACAGCTCAACACTTTATTGGCTGACACCATCACCCTGCGCGATTCCTACAAGAAATCTCATTGGCAGGTTTCCGGACCCACCTTCTATCAGCTTCATCTTCTCTATGACAAGCATCACGGCGAGCAGGATGCGCTCGTCGATGCCATCGCCGAGCGCATTCAGTTGCTCGGTGGCGTCAGTCTCGCCATGGCAGCAGATGTCGCTGAGACTACCCAGATCGAGCGCCCTCCCCGCGGACGTGAAGAGGTCCCGGTGCAACTCTCCCGCCTGCTTGACGCACACAAGGTCATCATCGGTGAATGCCGCACTCTCGCCCGTCGCGCCACTGCCCTGGGAGACGATGGCACCAACGACCTCGTTGTAAGCCAGGTACTGCGTACCAGCGAGCTCCAGGCCTGGTTCCTCAGCGAGCACCTCGTCAACGTCCCACTGGTCATGGCAAAGGAACCCACCGCTACCTCAGACGCGGCATGACGCCTGTGATCTGAGCAATGCAAAAGGGCATCCCTCGGCGCGGATGCCCTTTCTTCACGTCCATTCCAATAGAGGGACCAACTCGCCAGGGTGGTCACTCTTGACCAGCATTCCATCCGCAGGCATCCCATACTGACTGTGTTCCATCCAGGTTCCTCGTTAAGAAAGTTGAGTATGTCCGCATGATTCCAAAGAAACGTGGAAACCCAAACTGGGGAAAGCCCATGATGAACACTCTGCCGCCGGTGCTTGAGTTCGAGCGCGTCGCCCGCGAATTCAAACTAAGCCCCGATCAGTACCAGCACTCCACTCGTCTTCGTGAATGGGCAAGTGTTCACCGCAAGTCGAATTACATCCCCGAAGTTCTGCTCAAGGCGTGGGGATTCGAGATCGAGAGCTCACTCTAGACATCGCGCCTCTGCCTTGAGCCATGTTCCAACTACGCAGCATCAAGCTTCACTCTCAATCAAGCACTCAGAATAGAAATTCACCTATCAGCCCCGGAGGGCTACCCAGATGCTAACCAATGCGACCAACTTGAAAGGCATGGTAATCCGCGCCACCGACGGAGAAGTCGGAACCGTCGATCAGTTCTATTTTGACGATGAGACTTGGGCCATCCGCTATCTCACCGTAATCACCGGCGGCTGGCTTGGCGGCACCGAAGTCCTGATTTCGCCAGTGTCCGTCACCTCTACCGACTGGCAGGGCAAATGTCTGGACGTCTCGCTGACCATGCACCAGGTCGAGCAGAGCCCAAAGATCGACACCCATCGCCCCGTCTCGCGCCAGGATGAAGCTGCCTATCTGAAGTACTACGGATACCCCTATTACTGGGGATTTTACTCTGCCGGCCAGATCGAGTCAGCGGAACTCGTTGGCAGCGAAATCGTGGCCGAGCGCGTCCGGCGCGCCTCCACCGACTCACACCTGCGCAGCACTGAGGCCGTCACCGGATACTCGATTGATGCCGCCGACGGCGAGATCGGCCATGTCGATGGATTCGTCATCGACGATGAAACCTGGGCAATCCGTTACATGGAAGTTGCAACTCGCAACTGGTGGCCTGGAAAGAAAGTGCTGGTCTCCCCCGCGTGGATTCGCCGCGTGAGTTGGACCGACTCGACCGTCTATGTCGGCCTTTCCCGCGACGCCATCCAGACCGGTCCTGAGTATGACAGCTCCGCTCCCATCACTCGCGAGTATGAAGACCGCCTCCACGCTCACTACGGCCACCCGCCTTATTGGCTGCACAATGCACAGCGCGAAGCCACCCTTTCCTAACGCACCTTCGCCATCACGGGCATACGAATTCCGCCTGCCCGTGATGGACGCTTCCAATCGGAGACGCCATGCACGTCAGTGAACAACTGGAACTCGCGCACCATGAACATCGTCCCTACTGGAAGAGAGCACACCACGACTGGCGCTTCTGGGTTGCTCTCATTCTGATGCTTGCCGCCATGTTCATCTATACGATGACCGATGACCTCTCGATCGTCCCCCACATACGGACCCACTCTGCGCCCGGAAGCAGCCGCTCTCAATAGGTGGTCCGGGAAGAAAGGATCGTCATGAAACAGAAATGGGTTCCATTGCTGCTGATGCTGGCTTTTGTCGGGATGGTCGCTGTTGCACTCGCTCAAAGCCTTCTCGCCTAGGCGCAGCACCAGCCGCCTGCGGGGGAAGCCGAACCGATACCGGCGCTAGACCACAAACATCGCCACGCCCGCGGCAAACATTGCCACTGCCGTGACTGCAACCATCATCCATCCCAGCCGTGAGCTTGGTTGTCCCTGCATGAGCTTCTTATCCGCCGTGACCACGAGAATCGCAATCAGCAGGAAGGGCGCAAGCAGCCCGTTGATGACCGCCGTCCAGTACAGCGCCTTCACCGGGTTAATCCCTGCAAAGTCCAGCAGGACGCCAACCGCGGTCGAGCACAGAATCAGCGCGTAGAACGCGCGTGCCTGCTTCAGTCCCTTGTCCAGCCCCTGTCGCCAGCCCAGCGTCTCCGCAAACGCGTAGGAGGTTGAACCCGCCAGCGTTGGAATCGCCAGGAACCCCACGCCCACGATCCCCACCGTAAACAGCGTTGCTGCAAACCTGCCCGCGAGCGGCCGCAGCGCTTCAGCAGCCTGGCGGGTGGTTTCAATCTGTGTAATCCCGTGGCGATGGAGCGTGATTGCCGTTGTCAGGATGATGAAGAACATCACCATGTTGGAGAAGAACGCGCCGACCCCTACATCGATCTTGCGAAGTCCCAGCTCTTCCTCCGTTGCTCCTCGCCGCTCCGCCAGCGTAGTCTGCCCTGCTGCCTTCTCCTCCTCCACCTCTTCGCTCGCCTGCCAGAAGAACAGGTAAGGACTGATGGTAGTGCCGAGAATCGCCACCAGCATCGACCATCCCGCCCGCGTGCGCGGCAGCGAAGGAATCAGCGTGTCCCGCAGCACCTGGCCCCAGTTCGCCCCCACCACAAACGCGGTCACAGGATAGGCAAACAGCACCAGCACCAGCCACTTCAGCACGCTTGCGATCTGCTGATAGCGAAGCCGAACCGTCGCCCATGAGATCAACATCGCAAAGCCCACCACGAACCACCGCGAGCTGACGCCCGAGAGCATCTGCGCCGCGTCCGCCATCCCTGCAAGGTCCGCCGCAATGTTAATGGTGTTGGCCACCAGCAGTGCTGAAACAAAAGCCATCACCAGCCATCGCGGAAACCGCTGCGTCAGGTTTCCAGCCAGCCCCTTGCCCGTCACCTTGCCGATGCGCGCGCACATCATCTGCACCGCGGCCATCAGCGGCCAGGTCAGCAGTGCGGTCCACAGCAGCGACGTTCCAAGCTGTGCTCCCGCCACCGAGTAGGTTGCAATTCCGGATGGGTCATCGTCAGCGGCCCCGGTGATTACACCAGGGCCGATGGCTTTCAATAGTCTTCGTGTCCAGCGAGATGCGGGCTTCTTCGCCAATCGATTCGAGACCTCAGGATCGCTTTCTACGGAATCAACTCGTTTTCTGCAGTCTCTTTCGGCTCCCCGGTCTTTTGCCAGCTCTTATCGGGATTGTATGCCTTCATCATCTTGTCGATTACATTTGTATTCGGACCAAGATCCTTCTGCAGCACAACCCCATTCTCATTCACCATGAACGCCATCACACCCGTCGATCCATACTCGGCGGGATAGGCGAGAAACGCGAAGCCCTTTTTCATCTTCCCGTTCTCGATATAGGTCTTCGCTCCGCCTTGAGCATTCTTGCCCTGGCGCGTGATCACCTCGAAGTAGTACCCCCGAAAAGGCGTGGGAGTTGGGTTCCCTGCATCGAGCGGATTATGCCTCTTTACCACTGCCGATGCCACCAGCGGACCAATCGGGCTCTGCGGTTCCCACCCAAGCGAAGTCCAATAGAGCCCGTTGTGCTGTCCTTCGTCGCTGAATATTCTCTGCGCGTATTCGCCGTTGTGCTCGGCGTGATATTCCTTCTGCGCCTTCACCAGTTCGTCGCAAATGCGGATCGCCGAAATCTCATTCCGCCCAATTCGCCGGTAAAGTATTTCCTTCTTCCCTGCCTCGGTGTCGAAATACCAGGACTCGCCTGCCTTCACCAGCGGTATGGGAGTCGGCCAATTTTCGCCGCCGATATAGAGAATGGCAGTAGTAGCCGACTCGCTGACCAGGCGATGCATCTCCTTGAACTTCGCAACAAAGTTCGCTCGGCTTTCAGCGTCCTCCGCATCGTCTCCGGAAGAGACAATCTGCCTCGCATCCGGCCCCAGGATCGCAATCATCGTGTGTTCGTCGTTGTCCTGCGCTGCCTTTGCCAATGCATGGCTCGCGTCTTCCGGCGATGCAAATGTCTTCTGCCCATGTTGCTGAGCCGCGGAGCCAATGGGAACCAACGCCGCAAACAGGATCACCAGCGCGGCAAGCGTAAGAAGAGATGTGTTCGGGTGTAACTTGGGTGACCACATAAAGCTTTTCTCCATTTCAAAGTTTCACAAGCGGTTCGGGATTTCTATTCGGCGAATTACCGGCGGCCACCGCCGCCACCATGCCCGCCGCCTCCACCGCTGCTGCGGCCACCACCGCCACCGCCACTGCGTGCAGCGCCGCTGCCCCCGTGGGCTGCGCCCGCGCTTGCACTGCCCCGCGCGGAATAGCTCTTCGTCTGCGCGCCGTGTCCGTAGTTGCTGAACGCTCCTGTGCGGACTCCGTTCTGCCCATGTGGTTCCGCATAACCTCTTGCGGCCCTCGCATTGCCATTGAAAGGCCGCGCTGCTCCGCCGCCGCGATTGCCAACGCCTCCAGCCACGCCGCGGGAATAGCTGCCGCGGTTGTAGAACGTGCTGCTCCTCGAGGAGTACCTGCCGTGGTTAAAGGTCGCATACCGGTTGTGCCAATCAAATCCCCAACGCGGCCAGCCCCATCCAAAGCCCCCAAAGTAGCCGATTCCAAAGCCCGGTCCAAACGAAAGGTACGGTCCGCCATACCAGATCCCCGGATACTCATACCATCCCGGCCATGCCGATACCGGTCCTCCATAGACCAGCCACGGATCATAAGCCGGCACATACACAATCTGCGGATCCACCGGCTGAATGACAATCGACGAATCCTGGTCGGTCACCGTCTGCTGCGGAGTCGTCTTCAGGTTGCCTGCGCCCTGCGCCCGCTGCCGCATCTGCTGCACGGCATCCATCACATCCTGCTGCTGGTTGAAGTACGCATCTCCCAGCGACGAGGTCCACGCCAGGTTCTTGTCCATATTGCCGAGCACGGAAGGAAACGCCGTAAGCGCCTTCACGCTCGGATCCCAAGGCTGCTGATCCACTGCCTGCCCCAGCGCTGCATCCCTCATGTCAGGATGCGCCTGCACCCAGCGCTCCGCCTGCACCACCTGTTCCGGGAAGGTCGATGCGGCCAGCACCTGTGCCACCAGCGAGTCCGGGTACAACGCAATCGGAGCTACCAGTTGCTGTAGCTGTTCCGGAGCCTGTTGCGTATAACTTGCCTGCTCCGGAGCCTGTACGTTTTGCTGTGCCAACCCAGGCATAGCGAAGAAGAGAGCCAGTAGTGGCGCAAACACACGCATGCCCACCCATGGCCATGAGAACCCTGCGCCATTTTCATTCCAGTTCATGTTCTTGAACCCCCTGATTTCACGCGCAGCCATCTGCAAAGTGGACTACATCTGCCACGCACAGATCTCAAGGTAAGTCTCTCCGGACACCCGGTCTGCTCAACATTGACCACTTCCTGCAATATCCCCGCCCTGCTTCACCTGAGCAATAGTGAACAGCTCTGCCGTCGCACCTCTGCCAGAATCACGCAAGTAACTTTGGAGTCATACATGAAGATGTCGGGAACAGCACTCTTGCTCGTGATCAACCTCACCCTGTTATCGGCCTTCGCACACGCGCAGCAGGTTGCAGACGCCGCTGGCGCCCCAGGCGGATTCGCCTCCGCATCTTCCCTGTCGTCAGAGCCTGCCTACACGCGCCCCAACCCCGCGGCACGGCTCCACGCCTATGTCTTTGACGCCTTCGGACCCTATCCCATCCTCGGCGCCGCAGCCGTAGCCGGCGTCAGCCAGGCCATGAACACGCCGCCCGAATGGAAGCAGGGGGCAGCCGGATACGGCAAGCGATTCGGCTCCGATTTCGGCATCGCAGCCATCAGCACCACCACTCGCTATGCAATGGCAGCCGCACTAAAAGAAGACACTCTCTACTACCGTTGCGAGTGCCGTGGCGTCTTGCCTCGGCTAAGCCATGCCGTCGTTTCAACCTTCACCGCCAGGCACGGTCTTGACGGCCATCGCGCGTTCTCCATCTCCGCCGTCGCCGCTCCCTATGCGGGCACATTGGCAGGAGTCTCTGCCTGGTATCCCGCAAACTACGGCACCCGCTATGCGCTCCGGATGGGCAACTACAACCTCCTCGGAAATGTCGGCGAAAACATCCTGATCGAGTTCTTCTACAGTGGCCCCCATTCCCTCCTCTCGCACATGCATCCCGGCAATTCGCACCCGCCGCAGGATCCAGGTCAGAAGTGAGCGGCCGGGAAGGTGAGTTAGCGGCCAGCCCTGCCACGGACGCACACGCACTCCTGCCCCGTGCTCAAACTCTGCCCAGGGGGCCGGTCACGCTCTTTCTTGAGTGGTTCGGCGAACTCGCCATCTTCGCTTGGCGCGTCGCGCGCGCAGCCGTAACCCCGCCCTACGAATTCAGTGAGCTCATCCGTCAGCTCGACGAGATCGGCTCCAAGTCCCTCCCTCTCGTCGCGCTCGCAGGCGCAGCCATCGGCGTGGTCTTATCGCTCGAATCCCGCCAGAGCCTCACCCGCTTTGGCGCCAAGTCCATGCTCCCTGCGGCCCTCGTCTATTCGGTCGTGCATGAGATTGGCCCCATCATCACCGCTCTCGTCGTCAGCGGACGCGTCGGCGCAGGCATCGGCGCAGAGCTTGCTTCCATGAAGGTCACCGAGCAGATTGATGCCATTGAAGCATCGGCAGTCAATCCCTATCGCCTGCTCGCAGCCACGCGCATTCTCGCCTGCACCCTCATGCTTCCCCTGCTCACTCTCGCCGCTGACCTCTGCGGCCTCCTCATGGGATGGGTCGCTCTCGCACTCGCCGAACCGCTTTCCTTCCATCAGTTCTTCAATGACGGCTTCAAGGGTTCCGGCTTCAGTGACTTCCTGCCGCCCACATTCAAAACCGCCGCGTTCGGACTCATCATCGGACTCGTTTCCTGCTTCCAGGGCATGCGCACGCGTGGCGGAGCCGCTGGCGTCGGACGCGCCGCCACAAGTTCCGTCGTCCTCTCTTCCCTGTTCGTGATTCTTGCGGACGTCGTACTCGTAAAGTTCATCATCATTTTTTTCCCGTAAACTCCTATGTCCAGCGCCCAACAAATCGCAATACCCTCTCCGCCCCGCCCTCAGCCCGCCACCCCGGCCATCGCCGTCGAGAGCGTGCGCAAATCCTTCGGCGAGCAATCGGTCCTCAACGGAGTCACTCTCTCCGTCACGCCCGGCGAGACACTCGCCATCCTCGGACGCAGCGGCACCGGCAAGAGCGTGCTGCTCCGAATCATCATCGGCTTTGAGACGCCAGACTCCGGCTCTGTTCGCATCCACGGCCAGCCCATCTCCAGCCTCTCGCTTGACCATCTCGGCGACGTCCGGATGCGCATGGGCTTCCTCTTCCAGCACGCTGCTCTCTATGATTCCCTCACCGTCGAGCAGAACGTCGCCTTTCCCTTGCAGCATCACCGCCGGGACCTCTCCACCGCCCAGCAGCACGACCGCGTCCGCCAGTTGCTCGCCGAGGTCGGCATGCAGGATCACTTCGACAAGATGCCTTCTGACATCTCCGGCGGCATGCAGAAGCGCGTCGGCCTTGCCCGCGCCCTCGCCCTTGAGCCTGATATCCTCCTGCTCGACGAGCCCACCGCCGGCCTCGATCCCATCAGCTCCGCCGAAATCGGCGAACTGGTCCTCAAACTTCAGCAGGAGCACCACATGGCTTCCGTCGTCGTCACCCATGACCTGCACAGCGCCAAGACCATCGCCGACCGCCTCATCCTGCTCAACGCCGGCAAGGTCGTCATCGAGGGCAGCTTCCAGCAACTGCAGTCCAGCAATGACCCATTCGTCATGCAATTTCTAAAGTACTCGTAGGAGAGCGTATGTCCAGAGCAGCACGGCTTGGAGCATTCATCATCGGAACCCTGGCAATTCTCGTCGCCGGAGTCTTCATCATCGGAAACCGCCAGTATCTCTTCAGCTCCACCTACCAGTTGCGCGCCCAGTTTGACAATGTTGCCGGACTCGACGCCGGTGCCGACGTGCGCGTCGGCGGAGTCCACAGCGGCACCGTCCGCAGCATTCTCCTGCCCCATCAACCCGGTGGCAAAGTCACCATCGTCATGGACCTCGCAAACTCCACCCACGAAATCATCAAGCAGGACTCCGTCGCCTCCATCGAAACCGAAGGCCTGCTCGGCAATCAATACATGGCGATCTCATTCGGATCCGCCGGAAAAGCAGAAG
>CAILAZ010000202.1 GCA_903832295.1 uncultured Acidobacteriota bacterium
ACCTTCACCCCCGACGATGCGGCGGACTACACGAGTGCCACTGCAAGCGTCTCGCTCACCGTCAACCAAGCCGCGCTGGCGGCCAGCGCAAATAGTTACGCCATCTCCGTCGGGGAGCCCTTGCCGATACTCGATGGCACCTTGCTGGGCGTCATTCCGGGTGACGGAATCACGGCCAGCTATGCGACTGCCGCGCTCCAGGGATCGCCCGTGGGAAGCTATCCCGTCACCGTGACCTTGAACGATCCCAAGAGTAAGTTGGGCAACTACAGCGTCACCCTCACTCCCGGAACGCTGGTGGTCTATGATCCGGCACTTCCGCTCCTGCTTTCACTTTCGCCCGTTTCGGCAACCCGGAGCGGAGCCGCATTTACGCTCACGGTGAATGGCGCGAACTTCACCTCCACTTCCCGCGTGCTGTGGAACGGCCAGCTGCGGGCCACAATGTTTGTGAGCAGCTCGCAGTTGACTGCGACCATCCTCGCCGACGACATTGCGGACGAAGGCGTGGCCTCGGTGACGGTCGTGAATCCCGGCGCGCCTGCGGGAAGCTCTTCCGCAATTCCACTCGTCGTGATGAGCGCGACTCCGCTGCCAACGGTGAACAGGGTCACGGTTGCCTCCACCGCGGTCGATGGAAGCTATCCTGTCGGACTGGCGGGCGCCGATTTTGTACCGGCCTCGTCGGCGTCTTGGAACTCCTCCACTCGGACGACGGTTTATGACGCTCCCGGAGCCCTCACCGTGACGGTCTCCGCGACCGATGCGGCGACCCGTCCCGCGATCGTGACAGTCAGCAATCCCGCCGGAACCTCGGCGGCCTTCACCCTGCGCTAGCGGGAGCCACCACCGCGAAGCAGAGTTTGTTTAAATTCAGTCCCCACTCAACGCCTTTTCGTGGAGTGGGGATGTTCTCTGCCGCCGTCTTGAACCATTGCCCCATCTGCCATCTCCGCCCCAATTCTCCGATACACTCCTTGCCAATCCTTCCGGACCTCCCTGAACCATTGACTCAAAACCAACCGCAGCTTCGCCAACCATTACCCACCCTGCCAATCCCTTGCCCTCCCTGCACTCAGGGCCGTTGCGCCCCTCCACGCTCCTTCCTACCCCTGCAACCCGCATGTTTAGCGGAGATTTAAACTTCCGCAGATCTGGCATCCCCCTCCCCCCGATTTCCTGCATCACAACATATTGGCAAGTCATCTTCCTTTTCTGCATACGCGAGGTCCCAAAAAAATGGAAAAACCACCTACCCCCAGCGCTCCGCCCCCATTCCCCACCGAGCAGGAACAGAAGATCGCCGGCGAGGCCCAGTGCCCCTTTTCAGACAGCGCGCGCAAGCACACCATCAGCGGCGCTCCCACCAACGCTGACTGGTGGCCCAATCAGCTCAATCTCAAAATCCTCCATCAACACTCCCCGCTCTCCAACCCCATGGCCCGCGAGTTCAACTACGCCGAGCAGTTCAACACTCTCGACCTCGATGCCGTAATCAAAGACCTCCACGCCCTCATGACCTCGTCGCAGGAATGGTGGCCCGCCGACTACGGCCACTACGGACCATTCTTCATTCGCATGGCTTGGCACAGCGCGGGCACCTACCGCATCGCCGATGGCCGCGGCGGCGCAGGCTCCGGAGCGCAGCGCTTTGCTCCTCTCAACAGTTGGCCTGACAACGTCAGCCTCGACAAAGCCCGCCGTTTAATCTGGCCGATCAAGCAGAAGTACGGCTGCAAAATCTCCTGGGCAGACTTGATCGTTCTCGCCGGCAACGTCGCGCTTGAGTCCATGGGATTCAAGACCTTCGGCTTCGCCGGTGGACGTCAGGACATCTGGGAGCCGGAAGAAGAAATCTACTGGGGCCCCGAAGGCAAGTGGTTGGCAGACGAGCGCTACAGCGGCGACCGCCAACTCGAAAATCCTCTCGGCGCAGTTCAAATGGGCCTCATCTATGTGAATCCCGAAGGTCCCAACGGCAAGCCTGATCCGCTCGCTGCGGCACGGGATATTCGCGAGACCTTCGCGCGCATGGCGATGAATGATGAAGAGACCGTCGCTCTCATCGTCGGCGGACACACCTTCGGCAAAGCCCACGGCGCTGCCGATCCCTCCAAGTACGTTGGCCCGGAACCCGAAGGCGCGGCAGTGGAAGAGCAAGGCTTCGGCTGGAGCAACAGCTTCGGCAGCGGCAAAGGCGCGGACACCATCTCCAGCGGATTGGAAGGCGCATGGACCACCAATCCGATCAAGTGGGATAACAACTACCTCGAAAATCTGTTTGGCTACGAGTGGGAACTTACCAGGAGTCCTGCCGGTGCGCAGCAATGGACGCCCGCGAACGGAGCAGCTGCGGGGAAGGTGCCCGATGCGCACGACCCTTCAAAGAAGCACGCCCCCGTTATGTTCACCACGGATCTTGCGCTCAGGATGGACCCAGCCTACGAGAAGATCTCGAGACGTTATTTCCAGAATCCGCCGGAACTTGCAGATGCCTTCGCCAAGGCTTGGTTCAAACTGACGCACCGCGACATGGGGCCAATCTCGCGCTACCTTGGTCCGCTCGTGCCCTCGGAGCTGTTGCTCTGGCAGGACCCGGTTCCTGCCGCGGACCACTCGCTCATTGACGACCGCGACATTGCTGCACTCAAGGCCAGTGTCCTCGCATCCGGACTCTCCATCTCCCAACTGGTCGCCACTGCCTGGGCATCGGCTGCAACTTTCCGCGGCAGCGACAAGCGCGGAGGCGCCAATGGCGCACGCATTCGTCTCGCTCCGCAAAAAGACTGGGAAGTCAACCAGCCTGCTGAACTATCCAAGGCCCTCCGCACGTTGGAGGCAATCCAGGAAAACTTCAACAGTGCGCAGTCCAGCGGGAAGAAGGTCTCTCTTGCAGATCTCATCGTTTTAGGTGGCTGCGCAGCCGTTGAGGCTGCTGCACAAAATGCCGGACACAACGCGAAGGTCCCCTTCTCACCCGGACGCACGGACGCCACACAGGAGCAGACCGACGTGCATTCGTTCGCCGTTCTGGAGCCAACCTCCGACGGCTTCCGCAACTACCTCCGCAAGGGGCAGGAAGAGTTTGCGGCTGAACTGCTGGTGGAACGGGCAAACCTGCTGACCCTGACCGCTCCCGAGATGACTGTCCTGATTGGCGGAATGCGCGCCCTGGATGCAAACTTCGCGCACTCCAAACACGGTGTATTCACCACCCGCCCCGGCACGTTGACAAACGACTTCTTCGTCAACCTCCTCGACATGAACACCAGGTGGCAAAAGTCCGCTGCATCGGACGGTGTCCTGGAGGGCCGGAATCGAACGACCGGAGAACTCAAGTGGACGGGCACGGTCGTTGATCTCGTCTTCGGCTCCAACTCCCAACTTCGTGCCATTGCGGAAGTCTATGCATGCAGCGACTCGCAGCCTGCATTCATCTCGGCCTTCGTGTCAGCATGGAACAAGGTGATGAACCTCGACCGCTTCGACCTTGCAGCAGCGCCTAATTAAGAGAGGAACAGCAGCAACTACAAAGCGGAGGTTGGTGCCGGGAGGGGACTTGAGCCCCAACGACCATTTCTGGTCTGCGGATTTCAAGACAGTCTTGGGGATCCCCCGCAGGATGTTGCATGTAGATCAGATGCCACATGACCTCTGAAACTTCCTCCCAGCCTCGGTAGAATAGCTTCAAGATATCGGTATCCGTCGCGAATCGGTCGGCGGCGAATGGAACCGGTGGGAGAGTGGTGATGGCGATGCCTGCGTCTCGTCGGGTATTTCTGAAGTCCGTGATCTCCACGGTCGCTGTCGCGAAGGTTCCCGGCTTATTCGGGTTTAGCGGAGAAGCGGCGGAGCAGTTCTCCGTCCTCTCGGAATTTGCTTACTGCGACGTGGACCTGTTCAGTCCGCAGCACGAGGAACAACTTGACCACCACCTGCGGTTGCTGCTCTCGCTAAATGAAGACAGTTTGATGAAGCCCTTCCGGCAAATGGCGGGGTTGCCGGCGCGCGGCGAGGATCTGGGCGGCTGGTACAGCTACAACCCGGGGCACGACGGCACTGACGGCAATTACGCTCCCACCGCGACCTTTGGGCAGTGGGTTTCAGCACTCGCGCGCATGTACGCGATCCGGCGACGTCCGGAGATTCGCGAGAAGGTGATGCAGTTGAACCGGCTGAGCGCTGAGGTTATCAACGATCTGTACTTCAGGAACAATCACTTTCCCACGTATTGCCATGACAAGCTCGTCTGCGGCCTGATGGATTCGCACAGCCTGGCGCAGGACCCGGATGCCTGGAGCATCCTGAAGCATGTCACCGATACGGCCTTGCCGCACATGACCGGCAAAGCGGTGGACTCTTCGGATGAGTCCTACACTGCGTCGGAAAATCTGTTTCTTGCGTACCAGCAAGGGGCCGGCGCGCGGTACCGGGAACTCGGTATTCAGTATCTCGCCGATTACTTTTACGATCCGCTCAGCGAAGGGAATGACAATCTGGCGGGCCGGCATGCCTACAGTCACGTCAACTCTCTCTGCTCGGCCGCGCAGGCATATCTCACCCTGGGCAGCAGGAAGCATCTTCAAGCGGCACGCAACGGCTTCCACTTTCTGGCGAGGCAGAGTTACGCGACCGGAGGATGGGGCCCCGATGAGACGCTGCAGGCTGACGGCGGCAACGATCTGCTGACAAGCCTTTCGAGCACTCATCACAGCTTTGAGACTCCGTGCGGCGCATACGCCCACTTCAAGCTCACGCGTTATCTATTGCGGATCACGCGAGAGGCGACCTACGGAGACAGTCTGGAGCGCGTGATGTACAACACCATCCTGGGAGCTCTGCCCATCCAGCCGGATGGAAGAACGTTCTACTACGCCGACTTCAATTACCAGGGCAGGAAAGCGTACTCCAGCCGCCTGTGGCCGTGCTGTTCGGGCACGCATCCCCAGATTGCCGCCGACTACAGAATCTGCGTGTACTTCCGGGGACGCCAGGAAGTACTCATCAACCTGTACGTGCCTTCAAAAGTGCGATGGATCGAGGACGGCGCGCACGTTTCACTTGCGCAGTCCAGCTCCTACCCGAACGATGGAAACATTCGTTTCGAGTTGACGCTCTCCAAACCAGCGGACTTTACGCTGAGCTGGCGCATTCCGCACTGGGCTGAAGGCGCGACACTCGCCGTCAACGGGAAACGCGCGGCCGCGGAGATTGTCCCCGGGAGCTTTGTCCGACTTCACCGCAGCTGGAAGAACGGCGACCGAGTCGATCTGGAATTTCCGATGAAGATGCGCCTTGAGCCGCTTGACCCGCGGCATCCGCAAGCGGTCGCACTTCTACGCGGGCCTCTGGTCCTGTTCCCGATCACAAAATCAGCTCCGAAACTCACGCGAGCGCAATTGCTGAAGGCCTCCCGAACAGGCCAGGATCGCTGGCAGATCGCGAACGCGCAGGCACCGCTGGAGTTTGCGCCCTTTACCGCGATCAAGGACGAGCCATACTCCACGTACGTGAACGTCATCGCGTAGAGCATTTTGGGTGGTTACAAACGTTCGGCTATCGGTGGGCCAAAGCGATTACACGCTGATTGGCAGCTGCGACTCCCGATTACGCTGGAATCGTTCTCTTGATACACTTGGGGCGCACACCTAAATTATGGAACCGACATACCTTGAATTGCTAAACAGTCTTAAGCCGCATGAGGCGACCGATGCGCCCCTCGTTTACGACCTCTTCGCCGGGTGCGGTGGCTTGGGGCTAGGTTTTGAGGCCGCTGGCTTTGCAACCGTGGGCTTTGAAATGTCGGAGGATGCGTGTGCCACATACAATCGCAACCTGCACGGTTCGTGCAATAAGGTTGTACTTGAACCCGGCCAAGACTTGGGTGCGAAGCCCGATGGGATCATTGGCGGTCCGCCGTGCCAGCCATTCAGTGTAGGTGGGCTACAGAATGGTAAGCGAGATGAAAGGAACGGATTTCCCGCGTTTCTGTCTGCTGTGG
>CAILAZ010000203.1 GCA_903832295.1 uncultured Acidobacteriota bacterium
GCGATTGGAACAGCGATTGTTTCTGGATACCCGTCAGGGTTGACGGGCGCGAAGGGATGGTCGCACGGCGCGATCTGCGAATGGCTTAGCGTATCACTTCGCCGGAACTACTTTAGGATTATGCTCTAAGTGGTGGCACAGCATACACTTAGTGCGGACGTTCTCCAGCACATCGGACCCGCCAGCGCCCCGGCTCTGGATATGCGCCATGTGACCCGATGCCCACGATACCGGACGCAGACAGTCAACACACCGCCAGCCGTCCCGCGTGAAGCACTCGCGCCGCAACGCCGCCAGCGCATCCCCGCGCAGTCGCAGCCGCCCAGTCTTGCCCACCACGCCGCTGCGAATCATGCGCTTACGCCCAACAACAGCCGCCGCGCCTCGTCTGTCCGGCAGAAGCTCAACTGTTCACACATCTTCCGCCCTAGCAGTTTGCGCTGCTTGATTTCGGACAAACCAAATCTCTCGGCATACCCCACAGCCACCAGATTGGAAGGTCTGCCAGCCTGCCCCTTGGGGGGTGCCGCCTTGGATTCCTTCCCCTTCCGCTCGTGACCGGTGCCGGAAACGAAGCAGAAATACCCCGCCGCAGAGCGCCAGCCAGTACCCCAATTCCCTGAGCGGATTTTCTGGCCGCAATGGACGCAGCGGATAGGTGCGCTCATGCCGCGCCCTCCCGCTTGTGCTCATAGCGCACCAGGTATTCCTGCTCCACCAGTCCCGCAATCGCCACCAGCGCCTCGCCCCGGTTGCAGTCCTCTACCACCATCACCATCTCCAACGCCGCATCGAATCGCGCCGTGTCTACCTTCGGCATCAGTCGTATCGGCTCAATGTGCTGTCCGTGTTGACCGTTCAGGTACTCAACGAAACTTTCTTTGGTGCGGTCCTTCGCAGCCTCCAGCACAGCCGGGTTCGAGCGCAGATTGGAACTCAGTCCCTCATCTGCCAGAACCTTGAGATTCGCCCCGGTGATCTGCGTCAACGTCTCCATGGGCACCGATGCCAACGCCTCTTCCGTCTCAAGCGCATCCTTGGCATACCGGAAAGACTGTGGCCACAGCGCCCGTATCCACCGCTCCATCCGAACGAACGGAACGCCCAGTTCCGGGTCCAGGTCCAGCGTCCACAGCTTCAACTCCCGCGCCGCCCTCAAAACCCGCATCCGGGCATGGAAGATGCGTTCCTCAGCACCCTCCAGACGGCTCAGGGCTTGCTTTACAGCCAGCGCAGCCTCTTCGATGGGCCGTGAGGTCAACCCTTCCCAATGGAAGGCTGTAATCGAGTCCAACTCGCCTGAAAATATTTTCATGGCTTCTTCTTCGCCTCTCTCTCCTCACGGAGCTTGCGCTGGATTGCCTCAACCAACTGCCAGACGGTGTAATGCGGGGTGGGGGTGTTCATCTTGATACGTCCTCGAAGATTTTGTTGTGGCCACTCGTCTACCGTTTCGGGCCGATGCCACGCAGACCGATTCCCATGATGCGAACAATCTCCGCCGCGCTCAACTGGCCTTCGGATGCCTGAGTCAACGCAGCCTTGCAGACAGAGACAATTCTAAGCCGCTTCTCCACGTCTGCGGCAAGTTCCGGCAGCGGGCCCTCGACCTTCGGGCGCTCGTCCAGCACTACCGTCATCGGTTCGCCGCAAATCTCGGAA
>CAILAZ010000204.1 GCA_903832295.1 uncultured Acidobacteriota bacterium
AAGAGCAAAGGCAAGAACAAGAGCAAGGCAAGAACAAGAGCAAAGGCAAGAGCAAGAGCAAAGGCAAAGGCAAGAGCAAAGGCAAGAGCAAAGGGAAGAGCAAAGGGAAGAGCAAAGGCAGAGGCAGAGGCAAGGGCGGGAGGGAAGATGGGCGGAGAGATTGATAAACGTGAATATATTGTGCGGAGGATTGCACTGGAGCTGAGGGACGGGTTCTACGTGAACCTGGGGATTGGGATGCCGACGCTGGTGGCGAACCATGTGCCGAAGGGGGTGCAGGTGGTGCTGCAGAGCGAGAATGGGATGCTGGGCGTGGGGCCTTATCCGCTGGAGGGGGAAGAGGACGCGGATTTGATCAACGCGGGGAAGGAGACGGTGAGCGAGCTGCCGGGGACGGCGTTCTTCTCGTCGGCGGAGTCATTTGCGATGATCCGCGGGGGGCACGTGGATTTGTCGGTGCTGGGAGCGATGGAGGTGGATGAGGAGGGTAACCTGGCGAACTGGATGATTCCGGGGAAGATGGTGAAGGGGATGGGCGGGGCGATGGACCTGGTGGCGGCGGCGCGGCGGGTGATTGTGGCGATGGAGCACGCGACCAGGGATGGGCGTCCGAAGATTCTGAAGCGCTGCACGCTGCCGATCACGGGGCTGGGAGTGGTGGATACGATTGTGACCGAGATGGGGTATATCAAGGTGCAAAAGGGCGGCGGGTTGGTGCTGGAAGAGATTGCGCCGGGAGTAAGCGTGGAGGATGTGCAGGCGGCGACGGAGCCGAGGCTCCAGATCAGCCGGACGCTGCGGGAGATGCGGATCGATCTCCCGGCGGCGGCGTAGAGCTAACCAAGCATCTGGCTGAGAAGGAAATGGACCAGGAGATAGCCTCCGAGGGTGAGGAAGAGAATGGCGCCAAGGAGGAGGGCGGCGTAGAAGCCTTCCTTGCCGGGGGAGGGCGGGGTGACCCCGAGGTAGAGGGCAAAGAAGTTGTGGACCGATGTCTGGAAAAAGCTGCGCTTGGGTTCGGGCGAGGTCATGGGTTGGCTCACAGAGATGCTGGTTCCATGATAGCCGCGCGGAGAGCCGGGTGACAGTCAAATCCGCGCGGCGCGATGGATCAGGCGGCGCGGCGGGCGATGCGCCCGAGGAGCCATCCGACGGCCATGCCGGTGAGGATGTAGCCGATGATCTCCGTGACGATGGCGGCGGCGGTAAAAGTGGTGGGGAAGCTGTACCAGTTCCAGTAGGAGACATTGGTGGCGGTGGCGGCACAGATTCCGGCGGCGAATCCGACATAGGCTCCGGCGCGGAGGGTGTGGGTGGCGAGCAGGGCGATGATCATGGCGAGAGCGAGGCCCTGGAGCAGGTTGTTGAGGAGTTCGACGAGGAGCTTGGCGGGGGACATCATGGCTCCGCCGACGGGGGCGTAGATGAGCAGGCCGACGGGTCCGGCGGCGTACCTGGTGAGGTAGGCGGGCATGGCGGCTTGACGCTGGGCCCGCGAAGAGTCGAGGGGGACATCGAGGCCGGGGTAGATGTAGAAACCGGCATTGGGGATGTTGGCGCGAAGAGCCTCGGTGACGGGCTTTTCATTGGGGAGTTGGCTGATTCCGGCGGTGCCGAGCGGGGTAGCCATGTGGGCGATGCTGAGCCAGAGGAAGAGAACGATGCCGCCGAGGATTCCTGCGAGTACTACGCGAAGTTTGATCATGGGGAAGCTCTCCTACTTTTAAGAGGGCAAGCGTAGCTGAAAATGCGGGCGAGCGCCAGTGCGGTGGGTGCGACCCGATGAGCTGGGAAGTGGAAGGCAGCGTAGCCGGGAATGCGAAGCTGTCTTCAGGGCCAATCAGAGCTGATTTTGCAAAAAGCGCGGAGGTCCACAGATACTGCTTCGCCAGAGCGCGGCGGAGAAGCGGTGGATTTACTGCCAGGGAGAGATCTGGTGCCTTACAGGATCAGGAGCAACGGCGAGATGGCGGAGTTGATCCGGCGTTTTGCGTGGGAAAAGACGCAACTGGGTGCGATTCAAAGCTGGCCGGACGAGCTGATTACGACGGTGAACCTGCTGCTGGAGTCGGGTTTTCCGATGTTCCTCTGGTGGGGCGAGGAGCGAATCCAGTTCTACAACGATGCCTACCGGCCATGCCTGCGGGAGGGGAAGCATCCGGCGGCGCTGGGGCAACGAGGCGAGGAGTGCTGGCAGGAGATATGGCCGATTATCGGGCCGGAGATTGAGCGGGTGCGGCTCGGGGGGGATTCGATATGGTACGAGAACAGGCTGGTTCCGATCTTCCGGAACGGACGGATCGAGGAGGTGTTCTGGACGTACTCCTACAGCCCGGTACGTGACCGCGAGGGAAGAGTGGAAGGGGTGATTGTGGTCTGCAACGAGACCACAGAACAGGTGATTGGGGAGAGACGGCTGCGCACGCTGCTGGGGATTGAGGTGGGGAGCCGGCAGGAGCGGAGCGCGGCGGAACTGGCGAAGGAACTGGTAGGGACGCTTGCCGAGAACCGGGCGGACATTCCCCTGGCGCTGCTGTACCGGGTGGAGGAGGGGGAGGCGCGACTGGTGGGTCAGACGTGCCGGAATCCGATGCAGGAGCTTGGGGCGAAGCTGCCGATTGTGAAAGTGGCAGAGCGGCAGGAGCCGGTGCTGCTGGAAGATCTGCGGACGCGGGTGGGAGAGGTGATCTGCGAGCCGTGGCCGGAGGCGGTGGAGGCGATCCATCTGCAACCGTCAGGGAAAGTGCAGGGCGCCGAGTATGTGCTGGCGCTGGGGGTGAGTCCGCGGCT
>CAILAZ010000205.1 GCA_903832295.1 uncultured Acidobacteriota bacterium
AGCAAGAGCAAGAGCAAGAGCAAGGGCAAGGGCAAGAGCAAGAGCAAGAGCAAGAGCAAGGGCAAGGGCAAGAGCAAGGGCAAGGGCAAGAGCAAGAGCAAGAGCAAGGCAAGGGTAAGAGCAAGGGCAAGGCAAGGGCAAGGGCAAGGCAAGGGCAAGGCAAGGGCAAGAGCAAGAGCAAAGTCAACTACCCCACCAACGAAAAACGCGTTGGATGGGGGACCAGCGACGGCAGTGGCGTCGCAGCATGGTCGATGGCGCCACTAACGAAAGACGCGGGGAATGGGGCAACGGCAGCGGGAATCCCTTACAATCGAAGGTGATCCATCATCGCGAGGGCTTGCCCCGCAGTTAGCAAGGAATCCAACTGTGTATCTATCACTGCAGAACCGTCTTGTTGCCCATGTGCGCGCCTTTTTGAAGCAGAAGTACGAGATTGATTTGACGAACATCGTGGTGGAGCAGCCGCCGAAGATTGAGTTCGGGGAGTTTGCGCTGCCGGTTTCCTTTGAACTGGCACGGACGCTGCGCAAGGCTCCGCGGAAGATTGCGGACGAGATTGTGGCGGAGATGACGCTGCCGGAGGGGTTTGCGAAGTTCGAGGTGGCGGGCGCGGGATACATCAACGCGCGGCTGGACCGGACAGCAGCAGCAGCGATGGTGGCGGGCGGGGTGAAGAACGAGGCGGCCGAGGCGCGAGGCAAGGTGCTGGTGGAGCACACGTCGATCAATCCGAACAAGGCGGCGCACATCGGGCATCTGCGGAATTCGATATTGGGCGACACGCTGGTGAGGCTGCTGCGGGCGGCGGGGTACAAGGTGGACGTGCAGAACTACATCGACAACACGGGGGTGCAGGTGGCCGACGTGGTGGTGGGGTTCGAGCGGATGGCGAAGAAATCGAAGGAAGAGATCGAGGCGCTGATTGCAGGGAGCGAGGGGCGGTTCGACTTCTACTGCTGGGATCTGTATGCGCGGGTTTCGCAGTGGTATGAGGCGGACAAGGCGAACCTGCAGGCACGGCGCGACACGCTGCATCTGCTGGAAGTAGGGGGCAACGAGACGGCGGAGATTGCGCAGAAGATTTCCATGGCAGTGCTGCGGCGGCATCTGGAGACGATGCAGAGGCTGGATATTGAGTACGACTTTTTGCCGCAGGAGAGCGACATTCTGCATTTGCACTTCTGGGCGCGGGCGTTTGAACTGCTGAAAGAGGCCGGGGTTCTTTACTTTGAGGAAGAGGGGAAGAACAAGGGCTGCTGGGTGATGACCCGTCCGGGAAATGTGAAGGACGAGGGGGCGGAGGCAGGTCCGGACGAGGACGCGAAGGTGATTGTGCGCTCGAACGGTACGGTGGGATACGTGGGCAAGGACATTGCGTATCACATGTGGAAGTTCGGGCTGCTGGGACTGGATTTTGGGTACAGGAAGTTTTACGAGTACGCCGACGGACGGCCGGTGTGGATTTCGTGCGATCCGAAGGACGGCGAGGCGGGGGCTCCGCACTTTGGGGGAGTGGGCGCGATCTACAACGTGATCGACGCGCGGCAGAGCGATCCGCAGGAGACGGTGAAGCAGGCGATTCTGCTGATGGGTCACGAGGCGGAAGCGGCGCGCTACACGCACTTCAGCTACGAGATGGTGGCACTGACTCCGCGGTGCGCGATGGAGCTGGGTTACGCGGTGAGCGAAGAGGACCAGCAGCGCAGCTACATCGAGGTGAGCGGGCGCAAGGGGTTTGGGGTGAAGGCCGACGATCTGCTGGACAAGCTGATTGAGGCGGCGAAGAGCGAGGTGGACGCGCGGCACGCGGAACTGAGCGAAGAGGAGCGGCGGGAGATTGCAACCCAGATTGCGATTGGGGCGCTGCGCTACTTCATGCTGAAGTTTACGAAACAGTCGGTGATTGCGTTTGACTTCCGCGAGGCACTGTCATTCGAAGGGGAGACCGGGCCGTACGTGCAGTACGCGGTGGTGCGGGCGAGCAACATCTTCCGCAAGGCGGGGGTGGATCCCGAGGATGCGCTGAAGGCGGCGATAGCGGCGGATGCATTTGCGGGGAATGACGATTTGTGGTCGCTGTGGCTGGCGGCAGGACAGACTGCGAAGGTGATCGAACAGTGCATTGCCTCGACGGAGCCGGCGGCATTGACGAAGCACGCGTTCCAGTTGGCGCAACAGTTCAACAACTTCTACCACAAGCACCACATTTTGACGGAAGAGGACGCGGGGAGAAAGGCTCTGCTGCTGGCGACGGCGGCGGTGGTGAGAAAAGAGTTGATTGCGACGATGGCGGTGATGGGGATTCCGGCACCGGCTGTAATGTAGGAGAGGTTCGCTGGGGAATTGCACGATTCTGATGGGGTAGGGCGAGCCGCTGGGGGAGATCGGCTGCCGAGAGATGGGGAGAATTCGCTGGCAAGGCTCGCCAGTGGCGTGTGTCTGGATGGCCAGGATCAGGTTAGCGGTCGTGGCGCTCCAGGCGGAACCAGAATCGCTGTTTGCAGCTTGTACAGCGGAAAGGCACGGTTCCGAAGATTCTGGTTCGAAGGAACTCGAGAGCGTTCTTTCGATGTGATCTTAATGCTGTAGGAGCCCCGCAGTACCTGCAGTCAATTGCTCTCCTTTTGGCGTAGTCCCGTTTTTCAGCGGCGGTCAATGGTTCTCCCCGAAAGGTGGCTGTGCTCATACTTTAAACGGTAAGGGCAGCTCTGTAAATTGCCTGAGAGGAAAAATGGCGCGGCTGAGGTCGATTCGAGACGACTCTGCCGCGCCATTGTCACACTATTCGGAGTTGGCTGCAAAGGCACGGGCGAAGTCCACGATGGAGCGGACGGCGATGCCGGAGGGGCCTTTTGGCATCCAGGCTTTGCTCTCCTCAAGCCAGGCAGTGCCGGCAATGTCGAGGTGAATCCACGGCTTGTCATCGACGAATTCCTTGAGGAACATGGCGGCAGTAACGGCCCCGCCCCAGCGTCCGCCGGTGTTTTTGATGTCGGCGATCTCGGAGCGGATGTGCTCGAAGTAATCCTGCTCGACGGGCAGACGCCACATCTTTTCCCCGGTGCGGGCGACGGCTGCGGCGAACCGAGCGGCGAAGGCGTCGTTGTTGGAGAAGATTCCGGCGTTGTGGTAGCCGAGAGCGACGACGACAGCGCCGGTGAGGGTGGCTGCGTCAATGAGGTGCGTGGCCCCAAGCTGGCGGGCGTAGCAGAGGCCATCGGCGAGGACGAGACGGCCTTCGGCATCGGTGTTGATGACTTCGATGGACTTTCCATTCATGGCGAACTGAACGTCGCCGGGCTTCTGCGCCTTTCCGTCAGGCATGTTCTCACTGGCGCAGAGGATGGCAATGACGCGCAGGTTGGGCTTGAGCTGGGCGATGGCGCGCATGGCTCCGATCATGGTGGCGGCGCCGCACATGTCGTACTTCATCTTCTCCATGCCGTCGGAGGGCTTGATGCTGATGCCGCCGGAGTCGAAGGTAATGCCCTTGCCGACGAGTCCGAGGACCGGGGATGCGGGGGCAGTGGCGGGTTCGTAGCGCATGACGACGAGGCGGGGCTCTTCTTCGGAGCCCTGGGAGACGCTGAGGAAGGCTCCCATCTTGAGCTCGCGGAGCTTATCGGGGCCATAGACCTCGCAGGCGAGTCCCTCTTCTTCGCACATGGCGCGGGCGCGGTCGGCGAGGATGGTGGGGGTCATGAGGTTGCTGGGTTCGAGGGCGAGCTCGCGGGTGAGATTCTGGGACTCGGCGAGGATTGCCCCCTCGGCGATCGCCTGGTAGATGGCCTTGGCGTCGGCGGATTCGGAGACGCTGAGTGTGGCCTCGGTAAGGGCCTGATCCTTGCGGTCGCTGCGGTAGGTATCCACGTCGAAGTCGCCGGTAACGATGCCTTCGACGGCAGCCTGGGCGGCGGGCGCGGCGGGGAGAAGTTGCGGAAGAACGAGGACGAAGGACTTGATGTTCCTGGCCTTGGCAGCACGGGCGGCAGCCCCGGCGAGCTTGCGGAACTCGTCGGTGGTGAGCTTGGCGTACTTGCCCGCGCCGAGGAAGAGGATGCGTTGGGCGGCCGCCGGGGAGGGCGCAAGATGCCAGACGGTTTCGGCAAACTTGCCGGTGAGGTCGGCGGCGGCGATGAGGGGCGCGGCCAGGGATTGAAGAGCGGGGTCCGAGGAGAGCAGCTCGGGTGCAGGCGGTTTATCGCCACGATCCGTGACGAGCACTACGAGCAGCGGAGTTTCAACCGTGGAGGGGGCGGAGGTGGTAATTGCGATCTTCATGCGAACCTCTCTGTATCAGATATCAGAAAAAGGCGAATGGGCTCAGGATTTGCGGCTGCGGGCGATGGCGTCACGGGCTTCCTTGTCCGCGGTGCGGCGGCGCTCGGTCTCACGCTTGTCCCAGAGTTGCTTGCCCTTGGCTACGGCCACCTCTACTTTGACGCGTCCGCCCTTGAAGTACATTCGCGTGGGGATGATGGTGAGTCCCTTTTGCTGGATGGCGGCGTGAAGTTTGAGGATCTGGGCGCGGTGGACGAGGAGTTTGCGGGTGCGCAGGGTGTCGTGATTGAACTGGGCGCCGGGAGCATAGGCTCCGATGTGGGCGTTGAGGAGGAAGAGCTCTCCATCCTTGACGAGGCCATAGGAGTCCTTGAGATTTGCCTGACCTGCGCGGATGGATTTGACCTCGGTTCCGCGAAGGGCAATCCCGGTTTCATAGCGTTCGAGGAGGAAGAAATCGTGGGAGGCCGCGCGGTTGACGCATGCGTCGCGTTCCCCGCTTGCGACGGGGTCTCGCTTAACGTTCTTCGGCTTGTTGGGCTGGGTCAGTTGGGTCTGGTTCCGTGCCATGCTGGGGTTCCTACTGCGGCGGCGACTGGTTGAAATTCAGGGCGCACTTGCGCGTTGTTCCGAATTCAGTATCCTAACACAGCGCGATATTACGGACGGGAAGTCACAACGGCTCGGAATGCTATAATCGGCCCGTCGATGAATCCGATTTGCCCGCCACCGCGGGCAACCTTCAGGGCCAAGCCCGCGGGGGATAAATTCCTTCATTAAGGACTGCGATGAAACGGTTCCAATGCGTTTGCCTGGTTCTGCTGATCGCTTTGTTAGCCACGCTACCTGCGAGCGCGGACAAGGCACGATCGCTGTACTCCAAGGGACAACAGGCGGAGGCTCGCCAGCACTACGAAGAGGCTTACCAATTTTTCAAGCAGGCGTACGACCTGCATCCGGAAGACACGGAGTACCGCTCGGCATTTGAGCGTTCGAAGTTCCTGGCGGCTTCGGCGCATGTACACCACGGGCAGATTCTGCGGGATGAAGGCAAGCTGGACGAGGCGTTGAAGGAGTTCCAACTGGCGGCGATGATCGATTCCTCGAGCGGCATTGCGCAGCAGGAGATCAAGCGCACGCAGCGGCTGATAGAGAAAGCGCAGCAACCGGCGACGGGACCTCCGATTTCACGGGTGCCGGATGGATTGAGCGAATCGGCGTCCAACATCACGGGGCCGGTGCAACTGGCCCCGATTTCACAGACACCGCTGACGCTGAAACTGGCCGAGGACTCGAAGACAATTTACGAGACGATTGGCAAGCTGGCGGGAATTAACGTGCTGTTCGATCCGGACTACACGTCGCGCAGGATTCGCATTGAGCTGAACGGAGTGTCACTGGACCAGGCACTGCAGGTGGTAGCGCTGCAATCGCGCACGTTCTACCGGGCGGTGACTCCGAACACGATTTATGTGGCGCAGGATACGCAGCAGAAGCGCAATGACATTGAGACCCAGGTGTTGCGCACGTTTTATCTCAACAATTTTTCGACGGTAAGCGAACTCCAGGACGTGGCCAATCTGATCCGCACCATTCTGAGGGTGGAACGCGTGCAGCAGTTTCCGTCGCAGAACGTGATTGTGATGCGCGGCACTCCGGACCAGGTGGCACTGGCGGAACTTCTGATCAACAATCTGGACAAGGCAAAGCCCGAGGTCGTGGTGGACATCGTGGTGATGCAGGTTAGCAAGACGAAGCTCAAGCAGCTCGGCATTCAGTATCCATTCCAGGGCGGTACCAGCAATCCTACTATCAGCTTCCAGAGCCCGGGAACGACGAGCACGACTTCGACTACGACCGGCACCACAACCACGAGCGGAACATCAAGTTCAGGACTGACACTGAATGACCTGAGCAGTTTGACAGCTCGGGATTTCGCGGTGTCGATTCCATCATCGAGCGTTGCGTTTCTGATGAATGACAGCAATACGAAGGTCATTCAACGGCCACAGATGCGGTCAGTGGATGGGCAGAAAGCGACCCTGAAGATCGGCGAACGCGTGCCGATCGCGGTGGGAACGTCGAGTTCAACGCTGACGGCGACCGCGCTGACGCAGACGCAGTTCCAGTACCAGGACGTGGGCGTGAACATTGAAATGACGCCGCACATCCATGGCAATGGCGAAGTGAGCATGAAGATGTCGATTGAAGTTTCGGCAATCGACAGCTACCAGACGATTGGCGGACTGACGGAGCCCGTGATCGGCCAGCGCAAGATCGACCACGAAATGCGGATGCGCGACGGGGAAGTAAACCTGATCGGCGGCATGATGGAGCACCAGGACGTTCAGAATATGAGCGGCCTGCCGTGGATCTCGCAGATTCCAATCTTGAAGTACCTGTTTGGTCAGGGACAGAAGACGAAGACCGACAACGAGACGGTGTTTGCACTGCTGCCGCACGTGGTGCGGCGTCTGGATGTGGATGACCTGAATATCAGGCCGGTGGATATCGGTACGCAGAATGTGGTGGAAGTGCACCACGGGCAGCGGAGCACGGCAACCCCGGCCCCTGTACCAGTTCCGAGCGGAGCTCCGACGGCGGTTGTTCCAGCCCCGACGAATCCAGCGACGGTGCAGCAGCCGGCAGCATCTAACAATCCAGTGGTGAATGCTCCGCCGGCTGGGAATCCGAGTGCGGTGACTCCTGCGGCAGCAGTTCCGGAGAATGGGGCCGCTACCAGTGGAATAGTTCCGGTTCTGAGCCTCGATCCTCCGATCGTGAACCAGGCAACGGGTTCGACATTCGCAATCAACGTGGTTTTGAATGGCGGGCAGAACGTGTTCACTGTTCCCGTGCAGATCAACTACGACCCGAAGGTGATGAGCTTTGTGAGCGTTTCCAACGCGGGCGCTCTCTCCAAGGATGGTGCTGCGGTAGCCCTGGTGCATCGGGACGATGCGTCACGGGGTATGGTTCAGGTATCGCTGATGCGACCGCCGGGTTCGGGCGGAATCAATCCCCAGGGCTCGCTGGTAACACTGATGTTTGTTGCCAAGGGATCGGGGCATGGCATGGTCTCGGTGGGCAAGACCGTTCTGCGGGATCCGAACCAGGGCACGATGGAAGCCACGGGCTCCCAGGCGATGGTTAACGTACGGTAGGGATGAAATCGTGAGACGAACGCGGCAGAGCGGCATGACGCTGGTGGAGTTGATCGTGGCAATCGCGGTCATGTCGATTCTTGCCACGGCGGTGCTGCCAATCAGCCGCACGGTGGTGAAGCGCCAGCGGGAAAGAGAACTGAAAGCGGCACTGTGGCAGATGCGGGACGCGATTGACCGCTATAAGGACGCGGCGGACCGCGGGGCTTTCCAGGTGAAACTGGGGAGCGAGGGATATCCGCCGGACCTTGAGACGCTGGTAAAGGGAGTGGATTCGAATGGAAAGACGATCCGCTTCTTGAGACATATTCCGGTGGATCCGATGACCCACAGCACGGAGTGGGGAATGCGCTCGATGCAGGACGATCCGACATCCGATTCGTGGGGCGGACAAGGCGTATTTGACGTGTTCACAAAATCGACAGGCACGGCGCTTGACGGGACGAAATACGCAGAATGGTAAGGCGAGCCATGATGAATCTGAAGCGCGCGAAATTGAGAAACAAGGCCGGGGGCTTCACGCTGATGGAGATGATCATCGTGATCGCGATCATCAGCATCCTGGCGTCGATTGCGGCGGCGAGCTATCAGCGCTCGGTTTGGCGCGCGCGCGAAGCGGTGCTGCACAACGACCTCTTTACGCTGCGGAGCAGCATCGACCAGTACACGCTGGACAAACAGAAAGCTCCACAGTCGCTGGAGGATCTGGTGACGGCGGGCTATATCAAGTCAGTGCCGAAGGACCCGATGACGAATTCCTCCGAAAGCTGGGTGACGGTCCAGGAAGATTCGCTGATGTCAATTGACCAGACGGACCCGGGGATTACCGATGTGCACAGCGGGGCAAGCGGGACGGCCACGGACGGGACGGCATATAACACCTGGTAGGATTCAACGTTGCAATTTCAGTGGAAGAGGCAGGCCCCGGCGGCCTGCCTCTCTGTTTCTGCTGCGATTACCAGCGGGCGCGTTCGTACTGCTTGGGCCAGACGATTGGCTGTTTGAGGATGTGGGCGGCGCGGAGCGGCCAGTATGGGTCGCGAAGCAGTTCGCGCGCGAGCAGGACGACATCCGCTTGTCCGGTGGCAACGATGTGCTGGGCCTGCTCGGGCGAGGTGATAAGGCCGACGGCCCCGGTGAGGATTCCGGCTTCGCGGCGGATGCGTTCGGCGAAGGCAGTCTGATATCCGGGGCCAAGAGGAATCTTAGCGGTAGGAACGATGCCTCCGGATGAGGTGTCGATCAGGTCCACGCCGAGGGGTTTGACCTGGCGGGCGAGGGCGATGGAGTCCTCGATAGTCCAGCCACCCTCAGTCCAGTCCGAGGCAGAGATGCGGAGCCAGAGAGGGAGCCGCTCAGGCCAGACCTTGCGGACGGCTTCAATGATCTCCCGGACGATGCGGGTGCGGTTCTCAAAGCTGCCGCCGTACTGATCGGTGCGGGTGTTGACCAGGGGAGAGAGGAACTGATGAACGAGGTAGCCGTGTGCACCGTGAACCTCAACCAGTTCGAAACCGGCATCGAGGCTTCGGCGGGCACCTTCGGCAAAGGCCTGAGCAACGCGGGCTATGCCTTCCGGGGTGAGGGCTTCAGGCTGGATGGCGTCTGGTGTGAAGGGGCGGGTGGTGGAGGAATAGACGGGGCGCCATCCGCCCTGGTCCACAGGAACGGGCTTGCCGTGTTCGCGCCAGGGAACACCCGTAGAGGCTTTGAATCCGGCATGGGCGAGCTGGGTTCCAGCGATCGCTCCTTGCTCCCGAAGGAAGCGAACAATGGGGATCAGCTTGTCAATGTGGGCATCGCTCCAGATGCCGAGGTCGGCGGGACTGATGCGGCCCTCCGGGACGACCGCGATGGCTTCGGTGAGGACGGTGCCTGCCCCGCCGACGGCGCGCGCACCGAGGTGGACGAGATGCCAGTCATTGGCGAAGCCGTCCTGGCAGGAGTATTCACACATGGGAGAGACGGCGACGCGGTTGCGGAAGGTAATATCGCGGATTTGAAATGATTCAAACAGGTTCATAGGTTTTGGATGATAACAGACGGGATTGCGGTTCAAGCATGAAATGCCCCGTGGCGGCGATGTGTGCCGAACACGGGGCAGACGGAGCAAGGGTGACCGGTTGAATCAGGCTTTTGGGGTGAGATAACGGCCGACAAGCTGGGCAGCGTACTCGCAGAGTTCCTGATCTCCGGGACCGAAAGCTGCGGGAAAGTGGCTGTCAACGTCGAGCTCGCCTACGACCTTTCCGACAGCGAAGATGGGAACGACAATCTCGGATTTTGTTTCCAGCGAGCAGGCAAGGTAACGGGAGTCGCTGTTGACATCATCGACGATGACTGTCTTTCCAGTGGAAGCGGCAGCGCCACAGATTCCCTGGTGGAGTGGAATGCGGGTGTGCGGTGTCATGGAGCCGCGATAGGGGCCGAGAACCAGCATGGGCTCCTCGCCGGCGAGTTCCTCCAGCATATAAAAGCCAACCCAGTTATAGCGCAGGATGTTCTCGTGCAGGAGTTGCGCCACGCCTTCGAGGAGGGCGGTGACGGACGGTGCGGAGGTTGCAAGCGAGTCAAGCTTCTCGGTGACCTGGGCAGTGGTCAGGGTCGTCCACATGGTAGAAGTACGCTCCGTATCGAGATGAATTCGCAGAACATTATGCCGGAAGAATGCGCGGGGTGTAAGTGATATGGGAGCGCATTCCACGGAAAGAACAACTTACCTTGGAACGGACTCCACCTCCAGCTCGAGCTGATGAATGGCGACGACACGAACCTGCGCTCCGGAGTGCAGGGGCTGGGCGGAGCGCGCGTTCCAGAGCTCTCCATGGACAAACACTTTGCCGCTGGGCGAGAGATCGGTGCGGGCGACGCCGAGTTCCCCGATGATTCCCTGGGAGCCGGTGACTACCTTGTTGCGGCGAGCGCGAAAGGCGATGGACATAAGGAAGGCGGTAATGAGGCCGAAGGGCAGGCTGACCGCGAGTGCGACGATGAGCTTGACGCGCATTTCAGGGATTGGGCCGTCGACGAGCAGGAGGCCTCCGAGGGTGAGCGAGGCGATACCTCCAGCGGTGAGAATGCCGTGGGAGACGAACTTGGCTTCAAGGGCAAAGAGGACAAACGCGAGCGCGATGAGCCAGAGCGAGGCGTAGCGGGTGGGCAGGAGGTTGAGCGCAAAGAGGGTGAGGAGGATGAAAATGACGCCGACGACGCCGGGAATGATGGCTCCGGGATGATTGAACTCAGCATAGAGTGCGAGGGCTCCGATGGCGAGGACAAGGAAGGCGATGTTGGGGTCCATAAGCCAGCCTAAAACGCGCTGGCGGAGAGTAATGGGGAGTTCCTCGACAGGCTGGCCGGCGAGGTGAAGCGTCTGGGTGGAGCCGTCAAAGCGGTGGATGACGCGGCCGTCGAGCTGGCGGATGAGGTCGGCTTCATCGCGGGCGGTGAGGTCGATGAGATGGAGGTCGAGGGCTTCCTTCTCGGTCCATGAGATGGATTGGCGGACAGCTTTTTCAGCCTCTTCGACGTTGTGGCCGCGGCGGCTGACATAGGAACGGAGGAAGGCGGCGGTGTCATTCTCAATCTTGGCCTTCATCACGTCGTCGATCTTGCCGCCTCCGAGGGTGACAGGGTGAGCGGCCCCGGTGTTGGTTCCGTTGGCCATGGCGGCAACGTCGGCGGATTCAAGGATGAAAAAACCGGCAGATGCGGCACGGGCACCGTTGGGTCCGACGAAGATGATGACGGGGGCGGAGGAAGACTCGATTTTGGTGACCATCTCGCGGGTGGAGTCAAGAAGGCCGCCGGGAGTGTTGATCTCAATGAGGAGGGCGGAGGCGTGGCGGGCCTGTGCGGTATCCACTGCGCGCGAGACCTGCTCGGCGGAGATGGGCTGGATCGTGCCGTCGATGTGAATCCGCAGAATCTGGGCAGCAGAGGGAAGCGCGAACGCGAACAACAGAAACGCGGCAAGGAATGGGAGAAAGCGTTTCATCAGGAAACCTCCGGTGCTGCGGGTACGCCTCGGCGGGCGGAATTGCCGACGGCACAAATCTACCGCCGCAAAGGGCACCGACGCAATGACTAGGGCTCGGTTCGAGTGCCGGAGGCGCGGTTCTGTATCTCCAACTGCACGGCTTTGGCTTCATCATTGGAGGGATCGAGAGCGAGCGCCTTCTGCAGATTCAGGCTTGCCTCAGCCGAATTATTGTCATGGAGAGCAGCCCGGGCAAGCACGAGATAGGCTTCGGCACTGGGTTGCGAACGGAGAGCTGCGGCGGCCTGCACGCGGGCAAGCGGGACCTTGTTCTCGAGCAGCAGGGCGTGCGCGAGTCCGGCGAGAGCGTCAGGATTTACGGGTTCGTCCACCAGGGCTTCACGGAACTGGCTCTCGGCTTCGGCGGCGGCACCGCTGGCGAGGAACCCGCGTGCGCGCTCGATGTGGAGGGCAGCGCGCTGGGACGGCTTGGCCTTACCGATTGATTCCTCGATTGCATTCTGCAACTCGACGGCTAGCTGGCGGTAGGAGCTTTCGTCATAGTTGCGCTTGATGCGGGTGAGGGGAATGGCAACCGCGGTGGAGTGCGACGCGGCAGCAAGATTCGAGGCGAGAGACTCCTGGAACTGGCGGGCTTCGGTATCGGAAGGGTGCCGGGTGAGTGTCTCGCGGAGCTGGCGCTGAGCGCCGGTGATATCTCCCTTGCGATAGAGGGCCACAGCCAGGTTGAAGTGGTAATCCGCATCGGAAGGATCGGCCTGGACCGCCTTCTGAAAGTAGTCTGCGGCGTCATGCCGGGCGCGGCGGCTTTCAGCAACACCAATATTATTGAGGACCTCGGTGAGGGGGACGCGCTCGGCTGTGGACTTAAAAGCTGCGGAGGCCTTCTCAAAGTGTCCGAGGTGGTACTCGGACAGACCAAGGAGGAAGCTCGCCTCACCAAAGGAAGGATCGTCAGGCGGGAGCTTGGAAAAGTAGGTCGCGGCATGCTCGTAGTCATGCTGGGCAAAGTGAGTCTTGGCAAGGAGCAGGATTGCCTGCGCGTAATGAGCGTCAATGGCGAGGGCGGCCTTGAAGTAGCGAATCTTGTCGGCGGCATCGCTGGAGACGACGCCGCGGATAAAAGCTTCAAAGGCGTCCAGGCGGACGGCGGGTGCAGACTGCACGAAGGTCTGCCGGGGGACGGGGAAGCCTGGGCGGATGAGGCGAAGGACGTCCCAAGCGAGCGCGGTCTGGATGCCGATGAGCTCAGTCAGTGGCCCGCTCTCAACCTGGTCGGGGGAGAGCCGGAGGGCTTTCATGTCGAGAACCTGGACGCGGGCGGTAAAAGTCTGTCCCTGGTAGGAGTAGCTGCCGAGAAGGACAAAGTTGGCGTCCAGCTGGGTAGCAATGCGGTAGAGGGTGGCACGCGAGGCGTGGAGGTTGACCGGGATCCCCATGCGGTCAAACGCCTGCTGACGGTCATCACGCCCGATGAGGTAAAGCGACTGCATCGAGAGGCGCTGGCCAAGGATCTCCGGGAAAGCTTCACTGATCCACTCCAAGCCGGGCTGGCGGGTGGAGTTGTCGAAGGGGAGGACGAGCACGGTCTGCGTGCCGGGAGCAGCCTGTGCCACGGCCAGGGCAGGGAGCAGGAAGATAAGCGCGAAGAAAATTCTGTATCGGAGCGGATTCAAGGCTCTTTCATTATAGCGACAGGGCGAGGATGAGGGCGAAGCAGTGGCCCTGGAAATCGGGAGTCGCGCAGTGGACGGCCCAACCCGTTGGGCGACACCTACCTCTAATGATGGAAAGGCATTCGAAGATAAACAGCTAAATGAACTCTGCCGCACCGGGTGCCCGGCGGAGAGGGAGAAAACACGTTATGAAAAACAAGCTTGTATATTTAGCATCTGTCGCGTTGATGAGCGGCGGAATGGCAATTGCGCAGAGCGGCCAGAGCAGCGCCCCTTCGACAATGGATTCGCAGACCGGAAGCTCGACTTCCTCGGCGACACAGAGCAGTACCGCACCCCAAGCCAGCCAGCCGCAAACGGCTCCTAAGAGCGAGCGGCCCGGCGCGATGGGTGCTTCGACGGAGCAGAACGGGGCAGCCCAGGGCGAGACTCCAGCAACGGGTGAAACGTCTGCACAGCGGGGAGGCGTTCAAGGAAGCAGCGCACAGCCTGCCACCACGCAACCGGGCACCCCGCAGGGTGTAAATGATCCGAACGGGGCTCCAAAGAGCATGAGCAGCGATCAGAACACAGCACCTGTACCCAAATACGCCCAGCCGATCACATCGGCAGACAGTAACAGTTCGAGCCAGACCTCCTCGCAGCAGGGAAATGCGAACAGCACGGCCAGCCCGAATCGATAGAACCGGGAGCAGTTCTAAAGCGCAGTAGATTAGCCCCAAGGCCTATGCCTTTGGGGCTTTGTACTGCACGCTCGGATGATGACCTACAGGGCGCGCCCGATTTCCCGGGTGATGGATAGGGCGGCCAGCTTTGGATCGTCAGACGCGGTGATGGGGCGCCCAACGACCAGGTAATTTGCGCCGGCGCGGATGGCATCTTCGGGAGTGACGACTCGGGCCTGATCGCCTGAGACGCCACCAGCGGGACGGATGCCGGGCGTAACCAGGGAGAAGCCGGTGCCGAGCGACTGGCGAAGGCGGGCAGCTTCAAGGGCCGAGGCAACGATCCCTCCGCAGCCGGCATTGAGCGCAAGGGCCGCAAGGCGAAGGACCTGAGCCTCTACGCCTCCGGCAACCCCTGTCTCTTCGAGCCCGGCGGCGTCCAGTGAGGTAAGGACGGTGACAGCAAGAACGATTGGCCGTGCGGAAGACTGGGCGGCAGCTTCAGAGGCCGCCTGAAGCATTCTGGAGCCGCCGGAGGCATGGACGGTGAGCATGGAAACCCCGAGGGTGGCAGCAGTGCGAATGGCCCCGGCAACGGTGTTCGGGATGTCATGGAATTTGAGATCAAGGAAGACCTTCTTGCCTGCGGCCACCAGATCGCGAACCACTGCGGGGCCTTCGGCGGTGAAAAGCTCCTTGCCGACTTTGTAAAAGGTCACAGTTTCGCCGAGTTGCTGTACGATGGCGCGAGCCTTATCTGCACTGGCTACGTCAAGAGCGACGATCAAGCGGCTTCGTTCATCCTGCATGTTCACAAGCATAAACCATAGGGAGGTGGCAAAAGCAAAAGCCCCGCGGCGGGGATGTGCCGGGGGCCGGGTTCAAAATGAGTGGACTTTTTCCCTAACGCTGGCTGACTGGCTGTTTTGCCATGGCCAACTCCGCATCCTGGCGTTCCACAACGTCGATGCGAACCTTCTGCAGACCCTTCTGGTGCATGTCGAGGCTGCGGGCAGCGCTATACGATAGATCGATAATGCGTCCTGGCGTGACTGGGCCACGGTCATTGATACGGACGATCACGGATTTCAGGTTCTTCAGGTTTGTTACCTTCACGAACGTACCCAGGGGCAGTTCGCGATGAGCAGCGGTGAAGTCGTACATATCGTAGTCTTCTCCGCTCGCCGTGGCCCGCCCTTGGAAAAAGCCGCCATACCAGGAAGCCCTTCCCACCTGATAAGGCTCGGTGGTGGGTTTCAGCTCCTGTGGTTCCTGCTTAGGAATCGGCAGGAAGGTTGGCGCGCTTAGGGTGGCCGATGTTGTGTGGCCGGGTGCCGCGCCCATTGTGCCGCCTAGCAAAAGCATTGCAAAGACGGAATGGGTGAGTACTCGTCGCAATCAAACACCTCGCTTAATGATTTTTCCCCTATACTGCGGCGCCTGGGTTTGTACCCAGGCGATGTGTTCATTGTATGAACCCAAGCACAGCAGGGTCAACCCTGAGGAAAATATACTCACAATGCGCTTGCCAGAAGTACGCGGATGTGGTTATTGCGACCGATCCGCACTAAGCCAGCAGATATGCCCCGTACTCTGCATCTCTCGGAAAAAACAGGCCCTTAGCTCAGGTCAAGGGGGGAGCCTGCGGGGAGGGCAGGTACCGGCTCGCCTGATCTATCTCCTGTTAGAGCCAGGAAAGCCAGGATTAGTTGGCTGGCCTTTCTTCCGAGACGGAGTATTCCAGCGCCAGAGGTCCTTTGCCGCGGCCTAGCCCAGGGGCCTGCTGGATTGCCCGGTGGACGAATGCCTTGGCAGAGGTGACAGCCATGGGAACGGTGCGTCCCAGGGCAAGGGAGCAGGCGATTGCAGTGGAAAAGGCGCAGCCCGTGCCGTGAGTGGAGGTGGAGAGCAAACGGGGGGAAGAGAGGGT
Organism: uncultured Acidobacteriota bacterium; assembly: GCA_903832295.1. Taxonomy (GTDB): domain Bacteria; phylum Acidobacteriota; class Terriglobia; order Terriglobales; family Acidobacteriaceae; genus TOLSYN. The sequence continues at coordinate 15,720 of CAILAZ010000205.1, forward strand.
TTCCACGAACTCGCTGCCCCCGGCAAGGTAGGCAAGGCTATCTTCGGCGAACTCGGAGTCAGAGTTGCTGAGAGGGTCACCCCCGGTGACAACGGCGGCATCGGCACCCATAGTACGAAGTGCCCGAGCCATTTCCTCCGGGCGATAGGGAGAGAGCCCGGTAAGGATGGCAGCCTCATTGCGATTCGGAGTGATCACAGTGACCAGGGGAAGAAGGCGCTGGATGAGAACCTGAGTGCCAGCGGCATCGAGAAGGGAGGCTCCGGAGGACGAGCAGAGAACGGGATCGAGGACGACGGGACAGGATGGCAGAGCGAGAGCCTCCAGGAAACTGGCGAGGGAATTGGCAATCTCGGCGGTACCTAGCATCCCTATTTTTATTGCGTTAGGATGGAAATCATCAAGCAGCGCATGAAGAGTTTCATTGACGATGAGAGGAGAGATCGGCTGCACGCGGCGCACTCCCATGGTGTTCTGGACTGTGAGAGCGGTGATGCATGCAGTGCCGTAGCAGCCATAAGCGGTGATGGTCTTCAGATCGGCAGTGATCCCCGCTCCAGAGGAGGGGTCGAAGCCGGCAATCGTCCATATGACCAGAGGCGTGCCCATGACAGAAAGTTAGCACAGACAGAGCCGAGTGAGGCGAGCAGGTTGAAACTCGGCCGCTAGCGGCGGGGTAATTCGTCAGGGATGACCGGGAGCAGAGGCGTGTCATCCTGTGGCTGCGCCGGGCGGACGGTGGGCACGGGCGCAGGGTTCCCAGACCCGCTGGAGGTGGTTGACGAAGGAGGTTGGTACGGCTGGCGAGTAGATTGCGATGGAGAGCCCATTGCAGCGGGGCTTTGCTCGGGAGGAGGATTGTCCTCTGCGAGGATGCGGACGGGTGTCTCCGGCTCGGGGAGTGGAGGACGCACGGGCTCCTGAACCAGTTGGTGGTCGCGGGTGCGCAGGGGAAGGGGTGGGGTTCCGGCAGCACGAAGGGTGGCCAATTGCATATCCTCTGCCGCCTGCACATTCTGCTGATTGAGCCCGGCGACCGAAGCCAGCCTCTGACCCTGAAGATCCTTGCGGGTTGCGAGGGCTACGCGTGCGTTGCTGCGATACGCTTCGCGCGCCTTGGCATAGTAGAAGTCAGCGGTTTCGCGATCACCTTCCACTTCAGATAAATATCCCATGTTGTTAAGAGAGAAGGCGTTGGCTGGGTTCAGGCGATAGGCATCCTGGAAATATTGGCGAGCCAGAATGGGCTGATTCCGATTGAGGGCGGATACACCTCGCAGGTTGAGGCGGGCGACCTTGGCCTCGGTAGAGCCCTCAGCTCCGAGTTCACGACGAGCGGCCTGTTCGTTTTGGCTTGCAATTTCCGCGATGCTGCGCCCCCGCCAACTGCGATTGAGGGCAACGACGACCTTCTCAACCGAGCCGCTTGCGGCTGCCTGGGAGTAGCAGCGCGCAGCCTGTTCCAATTCGCCCTCTTTTTCAAGGGCGTAGCCCAGATTGTTGAGGGTGAATGGATTTCTGGGATCAAGGGCGAGCGCTTTGCGGAGGGTGAGCTCAGCTTCAGGAGCCCGGTCCTTCATCATCAGGCCCATGGCAGCGACGTTCAGACGATTAATCTGCATCGGTGCGCTTACGGCATTCCCGGCCACCTGCGAAACTTCTTTGCCTTCGAGTTCAGGATTGCTGGACAGTGCTATGGAAGCATTGGATCCATTGGCAGCGGCGAGATCGTAGAATTTCTGGGCGCGGTCGATTTCGCCGTCGAGTTCTGCGATATAGCCAATGTTGTTCAGAGTGAAAGGGTCGTCGGGGTCAAGAAGATAGGCGCGGTAGAAGGCTCGGCGGGCACGTGCGATGTCGTTCTTTTCAAGAGCTCTTACGCCCTCCTGGTTGAGTTGCTGAACCGGGGTGGGCTTTGTGCGCTTGGGGAACTTGAGATGAAGATCGCCGGCGCGAGCGATGGGGACGAAAAGCAAAACGAGCAAGAGTCCGCCTGCCAGGCTGCAGGCAGATCGAATCGAAACCCTAACGTTTGTCATACCGGTGACCCCACTGTGCAGTTTAGATGGGAGCGGCTCGGATTCCGTTGTAGCGGGTGGGCGGGGGAATGGGGAGGGTAGCCACTTGGGGTGCTCCGATGTGCATCCAATTCAGGAGACCGTGCTTCTTTGGGGAGTAGATGAGGAACCTAGCGATCACCGCAATCCTATTGCTTTCGGCAACATTCAGTTCGGCCTGGGGACAGTCTTCGGGAACCAAGGACTCTGCCGTTCCAAAAGAAAGCGGCGGGCAGGAGCGGCAGCCTGCTGTCGCGCTGGAGCCGGCGGCCAAGGGAGAGCCGAAAACCGAGATGCTGGACACGGCGAACTCGCCCGAGCATGATCCTCTGCTGGAACCTCAGCCGCTTCCGCGTGCAAGCCTGTCTCTTATCGGGGGGATTGCGCGTAAGGTGGATATGATTCACAACCGCCTAACCCTGCAGCCCTTTGGGGGCAGAGAGAAGTACGTGATTGCCTTCGACGAGCGCACGCGGATTACGAGCGGTGGGCGGGAGACCACGGTGTTGGCGATTCATCCGGGGGACCGGGTTTACGCGGATACGCAGGCGCTGGGGGCGCAGGTATTTGCCAAAGCGATCCAGGTGCGGACTGCGAGCGGCCCGGCACAGGCGAGCGGGCAGATTATTGAGTTACTGGGCGGGCAAGTGCGAATGCAGGACCGGTTGAGCGGAGAAACGGTGCGATTTGTGCTGACGGACCGAACGACTGTGGAGGCGAATGGCGCGCCTTCGTCGAGGGAGAATCTGCACACGGGATCGCTGGTGGATGTGACCTACATGCCGGACGCGAGGGGAGAGGCGCTGAGTATTGCAATTCATGCATCGCCGGGTGAGTCCTACATCTTTGCAGGCAAGGTCACACACGTCGATCTCCGCGATGGTGTGCTGGCATTGGATAACCGGGTGGATGGTAACAACTACGAGTTGTTCTTCGATCCGCTGGCGGAGAAGGGAGTGGCGCAACTTGTGGTGGGCACCCCGGTCTCCGTTGTCGCCAGCTTTGACGGCAAGCGTTACCGCGCTACCTCGATCAAGGTGACGGAGGAGGCGACAAGCGAGTCGAGCGAACGGTGATGGTGCTTACTGGTGGCGATGGTCCGGAACAGGAACCTGTTGATAGCCGTCGGGTGGACGGAACTGCGAGCCATCGATTGGAGCGCTGGAGAATCCTCCCATCTCGCTAGTGGATTCCATGAGCACCATGCTTGCAGGGGTAGTCTGCGCAGCAGCGTTCTCCGTAGAAGGAGGGGGAGTGGGGTCCTTCTTCTTGCGTCCGAAACCTCCCATCATGCCCCCGAGACCTCCGAGTTTGCTGGCAATGGCTGATGTGGCGGCGTTGCTGGCTCCCTGTTTGGCCATGTCGCCCTTAGAGGGCATCTCGGCGCTCTGATTGTCAGCGGGGAGCGGCGCTTCCGAGGCGGCGGGCAGGGGCTTGCCGTCCGCGGTGCTGCCCATGCGCATGACGGTGTAAAGAGGAACGCCCTTCATCTTGGAAACTTCCTTGGCCATTTCACCCATTCCCTGGGTGGAACCCGGCTTCATCTGCGACTGCATCGAGGACATCACAGGAGCCATGAGGCTGCCGTAAACCTCACCCAGCTTTTGTGCGTAGCGGAGGTTGAAGTCGCGTACCTCTTTGTAGCCGGGGATCTCCGGGGTGAGCCAGAGGTCGTTGGTCATGGCGAGATTGCCGGACTGCCCTGATTTCTGGTCCGTGGCCTGCATGGTGAGTGTGAGGATGGATTCGCTGGTGGTGAGGCCGCTGAATTCCTTCTGGGCGCCGGTATTGCGCACGGCAACGTCGAACTTCACCTTGGTGTCGCTGGCGTCAGGTTTTGGCTCGGGGGCAGGTTTCTCCTGCGGGTGTTTGGCCGCTTCGCGCTGAGCCTCTTCCATCTGCCCCTTCATCTGCTGGAAGGTGATGGTGTAGTACTGCTTTTTGAGATGGTCGATGTGGGTAATGGTCTCCCGATCAAGATCGACGATCTCGCTGTGATCGGAAGCAATGCGCGCCATACGGTTCCCCTTTACGTAAACGCTGGAGGTAATGGGGTCACCGATCTGGCGCGCTTGCTTGCTGAACGTTCCGGCAAACTTCATCATGCCAAGCATGGAGCCGCCGGTGATCTTGGTGGTCTCGGTATAGCGGAAATCAGCGAAGAGGGTAGAGGAAAGGGTCAGAGAGACGAGGAGAACAGAAGCGGTTCTGTGACGCACGGTGAGAGACCTCCGGTTCAGTAGCCGAGGAGTTTAGTGCAAATGGGCGGTGAAATCCTATTGTCCCTGGGCAGGAAATTGGAAGCCGCAGGCATGTACCGGTGCGCGCCCCTGTGGAACCAACCTCCGCAATAGATGCGGCATCGCGCAGGTGGAAGGGAGCGCCCTGGAGTTGCTAGAATGACGGAGGCGATGGAGTTCGCCATAACCGTTGCGCTTGCCTGGGTAAGTGCGGCTGATAACTCCTACCAGTCGAACTCCAGGAGAACTCCGAATCGTGCTTGCCTACCTTTGGATTTCTGTCGGCGCGGTGGTGGGAGCCAGCGCTCGATATTTCATCAGCCGCTTTGTTGCGAAGGTTGTGACGGCCTCGTTTCCCTATGGCACGCTGATCATCAATGTAACCGGCAGCTTCATTCTGGGGCTCTTCCTGGTGTGGGCGACGGAGCGCGCGCTTCCCGATCCGCGCTGGCGGCTGCTGATCGCAATTGGGTTCTGCGGTTCCTATACGACCTTCTCAAGCTATGCATTTGAAAGTTTCTCGCTGTTTGAACACGGACACTATGTTCTGTTTGCCTCCAATGTTCTGGCGAACAACCTGCTGTGCCTGGCCGGCGTGCTGGCCGGTGCGATGATTGCACGCAGCATATAATTGCGGGCGGAGTGGATTTGCGGAGTTAGAGGGCAGAGCGATGGCAGTGCAAGTCACCATGTATCTGCAGGAAGACGATCAGTGGCAGCGGCGTTCCCTGCACCTGGAAGTTCTAAAGTATCTGCGCGAGGAAAACGTCTTCGGAGCCGTCGCGTTTCACGCGGTGGCAGGCTTCATGGGTCGCATGAGATTAAAGACGGCGACGCTGGTGGATGCCGGGGGAAAGCTCCCCGTGGTGATCATCTTTGTGGACACCGACGAACATATTCAGCGCGTGCTGCCAAGGTTGAAGGAGATGGCGGCGCACCGGTTGATCGTCCGCGAGAACGTGGTGGTGGAGCAGGGAAGCCTGGACTAACCTCGTTCGGATCAGGTGCGGCGTTCCTGGAGGTTGAGACCGAGCGCGGCTAGCTTTGCGCATGTGGATTTGTAATCGGTATGGTGAATTCCGTGAATACCCAAGGCCTCCGCAACCTGTACGAACATCTGACGATCGTCAAGGTAGGCGACGTGTTCGGGTGCGACGTGGGCGATGTCCAGGGCGATGCGGTAGATATCTTCGTCAGGCTTGCGCACGTGGACAATGCAGGATGAGATGAAGAGGTCCACAAAGCTGTCGAGCTGAAAACTCTGAATGCGACGCTCGTTGAGCTCGCGGCCCTCATTGTTGACTACGGCAATCTTCAGCTTATATTGCGCTTTGAGGGTGCGGATGAGTTCGATCATCTCGGGAAATCCCTTGGATTGCGCGAACATGAAATCGCGAAACTCCTGCTCTGAGAAGTCTCTCTTCTCATAGAAGACCACGCGGTGGAGGTACTGCTCCAAGCTGAGCTTTCCGGCTTCATAGGTATCGAAGGTCAAATGGTGCCGCTCATCCATCTCCTTTCGATCAAGGCCAAAGGTCTGCGCCGCAAGTTCGCGCGAGTGGCGGTCCCATCCGTTGGTCAGCAGAACACCTCCCAGGTCGATAAAAAGCGCTGTGATCGGCATGAATTGCACCCTCCATTGGTATGAGATTGAGGATACCTGAAATGGGGATGGGGAGGAATGCAGGCGATCATGATTCGCTGAGTACAATGCTGGTAGAAAGAGTCCAATGAAACCTCTAGTTCGGATTCGAAACCAAGTGCTCGCAGCGTGGAAGTATGCGCTGTCGTTTCGCAAACGCGATTGGGAGCTGCGGGACTATCCTGTGTGGATCAGCGAACAGACGCCGGACCCAGGAGATCCTTTTCCTCGATGGCATTTGTGGCGCTATGCGGCGAAGGTGGTGAACTGGGCCGGGCCAGACGGCTGCGGGGATTCACTTGCAGAAGCGCTGAGCAACCTTGAAAACAATTTCCAGAAGGTGAAGGCGCGTAAGCCGCTGCCGCGGCCCGGAACTGGACTGCCGATTGAGTTCGCCTCCTCAGTGCGTGTTGCAGCCCGTGCGGAACTTGCCGACGACTTCATACGGAGGATTCTCGATGTGGAGAATGCGTGGATTTCCGATGAGTCGTCCCTATGGGACTTTCATGGAGAGCTGGATAACACAGCCCTGTTCGCAGAGATCGAAGATGTCTATGGCGTGGACGTGAGCGATATTCAGTCGGGGAACCTGGCGGATATCTTCGATCGCATAGCGGCGCAGGAGGGCAAGAAGTAGCCGAATGCGCTATGCCGCTTCCGGTCCCGCTGGTCGTGGCCATTTCAACAGAAGTAGAACCCAGACAGGGATGCAGACTCCGAGAACGATCCCGGCTTTCTCCGTGGGGATGGAGCGGAAGAGGTTAAATGTGAGATGGAACAGGGCTGCCACGGTCAGGGCGTGCGTGAATTCGACAACTTTACCCATTCCCCAGCTTCCGCCGATCCACAGAGCTGACATCAAGGTAAGGCGGATCGCAACCTGCTTCGGAGTTCCGGCCAGGAAGGTAGTGAAATGCCAGGAGCCCCACAGAATGCCGATCAACAGGTAGCGATGGAATTCCGGCAGAGGACGTAGCGCATCCTGCAGAAAGCCCCGCCAGCCGGTTTCCTCAAAAAATGCATATGCCAGGAACACTGCTGCGTAAAGAAGACCTGTGAGGTGCGGTTCGTCCGCGCCGATGCCCACTGCTGTAAGTGTGGCAGCGAAAGCGGCGATGGCAGCCAGACTGCGGAGTAGGGAGGTTCCGGCGAAGGTGACGCGGATTTCATAATGGCGGCGGAAGAGCCAGCGCGAAGCCAGGCCTGCGATCAGAGGACCGGTTGCGGGCAACAAGGATTTAACGACTCCGGAAGCCAGCCACGCAGCCCACACATCGGGGTGCTGGTTTCTGACATAGAAAACCGGCCAGGAGATCGCGCATGCCAGAAGATAAAAGAAAGTGACAGAAGGCCAGTAAACGCGGGCGGTGTTGGATATTTGGGTGGTCTTCTGCAGAACGGCGCTGTTTGCCACGGTCTCTCCCTAGTTTAGACAACGGACGACAGCAACGAGTGGTTTTATGCTATGTAGTCATTCTATTGCGAGCTTGTTACAGGAGATTGAATTTTCGCGAAGGGAAAGCCGCAGGCACCTGGCCTGCGGCCTTGAGAAATGGAGATACACCCGCTATTCACCTCTAGAACGGGATGTCGTCGTCGGTAATTTCAGTGGCGCGCGCCGGGGCGGAGTCGAATTCGCCGGGGCTCTGGTCGAAGTCGCTGCCGCGGGAAGAACCGCGGCTTCCACCTTCTTCGCCGCGCCCGCCGCCGAGCAATACGAGGTCGCTGGCAACCACTTCAGTCGTGTAGCGCTTCTGGCCCTGCTTGTCCTCCCAGGAGCGGGTCTGGAGCCGACCCTCAACGTACACGGAGCGCCCTTTCTTCAAATACTCGCTTGCGATCTCGGCGAGCCTCTGCCAGAGCACGACGTTGTGCCACTCGGTACGGTCCTGCCATTCTCCGCTCTTGTCCTTGAAACGCTCGTTTGTCGCGATGGTCATGGTGGCCACAGCGGTTCCGCTGGAGGTGTGCTTCAGCTCCGGATCTTTGCCAAGATTTCCGATCAGAATTACTTTATTTACGCTCTTTGCCATGTTCGCGCCCCCCTTTGTCAGTCTTGGCAACGTCGGTTGTCTCCTGATGATCAGCTTCCCATCAGGGGCATGCCAAGAAGCGATTTATGTATCGGGGTTTCCTTTCTTCAATGTTCCATCTCGAATGCAATGCGAGTATAAACGGTTCTCGGCTGGGCTTCTAGCAGATTAGGGGGAGTTAGATTTCAGCTTTCCAGGCGGCACTTTGATTTGCTTGCTCCGACGCAGTTCGCCACCTCCCCGCAGGAACGGTAGAATGGGGTCTCTGGTGTCATGGATTCAATTGATGTCGGCCAAAGCAGGGTAGCGTATGCCTATTTCCATTGATGGATCACGGCCTCATCAGCCACGAAGCAGTAAACGTTTCTTTATTATTCTCGCAATTCTTGCTGCAGTCGCGTTTGGTTGCCGAGCAGCCCTGTGGTACTACGTGGACCTTCTCTGGTTCAGTTCACTCGGGTACGTGGCCGTGTTCTGGAAGATACTGGGGCTGCGGTGGGGCGTATTCAGCGCCTTTACCCTGGCTACGTTTCTAATACTCTATGGAGCGTTCCTTGCGCTCAAGCGTGCGAGCTTTTCGAGTCTGCCCACCAGCCATACGATCTTAATAGGGGGGCAGCCGGTCACGCTGCCGATTGACGGGGTTTTGCGTGTCATTGGTCCGGGCTTGGCGTTCTTCATCGCGCTCGCGACTGGCGCAGGAATGATGGCAGAATGGCCGACCCTGGCGCTCTACCTGTATGCGCCGCACTGCGCGAATGGAACATTCGATCCGATTCTGGGCAGATCGCTCAACTTCTATCTGTTTACCCTGCCTGCCTGGCAACTTGTCTCCGGGTGGCTGCTGTTTCTTGCCGTTATGGTCTGCGCGCTCGCGGTGTTTTTCGTGCTGATATCCGGCGGGACACGCGTGCTTGCAGAACGCCAGAACAGCTACGTCCCGCTGCCATGGCGCGGAGTGTCGTTTGCGTTCGCGTTTCTATTGCTGGTCCTCGCCGCGCAAATGTACATTGGGCGCTTTGAACTCCTGCTGGAGGCGCACACAGTATTTAGTGGCGTTACTTACGCAGATGCACACGTCATGCTGGGCGGCATGCTATTTGTTTGTGCCGCGCTGCTCCTGGGTGCCGGAATTGCCGTCGGAAATGCGCTGACGGTTCTGCCTGGCGGGCGACGGCTTGCGATTGCTGTCCTTCCTGCGGTTATTTGCTATGTAGCGCTTCAACTCGCGAGCTGGTATGTAGCCAGCTTCATCGTGAAACCAAACGAACTGGTTCGTGAACAGCCGTTCATTGCTCACAACATTGAGTTCACACGGCAGGCATTCGGACTGGATCGATTCACCCAGCGTGAGTTTCCGGCCGAGACGACGGTGGAAGCGGCTGATGCGGCAAACAACCAGGCCACGCT
>CAILAZ010000206.1 GCA_903832295.1 uncultured Acidobacteriota bacterium
CCCAGGTCAAACACCCAGCACCCATGCCGCAGCGCGTTCAACTCTTCCGCCGCCGCGCCATACCGCAGCACCGTCTCCGCCCCGGCATAGTCACCTGCCAGCGCCTGCAATCCGAGCTTTTCTACAAGGGGAGTAAAAGGCATAATCGAAGCGTCCATCGAACGTTCGATTATAACGGACCCCGCCGGGTTCGTCGCCTCAGCCCATTTCAGCAACTTTCCCTGCCGAGAGATTCCGTCATCTGCCCAATAGAACAATCGCCACCGGCGCTCCTCAGAACGCGGGTGCTTGTGCAGGTTCAAACCGCACAAACTCCTGTCCCCGCTGCCTCTGGTGTTATCTTTGCTCCATGCCCGCGCCCTCACCCTCGTGGACGACCCTCCTCCGCAACCTCTGTCTCACCCTCCCGCTTGCCCTCGCCCTCGCCTCCGCCCAGTCGCAGCAACCCGCCCCACCGCCTCCCGAGCATCGCCTCACCCCCGACGAAGCCGCTGATCTCTTCCGCTCCATCGATGACATCCTCAAGTTCGCCAGCGAGCGCACCGGACTCCCCATCCTTCATCCCGTCAAAAAGCAACTCGCCACCCGCGAAGACGTCGCCAGGTACGTCGAGAAGCGACTCAAGGAGCAGGGTGATGGCGAGCGCTTTGACCGTTCCTCCCGCTCCCTCAAGAAGCTCGGACTCCTCCCCCGCGACTTCAACCTCCGCCAGTACATGCTCGGCCTCTACAAGGAGCAGGTTGAAGGCTGGTATGACGCGCACACCAAAACCGTCTTCCTCCTCGACTGGGTTCCTGCCGATGTCCAAAAGCCCGTCATGGCCCACGAACTCGTCCACGCCCTCCAGGACCAGAGCTACGATCTCGAAACCTGGCTCAATGTCCGCGAAGACCTCACCGATCCCACCGGCCAAATGGTCATCGACGAGCAGCGCACCGCCCGCCAGGCTCTCATCGAAGGTCAGGCCATGGTCGTCCTCTTCGACTACCAGCTCACCCCCGTCGGCCAAACCGTAGAGAGCGCGCCTGACCTTGTCGATTCCATGCGCGCCGGAATCACCGATGAAGATTCCACTCCCCTCTACGCCAACGCTCCCATCTATCTGCGCGAGGCTTTCCTCTTTCCCTACACCTTCGGCATGGACTTCGTCCGCGCCATCCTCACCAAACGCGGCAAGCAAGCCGCCTTCGCCGGAACCTTCGAGCACCCGCCCCTCGACACCCGCCAGGTCATGCAGCCCTCTGCCTACCTCGCCGGTGAACCTCAAACCCAAATCAAAGTCGTTGCCCTCGAGAAAGTTCTCGGCCCCGCCTGGAGCCGTCAGGACTTCTCCGGCATCGGCGAGATCGATCTCCGCGTTATCCTCCGTCAGTGGGCAGGCAAAGAAGCCGCCGCCAAACTCGCCCCCGCCTGGCGCGGTGGCTACTACATGGCGCTCACCGAAAAGAAAGCTCCCGCCTCCGCTCCGCTCTCCTTCGCGCTCGTTCTCAATTTCTCCTCGCCTGACGCGGCAAACAACTTCGCCGCCCTCTACCAGTCCTCACTCCCTCAGCGCTACAAATCCGTGCAGCCCGCAAAACTCCCTCGAGAGTGGAACACCGACGAAGGCGCCATGCGCCTCTACCTCGACGGCTCCTCGGTCATCGCCCTTGAATCCTTCACCGCCGACGACGCCATCAAACTTCGCGACGCACTCATCCCCTCCGTCCGCAAACCCTACCCGATCTCCCCTGAACTCGTCGCCCCATCGTCGCCCGCCCGATGATTGCCAAACAGATAAACTCGAACCCCCAAAGTCTCTAACTACCCGTGCAATCGTTTCGGACCCGCCTCAACCATTGTCTGAATTAGTCAACACAGCCATTTCAACGATTATCAGAAACACCAATCCTCCCTCTCCCTGCAAAAACCACCCCATCGCGAAACCTCCGGTATAATCAGCTTTTCCGCATCCTTCACATGCACTCGCAGGAGCATAGAACTTGTCAAAAGCAGAAATCGGCATTATCGGCGGCAGCGGCCTCTACTCCATGAACGGCCTCACTGATATTCACGAAGTTCAGCTCGAAACCCCATTCGGCGCGCCCTCCGACGCATACGTCCTCGGCACTCTCTCCGGCCGCAAGGTCGCCTTCCTCGCCCGCCACGGACGCGGCCACCGCCTCCTCCCCACCGAGCTCAACTTCCGCGCCAACATCCACGGCTTCAAACAACTCGGCGTCGAGCGCATCCTCTCCGTCTCCGCCGTCGGCTCGCTCAAGGAAGAACACAAGCCCACCGAGTTCGTCATCCCTGACCAGTTCTACGACCGCACCAAGCAGCGCGTCTCCACCTTCTTCGGCGAAGGCATCGTCGCTCATATCGCATTCGGCGATCCCATCTGTCCTGAGCTCGCCGGCATCGTCGCCCGCGCCGGAGCCGCTGCCGGCGTGGTCACCAAGAGCGGCGGAACCTACGTCTGCATGGAAGGCCCGCAGTTCTCCACCAAGGCTGAGAGCAACACTTACCGCGCCCACGGCTTCGACCTCGTCGGCATGACCAACCTGCAGGAAGCCAAACTCGCCCGCGAAGCCGAAATCTGCTACGTCACCATCGCCATGGTCACCGACTACGATTGCTGGCATCCCGGGCATGACAGTGTCACCGTCGAGCAGATCGTCGCCGTGCTCAACAAGAATGCAGAGAACGCCGCCAGCGTCGTGCGTGAAGCGGTTGCGCTTCTCCCCGCAGGCCGCGGCTGCAAATGCGGACAGGCACTCGCCATGGCCATCATGACCGCGCCCTCTGCGATCCCCGAAGCCACCCGTGTCAAGCTCGATCTGCTCGTTGGAAAATATCTCGGCCAGAAGGCGGGAGCATAACGTGTCTATCCTCGTCGTTGGTTCCGTCGCATTCGACACTCTCAAAACTCCCTTCGGCGAACGCAAGAAGATCCTCGGCGGCGCCGCCACCTACTTCTCGCTCTCCGCCAGCTTCTTTACGGATGTGCGCGTGGTTGGCATCGTCGGCGATGACTTCACCTCCGAGCACGAAGCCGTCCTCACCAACCGCGGCATTGACACCCGCGGCATCGAGCACGCTTCCGGCAAGACCTTCCACTGGGGCGGCGAGTACGGCGATAATGTCAACGAGGCGGAGACCAAGTTCACTGACCTCAACGTCTTTGAGAACTTTGCTCCCAAGATTCCGGATGCCTACCAAGACTCCGAAATTCTCTTCCTCGCCAACATTCAGCCCGAGCTTCAACTCGACGTCCGTCGCAAGATGCCGCGCGTTGCGCTGGTCGGCGGCGACACCATGAACCTCTGGATCAACATCAAGCGCGCCGAGCTCCTTGAAACATTGAAGGAAGTCGATATCCTCCTCATCAATGACACGGAGGCCAAGCTTCTCACCTCCGAGCACAGCCTCGTCCTCGCCGCCCGCAAAATTCTCACGCTCGGCCCCAAGTCGCTGGTCATCAAGCATGGCGAATATGGCGCTACCATCTTCTTCTCTGATGGCTCGCACCCCTTCCGTGCTCCCGCTCTTCCCATCGCCGAGGTGCACGATCCCACCGGCGCCGGAGACACCTTCGCCGGAGGCTTCATGGGCTACATCGCATCGCAGCCTGAGCTGACGCCCACGGTTCTCAAGCGCGCCATGTTCTACGGAGGCGTCATGGGGTCATTCACCGTCGAGCGCTTCGGCCCCGAGCGTCTCATCTCGCTCACCCGTGATGAGATTGAAGAGCGCTTCCGTCTCTTCCGCAGCCTCACCCATCTTGATTAACCGGCGGTCTTAGCGTGGATATCGATCGCGACAGCATTCGGGAAGAGCAGCGTGGGCGCGGCGGAGAAGTTGCCGTCGTCTCTGCGTTGGCTTGCCTTTTGTCGCTCGTCGCCTTCATCTGGTTTTTCCGCCGGGGAGACATCCTCCTCTACGGTGACGCCGTCGCCCACCTCAACATCGCCCGCCGCCTCACCGATGCGCGTAATCCCGGATGGGATCAGATTGGCAGCGTCTGGCTTCCTCTGCCGCACCTGCTGGTTGCTCCCTTCGTAGCCTTTGACGCGCTCTGGCGCAGCGGCATCGGAGGCTCCATCCCCTCCATGCTTGCCTACGTGCTCGGGGTCGCGGGAATCTACCGCCTCGTCCGCGCCCGCGCCTCCGTCGCCTCTGCCTCGCTGGCTGCCTCCATCTACGCCTTCAATCCGTCCATGCTCTACATGCAGGCCACGGCCATGACGGAGTCCATCTTTCTCGCCGCCATCATCTGGGCGCTCGTTTACTTCGATGATTTCCTGCGCGGCATCTCCTCCGACTCCCCGGGTGCCAATCCTGGCATCCCTCTCTGGCTTGCCTTGGAGCGCTGTGGCATCTGCCTTGCCGCAGCAATCTTCACGCGATACGACGGCTGGATCATTGCCTTCGTTGTCGGAATCTGTGCCGCCCTCAGTGGACTGCGCTGGCTGGCGTCGCGTCCGCCGCAACAGGAGATTGGCCGCCTCTTCCGCTCCATGAATTCTTTTCTGCTGCTGCTGGCTCTGTGTCCCACGCTCTGGCTTGCGCACAACTACAAGAACAGCGGCCATCCCCTGGACTGGCTCAAGGGACCCTACTCCGCCCGCGCCATTGAGAAGCGTTCTTCGCGCCCCGGCGATCCGCCCTACCCCGGCAAAGACCACATCGTCGTAGCTGCGCAGTATTTCCTCAAGGCAGCCCGCATGAACACCGGCGAAGGCTCGCGTGAGAACTGGCTCATCCTTCTCGCCGTCGCCGGAGTCATCGCCTCGGCTTTCCATCTGCGCCGTTTCGGAGCCCTGCTCCTGCTCTGGCTACCGCTTCCGTTCTATGCCTACTCCATCGCCTACGGCAGCGTCCCCATCTTTGTTCCCGAGTGGTGGCCCTTCTCGTATTACAACGTGCGCTACGGGCTCGAACTCCTTCCCGCCATCGCCGTCTTTGCCGGCCTCCTCCCCTGGGCGGTCGCCCGCCTTCACCGCCGTCCGCTCACCATTGCTGCCACAGCCGCGTTGTTCCTCGCGGTGTTTCTTGCCTTCAGTTCCTCCGCCTGGTGCTTCTCGCAGCGCTCGCGGAATCGTGATTGGGGCCGCCGCTGGATGCTCCCCATCTGCTATCGCGAAGCCTATGTCAACAGCCGCGACCGTCTTCAACTGGAAACCCAGGTAGCGCAGGTCCTCGCCGCCGTTCCGCATAACTCCACCGTCCTCATGTACACCAGCGATTACGTGGGAGCCATTGAGCGCTCCGGCATCCACTTCGATCACGTCATCTCCGAGGCCACCTTCATTGCCTGGGATTCCGCCCGCAGCGCCCCCTTTGCCGGCGCTGACTACATCGTCGCCATTGCCGGAGACCCTGTTGCCGAGGCCGTCCGCATCAATCCCCGCAATCTCAGCAAGCTCTCCATCATTCACACCGATGGCAAGCCCGATGTCACCATCTACCGGGGCGCGCGCCCCTAGCCTCCATATAAATTGCGACCAGCTCCCATCCTCTGAGCATCA
>CAILAZ010000207.1 GCA_903832295.1 uncultured Acidobacteriota bacterium
CGATCCCAATTACTAAACCGATAGCCAATGCCCACCGCATCCAGTGGTAGTTGCGCTTGATCGGGACTGGTTTGTCGGAAACGGCAATAGGCAGGACTATCGGTGCTTTCATGTGGATCGGATCCACTGCGGTAGTCATAGGTCACCATTCCATTCAGCCCAACGAGTTGTTGTATTACAGTTTGCTGGGCAAGGTTGGCTTTGCAAATGTGAAGAGTGTGGGCCAACGAAGTGCATTTCACTCCACGCCTGCCTCGTTCGCAACATCACGGCAGGCCGTCCGCAGGGCAAGAATCCGCCACCACGGGACATGTCAATGGTGGCCTATCTACAAGGGTTGCGCTGTGCAATACGGACCACTGAGTATGATGGGGGTTATATGGGCACTCGCCCGGCATAGCGGCGCAGTCAACAAGACGGTGCAGTCGTGAGCATATCTGGACAGTCAAGGCTCAATAAGAAAGCATTGTCTCGATGGGTTAGAGTTCAGAGCGAGGGAGCCAGGCCTGTAAAGAAACGGGCGGCATAAACGGTCGTCTGGTGCAAGACACAAGCCTCATTGCCCGGCCAACGCCTCCGCAGCGGTCCACTTCTTATTTCTCTACGTCGATCTCTGGATACTTCCGTTTGACCGCCGCAACGACCGTCGCGTGTTCCGGCTTTCCGCTGGACCGGGCCAGCGCATCTCGCGCGTGCGCAGCATCCTCAATCGGGTAGCGCCGCGTCTTCGGATAGACAAACTCCCCTTGGGGGAGTTCCTTCCGCTCCTCATACGTAAGCTTTGTCATCGTACCTCGCCCTTCGAGTATTAAGCTTGCTCGCCGATTGGATGAAGGAGCCTAATTCTGATTTGCTTCTGCGGCCCGGACTACTTCGTCTTCCTCTTCCGACTCATCGTCTTCCTCTTCTTCTGCAGCTTCATTTTCCTCTGCTTCGTCGAGAGCGTCCTCCGCACTCCTGTCCCTGTAGATTTGCTTGATCTCGTCTTCTTCCAGGATGTGAGCGACTTCAGCTTTATTTTCATGCCCTTCGGATGTTGCCGGAACCACTCTGAGTTGCCGTGTACTAGCCTTCATGAGGTTGCCTCCTGGATGTCACTTGCTTCTTGCGGATAGAACGTTTTCGAAAAGAACGGTATGAATCGGACTACTTCATGCCGCGAAGAAACTCAGAATCCAGTTTGGGCATTTTCTAACGACGATGTTGTTCCCAATTGCACAACTGATCGAGATCGCCTGGCGTGCGGTTCGCCTCTCGGATGGTTGTCTTCTGTGACGGGATGCAAGGTAGTGTCGGATTGCTCAGCAGTGGCAGAGGGCAGCTGTCAGACTTTAGGGGGGAATGACGCCTTATGCCGCAGTTCGACGGCCAGGCACGTCAATCGAGCATTGCTCGAACGAATCAACCGAAGTGCCCTGGAGAACTCCATTTCCACGTTCCAGCAGTTTAGCGGGACGAAATCAAACAACTCAAAGGAGTAGATAAGCGCTTATGAAAGCTGCCATCTTCGATCCAGGAAAAAGGAGCGCCGCGTTCCATTTGAGGATTGAGGATGTGCCTCTCCCGCAGGTGGTGC
>CAILAZ010000208.1 GCA_903832295.1 uncultured Acidobacteriota bacterium
AGCTTCGCCAGACCCGCTCAGCTGGGGCGTGCCGGGGCTGCAATTCTCCGACTACACGAGCCTGAGCGACGTCACGCCTTCGCAACGCGACTCACAGACGTATTCGCTCAGCGAGAATTTTGGTTGGGTGCGAGGCAAGCACCACCTCCATTTTGGAACCGACTATCGGTGGATTGACAATAAGGCATATGCCAGCGCGAACCCGCGAGGCACCTTCACGTTCACCGGATCCTCTACCGGGCAATACTTGAACGGCAGCGAGGTCTCGGGCACTGGAAACGACTTTGCGGACTTCCTGCTGGGCTATGCACAGCAGGTGACACTTGCATACTCCACAGTGCACAACCAGTTCTTCGCACACAGCTACGACTTCTTTATGCAGGATGATTGGCGCGCCCGCGGGAACCTGACGCTCAATTTCGGACTGCGCTACGAATTCATCTCACCCTACCGCGATGCTCACGACCAGTTGCAGAACCTGCTTGCGCAATTCGATGCGGCAGGCAAGTTTACGGGGGTATCCACGGTGAACCCGGCGCAGGCATATGGTCGGGCCCTGGTGAATCCAGACCGCAACAATGTTGCTCCACGGCTGGGCATTGCGTGGAGGCCGTGGGGAACGAAGACCGTGGTACGCGCCGGATACAGCATTAATTACAACCTGGGGCAGTACGGGACTATTGTGCAGAGCCTTGCGGCACACCCTCCCTGTGCGGATGATGCCACGCCATGTGCGGTCACCGAGACGAAGGTGGCCCCTGCAACCGGGCAGAGCACCCTGAAGCTGGCGACCGGGCTGAAGTCGAATGGCGCAGTTGCGACCTCGAACAACTATGGAATTGATCCACACTATCGCACGGCCTACGTGCAGATGTGGAATGTGAACATTCAGCGGGAACTGACTCCGACGCTGTTGCTGAACGTTGGCTACACGGGAAGCAAGGGAAGTGCCCTCGACATGTTGCGCGCACCGAATCGCGGGCCGGCGGGATTGAAGATTCCCACGGTGGAGGCATTCAACTGGGAGACGTCTCAGGGTTCATCGATCCTGCATGCGGGTTCCATCCGCCTCCGCAAGCGAATGTCGCGGGGAGTCTCCGTGGGCGGCACCTACACGTATTCGAAGTCGATTGATAACGCCTCTTCAATCGGCGGCGGCGCGCAGGTGGTGGCGCAGGACGATACGAATCTGCGCGCCGAACGCGGGCTCTCGAGTTTTGACCAGCGCCACAAACTCACTGGCGACTGGCTGCTGGAATTGCCCTGGGGCGAAGGGCGAAAGTGGCTTACCAAGCCGGGCCTCACTCAGAAGATTCTGGGCGACTGGATGCTGCAGAGCACCTTCAGCGTGGCTTCGGGAACTCCCTTCACGGCAAGGGTATTGGGAAATGCGTCCGATGTGGCGCGGGGAACGAACGGCACGTTGCGCGCCGACTACAACGGGGAGGCGATTCAGATAGGGAATCGCAGCCTCAAGCACTGGTTCAACACGGCGGCATTCACAGTTCCCGCAGCCAATACCTACGGGAATTCGGGGAGGAACACGATCATCGGACCTGGCAGCGTGCTGATGAGCCTCGCTCTCTCCAAGAACATTCCAATGAAGGATTCAACCGGACTGGAGATGCGAGCCGAGGCGGCCAACGTGCTCAATCATCCGAACTATTCGAGCATTGATAGCACTGTGAACTCTCCAACCTTTGGAGAGGTGACCAGCGTGGGATCGATGCGCAAGATGACGCTCTCTCTGAGATACCGCTTCTAGACGATGCACGGGATGGAGTTCTGGCGATGATGAATTGCAGAAACGAATTCGTTCGCAAGGCACTGACGCTCGCTCTGTGTGGCTCGATGCTAGCGCCACAGGCGCTTGCACAGCAGGCCCGCTCCGGCGACAGCGGTTTCACCTTCAAGGTGACGAGCGAATTAGTACTGGTAAGTGTCACCGTGCGCGACAAAAGGGGCGAACTGGTTCGCGGATTGAAACAGAGCGATTTTACGGTACTTGAAGACGGCAAGGCGCAGCACGTCCAGAGCTTCGATATTGAGGATGTGACGAGCTTTGCGCAACACGCAACGGAGGGAGGCCCAGCGCAGGCAGAATTGGCGGCGGGAAAGACGGATCTGCTTACCAGCAAGACGGCGCCAGCACGCGAAGTGCTGAAGGACCGCAGGTTGATTGTTCTGTTTCTCGACCTTAGCTCGCTTCAGAGCGATGACAGCGATCGCGCCGTAGAGAGCGCCAAGAACTTCGTTGCAAAGCAGATGACTCCCGCGGACCTGGTGAGCATCGTGACCTTCGACACTTCGCTGAAGGTGGCACAGGACTTCACCACCGATCGAAAATTGCTGACGTCGGCGCTGGAGCGAGTTGCGGGAAACGAGGGAAGCGGGCAGGAGACCGGAACGACCGGCGCCAGCGAGGGAACGGCGGACGACGCAGGTTCGTTTGTGGCCGATGACACCGACTACAACATCTTCAACACCGATCTGCGGCTTCAGGCTCTCTCCACCATTGCGAAGAATCTCTCCGGTATCGATCAGAAGAAATCGATTCTCTATTTCAGCAGCGGAATGACAAAGACCGGGATCGAAAACCAGGCACAGCTCCGCGCGGCGGTGAACGCCGCCGTACGCTCAAACGTGTCGATCTACGCGGTGGATTCTCGCGGTCTCGAGGCGATGCCTCCTGGCGGCGGCGCCAGCACGGCCAGTTTGCGCGGCGTATCCGCCTACAGCGGCGCGGCGGTGCAGAACGATCTGGACTCGAACTTCGCCAGCCAGGAGACGCTTGTTACCATAGCGAACGATACGGGCGGCAAGGCCTTCCTCGACTCCAATGACTTCAGCAAGGCTTACACGAAGGTGCAGGCGGATAGCGAGACCTACTACGTGCTGGGCTATCGCAGTTCCAATTCGAACAAGGATGGACACTTCCGTCGTATCCAGGTGAAGCTGAACCGGAGCGATGTGAAGCTGGAGTATCGCATGGGGTACTACGGGCCGCGCGATTTCCAACACTTTACAAAGGAGGATCGTGAGGAGCAGTTGCAGGAAGAACTGCTGTCCGATTTGGCGAACACGGATCTTCCCGTGTACCTGGCGGCAGGCTACTTCCGTAGCGGCGAAGGCAAGTTCTATGTGCCGGTCTCTATCATCGTTCCGGGCTCAGCGCTGGCCATGCAGCGCGACAAGGACAAAGCCTCGCTTGACGTTCTGGGAGTGGTGCGCGACAAGGAGACCAAGTTCCCGGTGGGCAATGTGCGTGACAACATCAAGCTTACGGTTGAACAGACCCTGAGCGTGACAGCAGGTGCAACTGCCACTTCCGATGCGACGAAAACGGAGAAGGCAATGATTCCTCAGCCGCCCACGGCAGAGGCTCCCAAGCGCAGGAATGTGCAATACAACACTGGCTTCCTGCTGCCCCCGGGACGGTACCACCTGAAGTTTGTCGTGCGCGAAAACCAGAACGGGCGGGTAGGAACTTTTGAGACGGACCTGGTCGTTCCGGACCTGCGCAAAGAGAAGCTGAAGATGAGTTCCGTGATGCTCTCCAGCCAGAAGGCACCGGCAGGAAAGAAATCACAGTCCAATCCCCTGGTAAGCGACGGTCAGGAGATCATTCCGAATATTGCCCACGTCTTTACGCCGGAGCAGTCAATGACGCTCTACTATGAGGTCTATGAACCGGCAAAATCGGCGGAGAAGAAAGACTCGATTCATCTGCTGACCAATATTCAGTTCTTCCGCGGCAAGGTGAAGGTTTATGAGACCCCGCTGGTGGTGGCGGAGCACCTGAACGCCGCCGATCGCAAGGCGGCTGCCTTTCAGTTTGAAGTGCCAATGCACGCGCTTAATCCCGGTTGGTACACCTGTCAGGTCAATGTGATTGATGATGCGGGTGCTGTGTTTGCGTTCCCGCGAACGCGGGTGCTGGTGAGGCCGTAGCAGGTTCCCGGACGACGCTGGAAGGCCGGGTCTTGCCGTATCTCGCGTATGCGCATAAGCTGTGAGGCACTCACAGTTTTCGAGGCCTCGATGACAAGATCCGTTTGCAGTCCACTATTTGTGGCGACGCTGTTGCTCTGTACAGGAAGCGGTCTGGCACAGCAGAATGTTGGAGTGAAGAAGTTTGATTATCCCCCAGCTCCCACCAGCAACCAGGTAGATGATTACCATGGCACCCATGTCTCCGATCCGTATCGGCCATTGGAAGACCCCGATTCCGCGCCGACTCGGGCGTGGATTGGAGCCGAGAACAAGCTGACATTCGGCTACCTGGAGCAGATTCCCGCACGAGAGAAGATTCGTGCGCGCTTGAAGGATCTGCTCAACTACGAGCGCTACTCCGTGCCTGAAAAGAAGGGCAAGAGGTATTTCTACTCGCATAACAGCGGCCTGCAAAACCAGAGTGTTCTCTATTGGATGCCCTCATTGGATGCCGAGCCTAGAGTTCTGCTAGATCCCAATACGCTCTCTGCCGATGGCACGGTAGCAATCGGCGGCATGGACATCAGCGATGATGGTGAGCTCATCGCCTATAGCCTGGCAACTTCCGGTTCAGACTGGCACGAGTGGCATGTGCGAGAGGTGGCGACCGGAAGGGATTTGCCTGACCTGATCAAGTGGTCGAAGTTCTCGGGTGCGTCTTTCAGCAAAGACGGCAAGGGATTTTTCTACAGCCGTTATGACGAGCCAAAAGAACAATCCATGCTGAGGGACGCCAACTACTACCAGAAGCTCTATTACCACAAGCTGGGTACGCCGCAATCGGCAGACATGCTGATCTACAAACGCGACGATCACAAGGAGTGGGGATTTGGCGGCGTGGTCACAGAGGACGGCAAGTACCTGGTCATCTTTGTCAGCGAAGGCACCGATCCGAAGAACCGGATTTACTACAAAGATCTGACCAAGCCGGATAGCCCGGTGATTGCGCTGTTGGACGAAAAGGACGCGGTTTATAACTTCATCGATAACGATGGGCCAGTCTTCTGGTTTGTCACCAACCTCCACGCGCCGTTGAGCAAAGTGATTGCGATTGATACACGAAATCCTGGACGCGAGCAATGGAAGACCCTCATCCCCGAATCCCAGGAGACCTTGTTAAGCGCGGGGGTGGTGGACAATAAGTTCGTTGCCAGCTACCTGAAGGATGCGCATAGCGAAGTCCGAATCTTCGGACTGGACGGCAAGTTCCTGCGCGCTGTGGAGATGCCCGGAATTGGCACGGTAGGAGGCTTTGGCGGCAAACGCACTGACAAAGAGAGTTTCTATTCCTACACCAGCTACTCAACCCCTGCTACCATCTATCGCTACGATTTGGAGCGTGGCACGAGCACGGTCTTCCGTAAACCGGTAGTGAAGTTCAACCCCGAAGATTACGAGACGAAGCAGGTTTTCTATACGAGTAAGGACGGTACCCGCGTTCCGATGTTCATCACGGCCCGGAAAGGCGCAAAGCTGGACGGGAATAATCCAACGCTGCTCTATGGTTACGGCGGCTTTGACATCTCATTGACGCCGGCGTTCAGCGCGGGCAACCTGGTGTGGATGGAGATGGGCGGAGTGTATGTGCAGGCAAACCTGCGCGGCGGCGGCGAGTACGGCGAGCCGTGGCATTTGGCGGGAACGAAGCTGAAGAAGCAGAACGTGTTTGATGATTTCATCGCGGCTGCCGAATGGCTGATCGCCAACAAGTACACGCAGCCAGCTAAACTTGCCATCAGCGGACGCAGTAACGGAGGACTCCTGGTGGGGGCCTGTATGGCGCAGCGTCCGGAGCTGTATGGGGCCGCTCTGCCCGGCGTCGGCGTGATGGACATGTTGCGCTTCCATAAGTTCACAATCGGCTGGGCATGGACGTCGGACTACGGATCATCGGATGATGCGGCAGAGTTTGCAGCAATCTACAAATACTCTCCGCTGCACAATCTGAAAGCGGGCACAAAGTATCCGGCCACGCTGATCGTGACAGCGGATCACGATGACCGCGTGGTTCCGGCGCACAGTTTCAAATTCGCAGCAACACTGCAAGCGGCACAGGCTGGAGACGCTCCGGTTCTGATTCGCATTGAAACCAAGGCTGGGCACGGTGCAGGCAAGCCTATCTCCAAGGCAATCGAGGAGATCACCGACGAGTGGAGCTTCCTGGTAAAGAGCCTTGGAATGAAGGCTGACTGGACGAAGTAACCAGGTTGTTGGCAGAACGAAGAAGGCCACCTCGGCGAGGTGGCCTTCTGACTTGCTGCTGCATCTAGGGCAAGCGGAAGAACTGCGCACCCTTCCAATCCGGAATCGAGTTCAATTGCAGATCGTAATTGCTGGGCGACTGCATCATGAGGTATCGGATCGTGAAGCCTACGGTCTGCGATGAATAGTCCGCCGTGTTGTTGGCGTTCACAAACGCTCCGATATACCAGTTTGGAGCCATGCGGTACCCCATCTTGAATTCCAGATTGTAATTGGCACCGGTTTTTGACTGACCGGGATAGTAGGGACCGGCCTGCTGCTGCTTGAGCGGCGAAAGCGGGAAATAGGCGGACTGGTCCTCAGAAAAGAACTGTGAACCTAAGCTGCCCGCAATTGAATACTCCATCCTGTCCCACTTGCCTACCCAGCGGATGGGAGCATTGAACAGGAAGTAGCTTTGTGGGCTGAAGTATCCTCCCTGGCCCAGCGTGAAGTAGCGCAGGTTCTGGTCATAGTGCATGCCCGTCAAGTTCATACCGACGGTGAGCCTTCCCTGCGGACGTTCAAGAATCTTCCAGTACGTGCCGGTAGTGCCGCTGATGCGAGTGTTGTTCGCGACATTGTGTCCGGTGAGTTTGTCATAGCCGAACTGTGCGTAAATGCCGGAGTTTCCACCGCCCCAGTTTCCGCTTCCCTGCACCCCGGTTGACATGACTCCGCCCCAGATAAGCCCTGTGCCAGGGTCCTGCGTTCCCGAGTAGGAGAGAAGCGTGTCATTGAGCGCGGTACGGTTCAACTGGACGGTGAAGGGACCACCCATCACTCTCCAACGGAGACCTGCCTCGAAGTTACGTACCCAGAATCCCTCTGGCGTCATGCCGAGCATCGCACCGAAGTTCTGAGTGGAGATTTGCACATCGGCCGCTGCGCCAGCGGCGGACTGAGAGGCAAAGCTTACGCCCTTGCCCAAAGTTCCGAGGCGAAGGTTGCTGGTGCCGTCAGGCTGCCCTGAGTAGATGAAGGTCGGCTTGAAATCAACCCCGACACGCAGTCCCTCGCCGAGCATGAAACTGCCGCTGATTGCGCCCTGCTCCGTGATCGCCCGATCGAAACCGGCCGAGCCGCTGCGGCTGCCAACGATGGTTCCCGCACCGAAGAACGGTGTATTGCGGGAGTGCACGGCCGCAATCTCATCTTCGATTTCCTGTCGCTCGCCCTGGTGTTTGCCCGGAGAGATAAAGGTACTGTCCCAACGCGAGGTCTTATGTTCAATCAATTGGCCCAAGGCCAGGTCCGTATCTTGCTGCGAGGTAGTTCCCCGGCGCGGGATCATCTCCTCGGCAGGTTGCTGAGCCGCAGGTGGCGCAACGGGAGAATCGCTGCTGCGTTGTGGCGTGGAATCCTGTGGCTCATACTCCATGCTGCCGGTACGCATGGAAATGGGGCGAGTCTGGGGGTGCTCTTGCACCAGCGGCGCAGGATCCTGATCTTGTTTGGGCTTTGTTTGCTTCTTGCGATTGGTTGAGGGCGCAGCCGGAGAAGAGAAGGGCGGCAATTCAGCGTCACTTGTATTCATCCTCTGGCGGATAGCCTTAGGAACTGGCGGCAAAGAAGTCTCAACGGGTACGCTCGCTGCTGGAACCTGTGTCCTCGGTGTGTACACGCGCGTCAAGCTGTTGCGGTTGATCTGCGGCAACTCGCCGTCAGGCATGAGAAGTTTGGCGAGGCTCTGGGTGGCTTGTGTCTGGTGTGGTACTTCCTTGCCCTGTCCTAAAATGCCGAATAGCGAATCGCGTGCGCTATCAGGGGGCATGGCTTCCAGAGCGGCTGCCCAGTATGCCTGGGCCTTTCCGTAATCTCCACGCGCCGCGGCTTGCTTGCCCGCGACTTCCAACAACTGCGGGCTCTTGGGCCAGCGCTGCAATGCTGTCTTGGTCCAATGCTCTGCAAGTTGGTTGGCCTGCACGCTCATTGCGGCGCCGATTGCACCGATGTAGTCATCGACCTCGGCATCTTGCATGCCCCACTTCTCATAGACCAGGAGAGCCCGGCGGGTGTCGCCGGTGCGCAGGAACATTCCCGCCAGTCCAGCGCGAATCTTATTGTCCTGAGGGAGGGCCTGTGCGGCCGCGGTAAGAATGGAGATGGCGCGTTGCTCATCGCCAGACTCCAGCGACTGCTGGGAACGGCGCAGACTCCAAGTGGACCAGATCTTGCGAACGCTTTCGCGCTGCCCAGGCGTGAGGTCATTCCGCAGATTGATCGTGGTGAGCAATGCATACAACTCTTTCTCGCGACCGTCTGCGTCAAGGTAGCTCCACGCAAGCTGAACATCCAGATCTGCAGGAGGCTGCTTGCGCATGACATCGTAAGGCCAGCGGGCTTCCTGCAAGAGGCGAATGCCGCCCTCGCTGTCGCCGATGGCAACGTGCACGGAAGCCATCAAAGCCAGGTAGTTTGCATCCTTTTCCAGAATCTTGCGGACCTTATCGGGCATGCGTTCTGCCTCGGCTAGAGCGCGGTCATCATCTTTCTGCTCATGAAGCCCGTTCAGATAGCCACGCCATGCATCCGGGTCGTTCTCATTCTGGTCCACGATGTTCTGGTAGAGTTCGCTGGCTTTATCGAGCCGTCCCTGATGCATATAGACGTTGGCCAGTTGAAGCTGCGTATTGACCTGTGCGCTATGCGGCAACCCGGGAAGATCGAGTGCCTTGTGAAGGAATGCTTCTGCGCTATCGAACTGGCCCTCCGCGATGTAGATCGCGGCGATTGAGTTGAGGAACGGTCCGGAGCGAACCGCCTGCGAATAGATGCCCTGGGGCATGGTCTTGATGGCGGCGATGGCGCGCGAATAGTCGTTGATCCGGAGGTAAGCCGCGAGCAGTCCTTGCCATGCATTCAGGTTATCCGGGTTTCGATCGGCTACGCGTTTGAAGAATGCAGCGGCCTCGGAGGCTTGTCCCTGGTCCAACATGGTGTTGGCGAACTGCAATTGGATCTCCGCGGCCGCGCGTGGCGATTGCTGCCCGGCAATCTGGGTTGCGCGACGCAACATGCGTTCAGCTTCCATCTGCTGACCGGTCGCCTGGTTTGCCAGCGCAAGCGCTGTGAGCAGATCGGCATCATTCTCCAGCGTATCGCGCGTTTGCGCGGAGAGGCGGTGGTATGCCTGAATCGCAGCTTCCGAATTGCCCGCCTTATAAAGTGCGGTCACATAGCCACGCCAGGCAGGTGCGTTCTGCGGATCGGCTTCCGCGACCTTCTTGAACAGCGGAAGGGCAGACTGCACATCGCTCTTCTTCATCAGCGAGCCGGCCAGCCCGATGGTTGCTTCCGCATTGGTTGGACGCAGCGAGAGGGCCTGCTGATAAGAGTTGATGGCATCGTCGCTGCGGTCTTCCTGTAATGCGACGTTGCCCTTCTTCATCTCGGTCCAGAAACGTGCGCTTTCAAGCGCCTGCTGCACCGCCTTATTTTGGGGCTGAACCTTGATGGCGTCTTCGAAGTTCCGGAGGGCGTTCTCGAAGTCCTCTTTCTTCATGTTCACAAACCCAAGGCCCGCGAGAGCCGGACCCGAGTTGGGGTGCCTCTTGAGCACACTCTCAAAGCGGGCCTGTGCTTCTTCCAGATTTCCGGAGTTGAGGGCCTTGTAGCCTCGATCTTCATCGGGGTCCCCGGCTGGCTCTTCTGCCTTCACAGGATGTTGCGCTGCAATCTTCTGTTCCTGCGCCGACAGGTCGCGATCCGGGTAGCGCTTCAGGTATTCGCGAACCGATGCCTGATACGCAGGATTTGTCGCTTCCCAGTTCAATGCCTGGCGCCATGCCAGCCTTGCGGACTCACTGTATGCACCGTGCAGCGCGGAGAGCAATTGAATTCCCTGCATGCGTGTTTTGGGATCGTAGGTAAGCAGGCGGCCTAGAGAGAGCTTGTATTGCTCATTCGTGGGATAGCGCTGAACGAGCTGGCGCAATGCCGCCAAGGCGGGTTCGCGACCGTTGGCAGAAGCGGCTTGTGTTTCATAGTAGGCGACGGACCACTCGCCGAGGGGCGGATCCTCCCCGAACACTTCGCGGTAGATGCGGTATGCCTCATCAGGCCTGCCCGCCCGCGCCAGTCTTCCGGCTTCATCCAAACGGGCACGCTGTTGCACGGTGAGGACCTGCATCGCCTCGATGCGCGCAATCGCGGGGTCTCCCGGATTCGCACGCTTCAAACGGTCCAGATACTTGCGGGCTTCTTCCGGCTGTCCGCTCTGCTTTGCCCAGCGGGCAAGTCCGGCCAACGCTTCCGGCTGATTTGGATTGGCCAGTAGCACCTGCTGCCAGGTTTGAGCTGCCAGGTCCGGACGTCCGCGCCCCTCAAGGGAGCGAGCCTTATCCAGCAATAAATCGACCGCGCTCGAAGCTGCAAACAACATGGGCGCCAGCAGAGCGACCGCGATGAACAACAGGACCCAACGTTTTGATTGCTTCATTTGCTTCTCCAGCGAACTTCCAACATGCCTTCGGCATTGAAACTGAATAGATTCTCCACCCATCCGGTGCCGAACAGCGCAAGGTTCTGATCGTAGTACCTCGGCGGATCGCCATACAGACCACTCTGCGGCTTGCGTGCGATGTCCAGCCGGCTCAGTTGCAGGGTCAAAGCTCTGTCGTCTCCTACAGCCTTCAGAAAAGGCAGCAGTGCGGCAGAGTAACCCACTCCCGCGTGTTCGGATGCCGCCTTTCCATCCACCGAAACGACCATTGGCGGATAGAAATTGTCCTTCATGTAACCGCGCATTCCATTCAGCGCAGCCAGAATCTGTTTGCGTCCGCGAGTATGCGGATCGGTCATACCAGCCCAAAGGTAGACACGAATTGCGTCAAAGCTGGCACGAGGCTCAGACGCTGGACCTTTGCCCGGCTCCCAGCCTTGTGCGAGTGAGAACCTAACCCAGTCCATCGCAAATCCGTGTGGTGATGCTTCCCGCACAACCAGCGGCGTACTGCTCGCAATCTGCGCCCACGGTCCATCTGGAAGAGCGTTCGCGAGACCCCAAAGCACCGGCATTGGCAGGTAACTTGGGTTCAGTTCCACGGAGTCCTTTGAATGGAACCCGATGGGAGCAGGCAGTAATACCGTGCCCACCCCAGCTATGTTGACCACACTCTGAGTGGCAATGTGGCCAGCGATTGCGTCTCCAAGCTTCACAAATCCCGGTTCCTGCCATAGACGGCCAGCCTGAAGCAACGTATAAGACATCCACAAGTCCGCATCGCTGGCCGGATTCTTGTCCAGTACCCGCCACTTGCCGTCCGGGTCACATCCCCAGTGCCATGCCGGCAGGTTCGACGTAAGATCCCCAGCGGCCAGATTTGTCTGGGTCCACTGGAGGATGCGGTCGAAAGCGGGTCGGTCATTGGCAACGAGTGCAAAGAACAAACCATAGGCCTGAGCCTCGGAAGTCGTTCGTGCGCCCCCGTCGTGGTCCACAATGCGACCGCTATCGTCGAGGAAGCCTCGCTTGTACGCCTCCCACAGGCCCCAGGAAACCACGCCAGAACTTTCTGCGCGCATCGGCGCATCGTTCCTCTGCGACACTGGCAGTGCCTGCTTGTGAAACTTCTCCTGCGCGGCGAGCGGGCTTGGGATCAAGCCCTGCACAGCCAGGCAGGCAATCAGCACGGTCCTCAATCTGTCCTCACAAGGCGTCCGGGTTCAGCCTTCTCCAGGCATGGTGTTCCACTGCGCGATCGAGCAGTACTCCAGTGATCAGTGCGCCAATGAGCATGAAAATCGGAATGAACCAATAGTAACGAGTAAACGTCAACATCATGAAGTCAAAGATACTCAAACGTCCAGCTCGATAGGTCCTCTGCGCAATATGAAATGACTGAAAGGTGCCGTTTTGAGCAATAGAGACCGTTCCGTAAACGTTTCCTCTCCGAAGCGAGGGAGCAAACAGAGTGGAAAGCACCGCAGTATTGTTCGGGTCGCGCGGAATCAACATCACAACCGAATGCTCCGGGTTGAGTGGAGACTGAAAACCCTGGATATAGCCATCGATCATCGAGTCCTGGGTGAGCAGCGAATTCGCAAGCTGCCGGTCTGTGGAACTGATTGGCGAATCGGGCTGAACGCGCTCAAGCCAACTCGTGGCCAAGCCCACGCGCCCACCGGTTTCCGTGACCTGAATAGGCATCGCCTGTGCCCATCGGGTCACAAGTGGCTGATCGAAGGCACTCCCCAGAACGACGAGATCGCGATTGGAATATCGCGATACGGTTCCCGGGTCGGCAATCGTTACCAGCAATGCGGGAGAGCCAGTTTGTGCGCCGAAGAATCCCATCAGATTCAAGAGCAGCTCGATTTCAGCCACGCCGGGATTTGTCGGCATCACGACGACTGAACCAGACAAATCGCTTTGGGCCGTAAAAGGATAGCCAGCTTGCGAAAAAAGCTCTAACTTCGGCATTACTGTCGAGTGGCGTACATTCAACAACTCGAGCTGGGTTTCCCGCAGGATCTGTCCGAATTGCGGGCTGGACGGCGAGGAATTGCCATCAAACATGAAGTCTGCCGTGATGGTGTTGTTATACGCGTTGAGTGATCGAACCGGCAGCATAACTCGATCGGTGTGGATCACCCCCACGCCTTCCGGTTTGAGGGGAATGCTGCCGATGAAGCTCCCATTGAGCCGAACCGCCATCTCCCCCTTAGTTCCAGGCTCCACGCCGCCATACTGGTATTTGAGTTGAAGCGGAATCTCGGTACGCCCAACGTAGTACAAATCGGGGGGCAAGCGAAAGAAAAGGTCCACCGAGCCAGAGCCGTAAATGCGGAGGCTCTCCTGCGTGGTGTACTCGCCCAGGCCGCTGGGGCGCTCATTGCTATGCCAGCGCGGCGCGGAATAGACCCCCATCGGAGCAAACCCTTTTGTCGTGCTGAGGAAAGCCGTGTCGCCGTTGCGGGGAAAGTCGCCAGAAGCAAAGGAACGCGCTGCTGTGAGCACCTGGTCTGTAACCGCACCCAGGATTAGCAGGACCTTGCCATAGGGGTCGATAGGATTGTTCCGCATCGCGATCGCCGGACCGGTGATGCCTTCCAGATCAAAACGCTGTAGCAGCGGAGAATCGAGAGTGGCGACGATGATGCAATTGCCGGTGGTAAGCTGGTCCCGCGACACGCTGAATCGGACGCCGCGGAAATCCGAGAGTTCGCCGAACTTGCTGGCGACCACGGCAGCAGCGGCCAGAAGAGTGTTGTCAGGGGCCGCAGGCAAGACAAATGGGAGCGTCCAAACCCGCAGCACCGAACGATCAAAAAAGGGCTGGGGGAGCAGCCGAAGTTCGTTGGCGATCGATAATCGCGTGCCGCTAATCGAAAGCTCGGTGGCAATTCCGATCGTAGTCCACGGGCTTGCACTGTCCCCCCCAGCGCAGGCCGCGCACTGTCCGGTGAGTTGGAATGCGAGCGTGTTTTCCGTAGCCAGCAACTCCGGCGGAATCGGCACGCTAGCAGAGATGTTATTTCCGGGGAGTACTTCCACAGAAGCGATGGGGGTATTGTTCAGTGTGATGTTCATCATCAACTCCCTGGGACGGAGCTGAGATGGGGCGGAGTAGTGCAGCGAGAGGGTACTGCTGCTGACGACCTTGGTTACCGGTACGCTGAAATTCAGGATTGACCGGGATTCGCTGCCTCGCAGCATCATCGGGCGCTGTTGGCCGAGGGCGCGCAAATCAAGCTGATCGTGAAATTCCGCAGACTGCGAACTTGCATCGGAGGCCGTGTTTTTGCCCGACTTGCTAGCGACCGGGGAAGATCTCCCCGCAGGCACCGTAAGGGCCGGAGCGCGATGTACAGCCAGGAGGATCAACCCGAGGATAATGAGTACGAGGATCAAGACCGGCTGGCGTCGGCGTGACTTATCAATCTTCGAATCGCCGGTGGTGGGGTCGTCCGCACGTGCGGTGAAAATTCCCCTCGAAATCGCGAACATTCCCTGCAAAGCCACTCCAAGCAATCGACCATAGGTGCGCAGTGGACGATCTTCCTCGCGGTGTTTTCCCCAGTCGATCCAGGAGTCGGCGCGCGAATAGAGTACACGCGTCAGAACTTCTTCCTGCTCGAGATTGAGTTCACCAAAGTCGATGCGAATGGTCTTTTCGCTCTGATTCACGATGCGGGGCTCAAAGAAGCACCCTTCGGGGCGTCCGGAGAAGTAGAAGTTGATTGGTTCCCCTGATTCTAGAGCGCGCTCGCGGTCCGTGACTTGGAGCGCGGCACCACTGTTGGAGAGATCAACGGTATTCCCATGTACCTGATTGCCATCCTGGCAGACGATTGTAAAAGGAACAGCGACGTTCACCCGAACATGCCGGCGCTGTTGCTTGGTTTCCCATGCAACCGCGGCTGAGACCAGCAGAATGACGATGTTATAGCAGGTCCAGAACACGTTCATCATTACCGTGTCGTGGTGGGTTGTATCCCAATACAGGTAGCGCGGAATGCCCATGATAGCCCCAAGAATATTGAAGAACAGGAGTATCAGGAATGGCATTGCGATCTTGCGATCAAAGTACGATGTCGGGACCAGTCCGCCCTTGGCGGTTACGTTGAATTTGCCGAGCTTAGGATTGATTAACGCAAGTATTGTGGGATAGAGGATGTAAGGAGCCAGAACCGCTTCGTAAATTTCATTCCAGAAAGAGAGACGGTAATGGCCCTGCACTCGAGAGTTGGTAATCTGTGCAAGGAGGATGTGGGGCATTGCGTATGCAAAGATAGCCCATGCATAGCCGTAGATATTGACCCATCCAAAAAGCAGGTAAACCAGAGGGGCTGTGAGGAATATCAGTCTTGGCAGCGCATACAGAAAATGCGAACAGGCATTGAAATAACAGAATCGCTGCGCGAGCGTGAGTTTCGGATTGAAGATCGGATTTTCCAGCCTGAGAATCTGCACCATGCCGCGCGCCCAGCGGATTCGCTGGCCGATGTGACTGGAAAGGCTCTCCGTGGCGAGTCCGGCAGCCTGTGGAATGTTGATATATGCGGTATTCCACTTGCGCGTGTGCATGCGCAAAGCGGTGTGGCAATCCTCCGTGACTGTTTCCACCGCGACACCGCCGATTTCGAGCAATGCCGGGCGGCGTAACACTGCGCAGGAACCACAGAAGAACGTGGAGTTCCAGAAATCATTGCCATCCTGCACGATGCCATAGAAGAGTTCTCCCTCGTTCGGCATCTTGCGGAACTGGCCAAGGTTTTTCTCAAACGGGTCCGGCGAATAGAAATGGTGAGGTGTTTGCAGCATTCCCAGGCGAACGTCTTTTAAGAACCATCCCATGGTGATCTGCAAGAACGAACGGGTAGGGATGTGGTCGCAATCGAAAATCGCTACAAACTCCCCAGTTGTCTGGGTAAGCGCCTGGTTAATGTTGCCGGCCTTGGCGTGGTTATTCTGATTGCGGATGATATAACCGCAACCGGCAGCGGCAGCGAATTGCCGGAACTCCTCACGCCGCCCGTCGTCCAGAATATAGACCTTGAACTTGTCGCTCGGCCAATCCATGTTGAGGGCAGCAAGCACGGTTGGACGCACCACGTAGAGGGGTTCGTTGTAGGTGGGAACATAGACGTCCACCGTTGGCCAATCGTTCGAGTCATCCGGGAGTGGGGCAGGCTTGCGTCGTAATGGCCGAATTGTCTGGAAATGGCCGAGATACAACGTCATGAACGCGTACATTTCCGCAAAGAGCAGAACGATCACGAAGAAGTTGTTGATTGAACTGGCATGACCCGCCGTGGTCATACCCTCGATAGTCTGCTGGATACGGAAGTAGGCGTAGCGGGTGGTCGCGATGGCGGAAAGTGCCATCATCGTGATGGTGGTGATCTGACCCTTCGAAATCCGGTTCAGAACGATGACCAGGGCCAGGGTTGCCAGTCCGACAAAAGCCTGCTCTTGCCACGTGAGCGGGATGATAACCATGAATCCCGACAAGATGATGGCGATCAGGACCAGAACCCAGTTCCAAAGCCGCCGCAGGAAACTTCCCTTCTTCATGACCTACGTTTTCCTTTGCAGAAACACACGCCCGATGCTTGTTCGGTGACGAGCCGAGACCAGATAAAACTAAATTGCGCCTTGCGCACGTTGTGATGAAGCGACATCGCGAGCCCAAGCGGCAAGTCGCAAGAAATCGTCGGCGGGCGCGGAATTTGGGGCATAATCCAGAACAGTCATTCCCGCCGCCAGGGCCTCGGAGACTGAATCGCTCCGGCGAATACAGAACGGCAGCAGACGCGTACCAAGCTGCATTCTCAAGTTTTGCCGGACTTCGGCATGGAAGTTCGAGGCAGGGTCAAACTTATTGATGAGGAAGTGTACGTTCTGCTGATGGCGCGCGCCCGGGCGAGAAGTTCGTTCAAAGAGCTTGCGGAAGGGAGTCAGCGCCATCACGGAATTTATATCCGGCGTGACCACAATCAGGCACAC
Organism: uncultured Acidobacteriota bacterium; assembly: GCA_903832295.1. Classification (GTDB taxonomy): domain Bacteria; phylum Acidobacteriota; class Terriglobia; order Terriglobales; family Acidobacteriaceae; genus TOLSYN. The sequence goes on from CAILAZ010000208.1 coordinate 16,688, forward strand.
TCGGGCAAGATTCAGCATCGGTGCTTCTGGTCCAGTAGAGGAGGAAATCTCCACGATGCAGCGGTGTATCTCATTCTGCAACGCATTGACTTCCCGAGTCAGCCATGTTCCGCTCTCTTCATTCTGAGGGTTGCCGTCATCGAACTGATGACCAAGCATATGGACTGTTCCCTGGCTTCGGACAGGCGGCACAAACGTTCGGAGGCGGCCGGGTTGTGCGTGTTGCGCTCCAAAATGCAGAGGGGCCGAGGGTTGCAGCGCGCCTTGGACCATGAGTACGTTGTCGCCGGTCAGTGCTAGGGCGCGGCCAAGCGTAGCCGAGACAGTGGTCTTGCCCGTGCCACCGCCCGTTGAGCAGACGGCAAAGGTCGGGATCAGCAATTCATGCGATTCGCGCAGTGCAGGCGAATCGCCATCCGGGCCCATATCCTGCAATAGTGACCAGCGCGCCGGTTGAGGACGAACAAATTCCAGGGTTACCGGTTCTGGAGTAGCTGGTTCGCCGCGTGCGGGCGCAATGCCCGCGCTGGACAGGCTTGTGGCTCCGTTGCCGCTGTTTCGACGTTCCTGGGTAAATACTTTGTAGCTGTTCAGGTTCGTATGTGAAAGCAGTGCAGCCACGTCTTCGGGCGGCGTTATTTCTGACATCGTCAGGTACTCCTCGGTCGAGCCGAGCAAACTTGAGCTAGTTGCATAACCAGTTTGGCTGTTCTTCCACAAGGCCACTATGAGTGGTTAACCTTAGGTAAACAAATTATTTACTGGTAAAACTGCGCTATCTCATGGCAAAGCCACGGTGCAACACAGCCTTACTGCAGTTTCGGGCCATGGACTGTGCAAGCAACATTAACTGATTGAATAGCATTCTAGCGTAGTCGCAACAGTGTCTGGAATGGTTCCTTGGTCTAAGCTCCGTGGTTCGTTGGTAATCACCTTGGCAAACTTTGGGAACCATCGGGTAACTTTTTCGGAATATGGAAGACCGACGCTCCAATGAGGCGGCAGGCAGCTTGGGGGGATGGAGATCCGCGGAGTACGAGCGTCAGGCCCGCACTCTGCGGTCGTTCTAGTGAATCAGTGTTCCCACAACGGTTAGCACAATTCCGGCAACTCCGAAGAAGATACCGGCGAGCCAGTATGTCCGCTTTTTTGTGAGCAAGGTGATGGAGCAGATGACCAGGCCTACCTCGAGTAAGGTTTCGCCGAGGTCATAGAAGTTTGCCTTGCGGCCGAGCACTTTCACTTCGTCCTGAAGGGCAGTAGCTTCCTTAAATATCTTTCCTTGTTCAACGGTGGAATCTTCGATTGCTACTTCGTTCTTTTTGTGCAGAACCTCGGCAGCGGCCTCGTTCTTGAGTGGCAGGACCTTCAGCAGTTCATTGATCTGGGACGCGGTGTGGCGGCGAATGTTCTTGGCTTGGTAGTAGCCCCAAGTGTCCGTAGCCAGATTCTGCTTCAGAATTTCTTCGGTGTGTGCGCGATGGCTGAGCAGTGCGGCCACCGCGACGAGGACTGCGAGGATGGTCATGGTGAGGCTCACGGGAGCCAGATTGGAATGTTCGCGGCCATGCTCGGCAGCTTCCTGCAGTTCTTCCATCTCGTGTTCTGTGCTCATCGATAATTCCCCTGTCATCCTACTTTAAAGGGAGAAGCACCTCCCGCGCCAGTCAAGGGGTGGACGAGCGATTAAGCTTTCTTCTTGGAAGGCTGGGCTATGAGTTCCCGCTTTGCAGCAGCCAATTCCTTTCTCTTCGCGTCGCTGACCTCTGGGTAGGCGAGATTCATCCCGTCCAACGCTTGCACAATCACTGAAGAAACCACCAATCGTGCAAACCACTTGTTGTCTGCCGGGACCACGATCCAAGGGGCATGCTTACTCGAAGTGTGTCGAATAGTATCTTCATAGCGGTGCTGGTATTCGTCCCAGAAACGACGCTCGCGCACGTCAGTAGCCGAGAACTTCCAGTTCTTTTCTGGTTGGTCAAGGCGAGCAAGGAAGCGGCGCTTCTGCTCATCCCGGCTGACATTGAGGAAGAATTTGCGAATTGCGGTGCCATTGCGCACGGCGTAGCGCTCGAAAGCGGAAATGTCCTGGTAGCGTTCTTTCCATATGTCGCCGGTTACACAGGCGGGAGGAAGATGCTGGCTCTCCAGCAACTCCGGGTGTAGGCGTACGACCAGGACCTCTTCGTAGTAGGAGCGGTTAAAGATGCCGATATTTCCGCGTGCGGGCATGCACTTTGAAGTTCGCCACAAGTACCCATGGCCGAGTTCTTCCGCAGAGGGAGACTTGAACGAAAACACTTGGCAGCCTTGAGGATTCACCCCGCTCATCACGTGCTTGATGGTTCCGTCTTTGCCAGCTGCATCCATTGCCTGGAAGATGAGCAGCAATCCCCATCGGTACTGCGCGTAAAGCTTATCCTGCAATTCGGAGAGTTGTGCTGTAGAACCCTGCAATAACGCGCCAGACTCCTCCTTGAAGTCCTCGGCGAAGCCGGCGGTGTCACCGGGATTGAAATCTCGAAGTCGAAACTTTCTTCCATTGTCAATTCGGTAGCGGGTTGCCAGCGACTGTAGCTTCTTCTCGATCTTCATCAAATTCTCCTTTGAACCCGCGCCCCTTGGGCTCCAGTGCTTCCAGGTTACTTGGAATCATTCCGAACGACTGTACTACCCATCGCGGCTCCGCAGCAGTACGTAGCAACTTTGACGCGCTGGTGCGCGCGGGAGATTTACAATTCTACCGTTGCCAGTTGCACAATCTAATTGAGAATTGGAGGTCGTAGGAAGCGATGGCAGAAGGCAAAGCAAATTCGCTGCGGCGTGTTCCCCTGATCATGCCAGTGTTGATACTCATAGCCGCGCTCTATGCTGCTTGGGTCTTCTATTCGCGGTGGAGTGCAACTGACAAAGTGCGGCGCGCAGTGGCAGCCTCGGAAGTGGAGCGCGCGCGAAAAGATGTGGAACTCAATGGCGGGGCACGACTGAAGATTACTGCGCTCTATGTTACGCAGGGCGCAATACGCAAAGGACAAGCCGTACAGCTCTGCTACGGCGTCGTGAACGCTAAGAACGTTGTGTTCTCCCCTTTTATTGAGGGGGTATGGCCCTCGATGAACCGTTGCGTGGAGGTCTCACCGCAACGGACCACCACTTATACGCTGAATGCCGACGACGGCGCGGGACATGCAGATCAGGCGCAGGTCACGGTGCAGGTGCGGTAGTTCGCTCAATCGCGGCCCTGGGCGCGGAGCGTTTCTTCGACGTGACGGAGATCGTCTTCAGTGTCCACTCCGATTGTGTCGAACGGAGTCTCTGAAGCGTAGATATCGACACCGTGATCAAGGAAGCGAAGTTGTTCGAGGCGTTCGCTGCGTTCCAACGCCGACTCCGGCCACCTGCAGAACTGTTCCAGCGCAGCGGGAGTGTATGCGTAAAAACCGAGATGCTTGCAATATCGGGAGCACCCGTCTCGGTCGCGATCGAAAGGAATGGTCGCTCTCGAGAAGTAGAGCGCACGGCCATTGAGCGAAGTAACAATTTTCACGGCGTTGGGATTGATAACATCCTCAGCCAGGCAAGGCGTGTAAATCGTCCCCACCTGCACTCCGGGCTTCATGACGGCGAGCAGTGTATCAAGGTGTTCTGGGCGTGCGAGCGGTTCGTCGCCCTGAACATTGACGAAGATATCTGCACTGATATCGCTTGCCACTTCACGAACACGATCCGTGCCGCTGCGGCACTCTGCGGATGTCATTCGCGCGTTCCATCCGTTCTGCTGGCAAAGCAAAAGAATTTCCTCAGAGTCGGTTGCGACGATCACATCGCTCAAGCCACGGCAGGCGCGAGCTGCCTCAAATACACGCTGAATCATCGGCTTACCGAGGATGTTGCGCAAGGGTTTGCGTGGAAGACGGGTGGAGGCGATGCGAGCTGGGATGATGGCGACCGCTTTCATCGATCCAGTTTCAAGTTTCTGCGGAGAACTTTCAAGCACAAAGCGCGCGGCACGAGAGATGCCCTCGTGCCCTTTCAATGTTGCAGGTAATCAACGCTGATCTGGAGCGTTTGTCTGGGGTACGGGTGCTCTCGGATCCGACGCTGGCGCCCCCATGGAATCCGGCGCGCCTTGATTCGGCATACGCTGGGCGGCAATAGACTCTCCATTTACGACCAAGTCCACTCGGCGATTCATCTGTCTTCCCTGAGGGGTGCTGTTGGTAGCTACAGGGTTCGAGGGCCCGAATCCCTGTGCGCTTACATTCGAGGTGCTGACACCTTGAGCAACCAGAAAATCCCGCACCGCTGCCGCGCGCCGTTCGGAGAGCTGCTGATTGAGCTGCATGGTGCCGGTGGAGTCCGTGTAACCCTCAATTTGCAGCCTCAAGTCCGGATACGCCTGAATGATTCCTGCAACCTTGGCCAGCCGAACTTTTGCGCCCGGCTTTAAGGTGGACTGGTTCAGGTCAAATAGCACATCGCTCATGTTCACAATCAGACCGCGGGCACTGTCCCGGGTTTGCAGTACCTGATTAAGCTGAGTAAGCAACCGCTGGCGCATCTGCTCTTTCTCCATTTCCGCGGCTCTGGCGCGTTGCTCTGCTGTTTGTGCCTGCGCCTGTGCGGTCTCGGCCTGTGCGGCCAGCGCCTGTTGCTGTAATAGTGCCTGCTGGCGTGCTGCCTCAGCCTGCTGCTGAGCTTGCAGGGCTTCTGCCTTGGCCTGCTCGGCGGCTTGGCGCTCCTGTTGCGCCTGTTGCGTTGCCTGCTGGGCTTGCAGGGCTTGCTCCTTGGCGTCCTGGGCTCGTCCCTGCTCAAACACTGCTCGCCGCTGCGCCTCGGCCGCGCGATCTTCGGCGGCCTTGCGCTCGGACGCCACTCTCTCATCCGCTTTCCTTCGGATGCTCAAAATGCGAGCATCCTCCGCGGCTTGCGTTGCTCCTCGCGCAACGGTTCCTATCGCGGAAGAGGATTGTTTACGCCGCAGGTAATCCTCTCCCCGATCCAGGAACTCCTGCGCTCGGGCCAGAGCTTCTGGAGCGTACTGCCGTGCGCCAGTAGCCTGCGCTATGGCCACTGCATTGCGCGCTTCCAGGAGATTTAGGGGAACTCGCTTCGCATGCTCCGGATCAACTGTGGACGAGGGAAGCTGATTGCTTCCGAGGTCAACGGTGTACTCGCCTTTCTCTGTCGAATCGTAACGAGCACTTATTGGCTGTTCCCAGCCCTTGGTGTCTCTACGTACTTGGTTCTCAATCACGGTGATGTTGCTGGGCCGGGTAACGGCGAAGTAGGGCTCGGCCGTAACAATCATTCCAAAAGCCTGCAAATTAGCGGTGACATGGATGTGGACCTCCTGCTTGCCGTTTGGAACTACTTCGCCCAGGTTCACCGGCCGACCCTCCGGCGTGATCGCCCAGAGAACGTAGGTCAGATATTCCGGCCCGAAGTAGTTTGCGTTGCGCATATTCTTGAACTCAGCATCCACTTCCAGTCTTCCAGCCTTGCTGTCAACCTTAGCCTGCCCTGATGCGTCCGGCATCAGGCTCGTTCCGTGAAAGTCGATTCGGGTCGAACCATTGCGATGTCGGTAATTGACGGCCTCAACCGAGCGAGACACCACGTTGATCCGGTACACCGGTGTCTTCTCCATGGATGTCACATTGCCCTGTGGAACATCCTCATGAGGAACATCCTGTGCAACAACTGCGAGCGCCCAAATTGAAAGAGCTACGATTAGTGCAAACCTGCGCATTCGATTCCCACCTTCAACACCGAGATTAGCTTTTGAACGCTAAATGCAAGGATGAGGAGACTATTGGCATACGTTGCCAGCGGCTCCCCATGATGACGAAAATATGACGATCTCATAATGTGTGCTGAATGTGGGATTTCCAGCGTCACCCACCTGTCCGCGAGTTGGATTCTGCATCTATCTCAACTATGCAGGTGAGTTGAATCTCGCCTGAGAAGTTGGGTCATTCGGTCTAGTTGGGTCAGTCGGTCTAATGCTGTAGATGAAACTGGAGTGGTTAAGGCCGATGAGCACGGTCTCGCTAAGCAAAGCTGTACTGAACGGGAAACGAATGCTCGGGCCATTCGTGGTTCTGGTCCTTGCCTCCTCCGCGCTTCCGTTCCTGTTCTTGCCATCGTTGCTCACTCGCGCAGGCTTCTCCGCATTCCTCCCTCACAGATTCTATTACTTGAATACGCCGGATCTTATCTGGGCAAATGTGCTAGCGGATGCAGTCATGGGGGTGGCCTATGTTGCCATTTCGGGAACTTTGGCATACCTGGTGAACCGGGCCCGAGGCGACATCCCGTTCTCCTGGGTGTTCCTGGCTTTCGGACTCTTCATCGTAGCGTGCGGTCTGACACATGTGATGGAGGTTGTCACCGTCTGGATCCCGGTTTATTGGCTTGCCGCCGACGTCAAGATCGTCACAGCTGTCGCATCAGTTGTGACGGCGTTCTCGTTGCCGACCTTGGCTCCGAAAGCAATGGCTTTCGCCATCTCTGCGCGACAGCAGGCTGCGGTTCACCAGCAACTCGAACAGACGAATGTTGGACTGATCAGGCTTGAAGAAATGAGCGCTGAACTGGCGGGCAGAGCGTCCACCAGCATGGTCTTTTGGGAGCGTGACCTGGCTACATCCGAATTGAAGTGGTGGGGCGACGTGGAGAGCATTTATGGCTTGAAAGCGCAGGATCGATCACTGCTCAGCACCACTGCGGGCGTATTTCGGTTCCTACATCCCGATGACCGAGGTCGAATCGAAGAAGAGACCGCTCGGGCAATTCGCGAACACTCAGAGTTGGATGCCGAATTTCGGGTGATGACTCCCGGTGGGAATATTCGGTGGATCATGGGGCGCGGCTCTCCTATCTACGACGAATCTGGTCGTGCAATTCGGATGGTTGGCGTGAATATGAACGTCACTGCGCGCCGCCTGGCTGATGAGGCCATGCAGCGTTCGGAGAGGCTTGCACTAACTGGGCGCATGGCGGCCACGATCGCACATGAGATCAACAACCCACTTGCAGCAGTTACGAATCTGAACTACCTCATTGCGTGCGACTCCTCTGCGTCCGCCCGAACCAGGGAACTGGCAGAGCTCAGCATGCATGAACTGGAGCGGATCGCCCAGGTCGTACGCAGCACTCTCGCATTCCATAGGGGAAGCGGAGCCTCGGTCAGGCTGGAACTGGGGGGACTCATGGATAGCGCGGTTGCCCTTTACGAAACGCAGCTTCGTAGCAGGGGAGCTGAAATTCGCTGTGTGTACAAGGGGCCAATTCATGTCATCGGTGTTGCCACTGATCTCCGCCAAGTGTTCGCCAACCTGGTCAACAATGCGGCAGACGTTCTGACGTCGGGGGGAGTGATCAGAATACGGATTGGAAGGCTGAACGGGACGGTGCGGATCGATATCACCGACTCCGGTCCCGGAATTGACCCGGCCTATCGAGACCGTCTGTTTGAGCCATTCTTTACGACAAAAGGCGAGCGTGGCACGGGGCTTGGCCTTTGGGTATCCGCAGGAATCGTTCAGAAGCACGGCGGTACTATTAAGGTCAGGAGCAGATTTGGCGGACATGTGCACGGAACGAAATTCACAATCATTCTCCCGACTGGAGACGGAACACCTTTTGCTCCAGAACAGGTCCGAGAGGAACTTTAACCACTTTTGCAGCATCTGATAAGTGGTTCCAAGGGGACAAAGAGCAGAAGGGAATCCGGATGACGACCATTTCTGACAGTGCACTGTTGAACTCGCAAGCCAGCCTCGCGCAGAGATTTCAGCAGGTGCGGTCCACCACTCTACGTCTTGCCGAGCCACTCTCAGAGGAGGACGCAATGGTGCAGTCGATGCCGGATGCCAGCCCAGCGAAATGGCACCTGGCGCACACAACCTGGTTCTTCGAAACGTTCATTCTCACTGAATGTCTCGATCGGTACCGAATCTTCAATCCGGAGTATCGATTGCTGTTCAACTCCTACTACAAAGCCTTGGGAGGTCATCCTGCAAGGCAGCAGCGGGGCACGTTCTCTCGTCCGGGATTCAGGAATGTGCTTCGATATCGCGAGCACGTGGATGAGGCGATCAGCCGCTTACTTGCTGGGAGTCCGCCGCCCGAAGTCCTGCGTCTCGTTGAACTCGGACTGCACCACGAACAGCAGCATCAGGAACTTATCCTGACAGACATTCTGCACGCTATGTGGACTCAGCCACTTCGGCCTGCCTATACGACTCCAAATGAGCAAATGGAGTCGAACGCCGCGCCGCCGCTTCGCTGGATTGAGCACTCCGGAGGAGTGGTGCAACTTGGCGCCTACGGCGAGTGTTTCTCGTTTGACAACGAACGCCCCCGGCATTCGTGCATGCTCGCGACCTATCGGCTCGCATCGCGCCTGGTAACCAACGCAGAATATCTGGATTTCATGCGGGATGGAGGCTATCAGCGAGCGGAATTCTGGCTCTCAGATGGATGGGACACCATTAACCGTGAGGGATGGCTCGCACCTTTGTACTGGGAGCCCAGCGGCGACGACAATTGGCACGAGTTCAGCCTGCATGGCATGGCACCTCTGAATCTGGCTGCCCCGGTGCGGCACGTCAGCTATTACGAGGCTGACGCATTTGCGCGGTGGTCTGGAGCACGTCTGCCGCTGGAGGGCGAATGGGAAATGGCGGCAACCGAGAGAGCGGTAGCTGGAAATCTGCTGGATGGCTGGGCCCTTGAGGCTCGTCCTGCGAAGGCCGAGCCAATGGAACAGCAGATGTTCGGCGACTTGTGGGAGTGGACATCAAGCGCCTATCTCGCCTACCCGGGATTCCGTCCCGCTTCAGGTGCAATTGGCGAGTACAACGGAAAGTTCATGTGCAATCAGTTTGTACTGCGCGGCGGATCCTTCGCTACTCCGGCCTCACACCTCAGGGCTACGTACCGCAACTTCTTTCCTCCCCATGTGCGGTGGCAATTCATGGGCATAAGGCTGGCCAGCGATGGGCGCTAATCCGCAGGTCTATTCCCTTGATGATGATGCGAGCGAAGTGCTGCGAGGCCTGACATCCCGGCCAAAGCAGCTACCGCCAAAGTTGTTCTACGATGCCGCAGGATCAATACTGTTTGAGCTGATTACCGAGCAACCCGAGTATTATCTGACGTCCACGGAGCAGTCGATCTTCGAACGCTACGCGGCGGAAATGGTTTGCGCGGCTGGGAATTCTGCGAACATCATCGAACTAGGAGCAGGCAGCGCCAAAAAGACCATGCTCATCCTCCGCGCTGCGGCCAACATCCACTCTCCAATCACGTTCACTCCAATTGACGTGTCCAGTTTTGCGTTGGAGCTTGCACACCAGCGAGTCCGGTCGGAACTGCCGGAAGTTGTAGTTGCCCCCTTGGTTCTGGACTATACGCGCCATGCGCCTTCGTTGGCCCAGACTCCGGGGCAAAGGCTGGTTTTGTATATAGGTTCGAGCATCGGGAACTTCGAACCAATGGCGGCGAGCGGAGTATTGCGGCACCTGCGTTCTTCACTGAAGCCGGGTGACGCGCTGCTGCTTGGCACGGATATGCGAAAACCGAGCAACATACTGCTGCCAGCCTATGACGATCAAGCAGGGGTGACTGCGCGGTTCAACTTAAACATTCTTGCCCGCCTTAATCGTGAACTTGAAGCTAACTTTGATCTTGAGCGCTTTGTTCATCGCGCTATCTGGAACAAGCGGGATTCTCGCATCGAGATGCATTTGGAGAGCATAGGCTCGCAGCGGGTTCGAATCCGGTCTCTGGATACGACCATTGACTTCGCGCCGGGAGAGACCATTCACACGGAGAACAGCTACAAGTTCTCTCCTGCAATGATCGAGGCTTTGGCACTCAACAGTGGATTCGCTTTAGAACAAAACTGGAGTGACGAACGCGGGTGGTTTACGGTAACCCTGTTGCGAGCCTGAATTGTCTGCCGTGGCAAGGTAGGTGGCTAGCGCCTCAGTTTCCAGACAATCTGCCGCAGCATGCCGAGCAGGACTTCCGCGTCGAACTTCTCAAGAGAGAGTCTCCGCAACATGCGTCGAACCTTCTCGGTGGCTGTGGCCTCTCCCTCTTGCTGCACATAACCGCTCGTTCGCAGAGCCTCTATCAGCAGGAGCTCAAGCCGCGCAAGTTCTGCCGCGCATGCAGGTGTTTGCGGGAGAGCCGGCGAGAACTCCGTGTTGCAGCGAATCAGTTCGTACAGACACACGGCGACCGCTTGGCCGAGATTCATCGAAAAGTGTTCAGCTCTCGTGGGAATTCGCAGCAACCAATGACAATGGCTTAGATCTTCATTGGAGAGACCAAATTTCTCTGAACCAAAAAGCAATGCGACCGGAGCTTGTAAAAGTGAATTACGAACCAGGGCAGCTCCCTGCTCTAACACATACAGCGGGTGCTGGAGTTCACGTTCTCCCACCGCAGTGGTGCCTACCACCAGCCCGCAATCCGCAACAGCCTCCGCCACGCTGCCGAAAACTTCTGCATTCTGCAGCACAAGGGAAGCGCCTACTGCGGAGCGGGCTCCGAGATACGAGGGCTCCCATGGTGTCACCAGGCGAAGAGTCTGGAATCCGAAATTGCTCATTGCTCGCGCTGCCGCTCCGATATTGAGCGGATTGCGTGAACGCACAAGCACGATTCTCAATCGGTCAAACCAAGGACTCACTACCAGAGATGCGGATGACGATTCCAGTTGAGCCTCGCTTAGGTGCAATGGCACACGAAAGATTGTAGCCTGTAGCCGTAAGAGAACCCGCGAGAACCAACTGCGGAGACAGAAAACAGCTCCCACTTTGCAGGGGTAGGTGCACGGCTATTTTTTCAGCGGTAGCGGAGCCGGATATTCGGGCAACTTGTCCTTGTTGGAAGTCTGGCGTTTCACTTCCAGATCATCGAAAAGTACGGAAGGAGCCGCGACGCTGTGCGGAATCGGGTGAACATCGCTGTTAACGTACGCGTCATTCCCGGCCGCCACAATATTGCTGCGCATGGACCTCTGATCCAGATCCCCGAAGAGGCCGCCACGGACCAGTTCCTCGCGACCGTCCTTTACCCAGATTCTGTAGAGCAGGCGCGGCGCGCGCGCTCCGCCCATTGTCGCGGCATAGTATCCATAGTCCAAGCCGCGCTCTTTGCACATATCAATCAGTCTTTTCTTCAACTCTGCGGGTGTTGCTCCAGTGGAGGATGTTACCACCAGATTGCCCAACGCAGGGGCGGGCCAGCCCAACGGGAGATTCGCACGCCCATGACCATTGGAAACGGGAAAATCGCGAATCGGCTCACGTCCCATCAGATAGCGCACCAGAACGCCGTTCTCCACCACGGGAACACGTTCGGCTCTAACTCCCTCGTCGTCCACATCATAGTGCCCGAGCATCCCTACTCCTTGGATTGCAACAAGGGTCGGGTCGTCCACTACGGTGAGGAAATCAGGCAGCACCCGCGTTCGGAAACTGCTTGCAAACTGCCCGCGCACGCGGGCATTCTGCCCGAGTTCCGGCTTGTGGCCCAGTACGTTATCGCCGATCAGGACCGAGAAAAGGGTTGTGGAAGAGTCTGCTGAGAACAGGACAGGGCCGTGGTAATCCTCGTCTGCGAGCGGGGCTACTCGAAGCTGCATCAAGGACTCAATCAAGGTTGCTGTCTCGGTCTGGAGTTGTGCTGCCGTAGGAAGGTCCTTCACCGAAGTCGCTGTGAACCCAGCCGAACGTTCCAACCGCATCCCATCATCGGCCTGTGTGTTGCCGCCAACCGTGATGCGATAGAGCTCAGAGCCAGTTCGTACCACAGTACCTTCAGAGTTGAGGTAGTAGCGGTTGATCACCTTGAAGTTCAAAGCCGCATTGAGAAAGTAAATCTTTGGGTCTCGAAGATACAGGCTGGAAGCATCACGCAGCATCTTGAGCCACGGTTCTCGTTCTGTTCTGAGCTCCGCGACAGGTTGCAGCGTCTCTACCGCATCGGCATGTGCAAAGTCATCCACCGGATGATCGATTGTCAATTGCTTGAGTCGAGCCTGCTTGTCGGTGAGGCCTTCAATTGCTTGTTTGTACGCTTTGTCTGTTGCGCTCCAGACTTGAAACCGGAAAGCGCGGTCATCGTTGTCAAGCGGGACGACTTCGATGGATCCTTCGCCGCGCGCGCTCGAATTGTCCTGCTTGTAATCGCCCAAACGGACTTGTACCAACAGGATACGCACTCGCGAGCGCGACTCGTTGCGCACACCCCCGAGCGCCGCGTCAGCGTCCCAGCTATCGATATCTTCAACGCGGTAATCAATGAAGTACGGAAGCGCCATGTTGTCCAGGCGTAAATGCGCCTTGGATCGTTCCATTTCAAGCTGCAGGCTCCGGAGGACAGGGTCTGCAAGAACCTGTGGATTGCTGGCTGCGAATGCGCCAGCGCCGGATGCGAGGCCAGCAAGGAGCAACACTAAGAACTTCAGCTTGTTATTCATTACTGTTGGCCCTCGACGCGCACCGGCGTCCTCGTCTCATTTTCAAACCCGGGTGGAGGCAGGATTGGAAGGCGCTCATTGGAGTGAGCCCGCTTCTGGACTTCGATTTCAGAGAATAGAATCGCAGGAGCAGCGGCTGACACCGCCACACCGCCTGATTCCGCGCCGCACACTCCATTGAAAATCGCTTGCTTGTCCCCAGTTACGAGAATGCGGCTCATCGCGGCAAGTGGTGTGCCCACAATATCGACGCCGCGCACAAGTTCATCCGGACGGCCGTTTGCGTACACGCGCCATACCATCACGGGAAGAACCTGAAAGGCTTGAGGCGCTGAGCGCTGAGTCAGGGTAAATCCACCCTGGATGTCTTCGAAGTAGAGACCGTAGGTTTTTCCCTGCTTCTTGACTTCGTCGATTAGACTCCGGCGCAACTCATCATTGCTTGCTACGCGGGTCGAAGTCACGATCAGGTTGCCTTGTCGTCCGACCGGCATGTAGCCTGCTTGGGAGCGGCCGTGACCATTCGAGTGGTCGAAGCTGGCAATCGGCATGCGCGACATCAGGAAGTTTTTCAAAACTCCATTCTTGATTACCTCGACCTTTGTCGCGGGCATTCCCTCTTCATCATATTCATACCAGCCCGCCAGTCGCGTTCCGTTGAGCGAGCGCAGAGTCGGATCGTCGGTTACCGAAAGAAATTCCGGAAGGACGGACTGATTCAGCTTTTTTGTAAAAGTCTGACCTTCTTCGTCGCCTCTCTGCCGCTGCCCCTCGAGCCGATGTCCGAGAACTTCATGGAAGAAAACTCCGGAAGCGCGCCCAGAGAGGAGGGCGGGGCCATCGTAAGGCTCTGCCACGGGTGCTTCGCGGAGTGCTTTCAGATCCTTTGCCATCTGTTCGACCTTTGCATCAATCTCAGCAGCATTCGGAAGCGTGTCCATGGAGCTAGCCTGCATGGTTTCTACGCGCATTAACTCCATGCCATCTTCGGCGCGGGTCTCAGCTTGTATCACGACCCGGATGGTTGTATCCGGCATTACGACACGGCTGCCCTCGCTGGAGGCGAAACGTTGCAGGGTCTTCTCCCCGGTGATCATTACCCCTGACGCGTACACATGGGAGTATTTCTGAAATGCCGCTGAAAAACGCCGCACAAAACTCTTCATTGGTTCCAGGTCAGGAGCCGGCGCGACTTCCTTGTAGTCTGCGTGAACCTGCGCCGCCTCCGTGCTGAAATCTCCCGAAAGATCATCTTCCCTGGCTTTCACTTGAGACTTGGTCTGCACATTCAGAAACGCCGAGGATGCTTTACGGTATTCGTTGAAAGTCAGTCGCCAGAGAGCATGAGCAATAGCATCTGCGTCATCGCCTAGAGGTAGCGTTTCGCTGTTGATCGCCGAGTGCCGATTTTCTCCGTGAGTGTTGTCCTGTAAAGGAGCGCCAACCCGGATGATCACATCCGCAGTGCGCTTCTGTCCTGTTGTGCTTGTGACCAGGCTTCCATTGATTCCTACCGCCATCGACATCTGCTGGTCGTGCACCGTATAGCTGATGAAGTACGCGGCTGGGGTCATCTTGCCCAGTTCGCCCTTGGCGCGATTAAGCTCTCTTTCCATGCTTGCCAGCACAGGGTCCGGCTTTGCGTTCGTCGCGACAGAAGCCCAAGCCTGGGGATGGCTTGTCAGAAGTGCGGTCATTCCCACCAGCCACCAAGCTCGAATCAGGTTCTTCATTGCAGGTATTTATCTCCTCATGGCACACACGTTTGCACAATCCGCTGGAGTGTCTGCAAACAGGGTGCAAGGCTGAAGTTTAATGCAGCGAAGCAGAAATGTGAGCAGGAATTGCAACTTAGACGTGCATATGGTCGGCAAAAGCAAGGGAAAGACCGTAGCAGTCCTGGCAGCGTCGTGGCTTCAAGGCAGTAAGAAGCCACCCGAAGGTGGCTTCTGGAATGCACGCATCGCTGTCAGCTAGAAGGTGAACCGCACCGCGAGTTGCGTTGTACGCGGGCCTCCGCCTCCAAGATAAGGATTGCCGCTGCCCACATCCGGAGTTGCGGTGAGGGGAAGGTATCCGGTGCCGGTAAGCCGATTCGATGTCGTGGTGGTTGACCCGTTCTGCAGGAAGTCCACGGCGAATCCAGGCAACAGCGGATTGCTGAAGTTCGGATGGTTGAAGATATTGAAGAAATCGGCCCTGAGCTGCATGGAGACTCTCTCATTAAGGTGCGAGAGCTTCGTGAGAGAGAAATCGAAATTCGTGAAACTCGGCGAGCGGAAAGCGTTGCGGCCTTCGTTGCCAGGGTGTTGAGTTCCAGACAAGCAGTTGCCGGAGCCATCGACGGTGCAAGGCGCTGCAAAGGCTGCGAGATTCAGGAACTGTTTCGCTCCATGCGTCCCGCTGAACGGATTGCCGATTATGTCCGGACGTCCAAAGTACTCGCCGGAGCCGTTATAGTCGGCCTCAAACAGGTAGCTGAGCGTAAACGGTTGGCCGGTGGCGTGATTGAACATTCCATCCATTGCCCAACCGTTGGTCAGCCATTTTGCGGACTTGGAGTTCGGCAGATTGTAAGTCCAATACCACTGGATTCGGTTGCGGACGTCGAAGTTAGAATTGGCGCGCTCGCCAGCCGGGTTAAAGCTATTATCTGGCTGGGCGGCATTGGGAACGAAATCCAGGCCGTCACTCGCATTGTCTATCGAGTGGGCCCAAGTGTAATTCAAGGTCGAAGTGAAACCGTGCCAGTTCAGTATCTTCACGCTTGACTGCAATGAGTTGTAGGTCGAGCTTGCGCTGGTTTCAACCTGGTTCACGTAGTAGTAGTTAGGGAAGCACTGGCTTCCATAGCTCACAGACTTACCGTTACCACAGCTGACTGTACTCCCCGAAACGTTATTGAACTGGTTGATATCGCGGAAGCGGAACAGGTGACGACCCTGCGATCCAACATATCCAATCTGCACGGCCACCTTCTTGGCGACCTGGGATTCAATGTTCAGGTTGTAGGAGAGATAGACCGGGGTCACCAGCTTCTGATCTACCGTAAAGGCGCTATTGGGCGTGTAGTTGCTGAAAAGGGACTGTCCGCTGACAATCTGGGTGGGAGAGGTGATGAAAGCAAACCCGATATTGTTAAACGCCGGACCGGCCTGCGCGGCGTAAGTGTTCCATGGCTGATTGCCTACGAAGAAATCCTGCGATGCGCCGTCGTAGAACATGCCTACACCAGTGCGGACAACCAGCTTGCCATTTCCAAGGAGGTCATCGACGAGGCTAAGGCGCGGCGAGAAATTCTTCCAATCTTTTGGATAGAGCGTGCTCGGGCCACCGTTGGCTCCAACCTGTAAGAGGCCAGAAGTCTTAGGATCGAAGAGGCTGAACTGGTGCTTCTGCTCTCCTACAACGCCAAAGTAATCCCAACGCACGCCGAGATTTGCGGTAAGGCGACTGGAGACCCTCCAGTTGTCTTGGAGGTACGCTCCGCTGCTGTTCTGGTAGCTGTAACGTGTGCCATCTCCCGCTGCCGAGGCGCCGCTATCGACGGTTCCGCTCAGGAAGTCTGCGAGTGAATTGAAGCCCAGCTTGCCGCGATGGCCGGAATCGATAAAGCTGTTGATGAACGTACGCCGCCATTCATAACCCATTTTGAAGCTGTGCTTGCCTTTGATCAGGGAGACGTTTCCAAAGAGCTGATAGTTCGTATCGATACGACCGCGAGCGTCACTGGACGTAGCGCCCACCGGGCTATATCCGCTGATACTTATTTGCGGAAGTCCAAAATCGCGCGTGGCGCTGAAACCCGGAGGCAACGTGTTCAAACCGATGCTGGTGGGATCGAACTTGATGTCCTGTGGAAAGAAGTCCTGCAGGAAGCGGTTATAACCGCCACGTACCTCGATGATCAGATTAGATCTCGGAACCGACGTGTAGGACATCGAAAGGATGTTTACGTGTGTCGGCGTTGAGGTGTTGTACCCCGGCGCGCTGCTTCCGGTGTAGAGCATTCCCAGCGGAAAGCTCTGCGATCCCTGGCTGAAGTAATAACGTCCTGTCAGCAGGTCGCCGGCACTGAATAGCTTCAGGTGCTGATCGATCTTGAAAATCACGCTGTTGATGTTGTTCAGAAATGGCGTGGTGAACTGTGTGCTGCCATCTCCAGATGCTGGAAGCGCGCCCCACGGGTTGCGTGCAAGGAGCTTTTGGATGACAGCATTAGCCCCACCGACAGGTGTGGCGGCAGTGATGTCGGCCTGAGTTGGCACGGTGCCCAGTTGCGGCAGTCCTCCGTTTTCACGCTGGCCTTCATACGCTGCAAACCAGAAGGATTTGTCCTTCACGAACGGACCGCCGACCGAACCCCCATACTGGTGATTGGTGAAGGCATTCTTCGGTTGGTCTGGAGTATTGAAGTAATTGCGCGCGCCGAGCGAGTCGTTTCTGAAGTACTCGAAAAAGCTGCCATGAACCTGGTTGGAGCCAGACTTGGTGACAATGTTCACCGTGGCGCCAGAACTACGGCCAAACTCAGCCTCAGGGCTGCCGGTTACCGGGATTTCTGCAAGTGCGTCCACCGGGAGAATGGTGGACGGACATCCCCATACGCCTGCTTGGTTGATGGAAGGCAGGTTGCGATACCCATCATTCATGTCCGTGCCGTCGAGCAGGTAGTTGTTGGAGCGCCCGCGATTGCCGTTCAGGCTGAATAGTCCGTAGGAGCCCGCTGATTCGGTGGAACCGACCGGGTCGCTGGCAGTTCCAGGCACCAGTTCCAGCAGCTTTGTGAAGTCACGGCCGTTGAGCGGCAACTCTGCAGCCTCGGTTGCTTCAATCGTGCCGCCAGTGGTGTTTGAAGAGGTTTCAACCAGCGGTACATCGGCATTCACCTCTACCAGTTCCTTCACCTGGCCTGTCGCGAGCTTCGCATCCGCGCGTGCCGGAGAGCCAACGCTCACCGGTATCTGGTTTAGCGTTGTAGTCCGAAACCCTTCCTTTTCGATCGTGACGCTGTATGTGCCTAGCGGTAGTTCAGAGGTTTGATATTCACCCTGTTCGTTGGTGGTGACGGTACGGGAAAGACCCGTGCCGGGGCTGAATATTTTGACCTTTGCACCAACCACCGCCGCGCCCGATGGATCCGTGACCGTTCCTTGAATACTTCCGCGGAACGTCTGTGCAAAAGCGCAGCTAGCGAAAATTGAGGCTAGAAAAACAAATAGTACAGCTATCGAGCGGCTTCTCATCGGCCGGGCTCCTTTTTTGGTTTCGTGTACACGGAAGAAAGGGAATGCAGAGATGAAATTCATGATACACGAGAATTCCTGACCAATGACAAGGAAGTTGCGGGTATGAATGGACGCAAGAAGGGAGGCCGCGGAGGCCTCCCTTTGTTCACTCACTGTTCTGCATGCCGGAGCTACTTGCCGTGACCTTCGTGACCGCCACCACCACCGGAACGTCCAGCCCCGCTTGAACGGGCTCCACCGCTAGGGTGACTGGCCCCGCTCGGACGTGAGGCACTCGGAGCCGTGTGGCCCGTAGAGGGAGCTCGGCTTGCTACGTTGCCGGTCGGGCGCCCATAGCTACCACCCGGACGTGCCACGTTGGAGCCTGGTCGATTAAAGGTGCCTGCGTTGCGCCCTGCAACGTTGCTTGTGCCTGACGGCCTGCTTATGCCCGACGGTCTGCTCACGTTGTTCGTTCCACGATAGCCAACGCCCGGCCGATTCACTGTGCCACCCTGGCGGTTGAATCCCCCAGATGGTCGAGCATAGGCCCCTCGAACTCCATAGCCGCGCGGTGGTCCGCCAGGCCGGTTATACCCGTGGTTGATCACAGTTGTGCTGCGGGTAATGTACGTATTGTGGTTATAAAACACCGAGTGATTCCGCCATCCCATGCCCCAGTGATTCCATCCCCAGCCCCAATGGGAGAAGTAGCCGATACCGATTCCAATTCCAAAACCGATAGCCAGTCCTCCAAAGAACACTCCGGGAGGCGGGTAGTAATAGTATCCGGGATACATCGGTAGTGGAGGACCATACACCACCCAAGGGTCATAAACAGGGACATAAACTACGGTCGGGTTGGCCGGTGCAATCGCAATCGTACCGCCTTCATTGGATACTGTCTGCTGCTGCGTGTTCCGCAGTTGACCCGCATTCTGGGCTTTCTGGCGCATCGCCTGCACCGAGTCCATTACATCCTGGGGCTGATTGTAGTAGGCATTGCCCAGGTCCGTAGTCCACTGGAGGTTCTTGTCCATTTGTGCCAGCACGGTTGGGAAGGCCGTAAGCGCTTTTACGCTCGGGTCCCAGTTGCGCGTGTCTGCCCCCGCTGCGATTTGTTCCGGCGTTGCATTGCCTTGCGCCTGGCGCCACCGGTCAGCTTCCACCACCTGGGTTGGATAAGTTGCGGCAGCTAGCACCTGTGCGACCAGCGCATCAGGGTACAAGGCGATAGGGGCGACCAGTTGGTCGAGTTGCTCGGCAGAGAGGGGTTGTCCCTGCGGTGCCTGCTGCCCGTCATCCATCGGGGGAGCCGTTTGCTCCTGGCCGGATTGCGCGAATGCGGTCCCTTGTCCCATCGGAATCATGACCATTAGCACGCTGAGCGTGAGAGCAAGCAATTGCCGGACTGATCGTCCGATCTGCTGCCATTGAAGAGATGCACTCGGTTGTGGTTCTAGAACGCCCTGAAGTATTGCTCTAAACCATCCGTGTGCTTGAGAGCCTGTATCAAATTTCATAGTTTCGCTCCTCACGCGCAGCAGAGTTGCTCTGCGCCGACGGGTAATGAAGCAAACCCCATCCAGTGCAGGTAGTTGCGCTACAAGTCCAGAAACTCACGATCTTCCTTTGCGCCAAGGAGTTCCGGGGGTGCATTCGACGGGAGCCTAAGCCTTCAGCCGAGGTCTCGACAGCGGCTAATCCGTTCAGGAACAACTATCTGCTTTCTGCACCCCGAGAATTGAGAGTGCAGACACTAATTGCGCGGCGAATCTTCTCCCTAATGGCCTTCTTTCTGTCCAATCCAAGCTGCCGATCAGCGTACGTTCCTCAACCTGCTTCCTATCCGCTTCCAATTATCTCTGCCCTACCTTCAGGTTGATTCCGCATGCCAAGGCATCGGCAATGCCAATTGTCTGTACCGTAATACAAGTGCCTGCAGAGCGGAAATCCAAACAATTTATGGCCAGCATCACCTTTTGCTATCTCAGGAAAGATCACGAGCAACATACCAGCCCTAAAGTGAATCCAAATTGACAACTCTGCGAGAGCTTAATCCCGTTCGGGCAAAGTTCATCACCGCATCCTGTTTCCATCGGCCAGCAGCATTGTGCAACTTTGTGTGCAGTTCAGGGAGTTTTCAGTTCATTCGGATTCAATTTGTCGTTCTGTGGAGGAAGCACATGAAGTGGTTCGCTATTCCCGTCGTATTGTTTGCCAGCGTGGTCGGACTCGCCCAGTCGGATGCTGCGAGAGAGACCACAAGCCCAGAAAACCTCGTCAATCGGCAGGAACCGCCCATCCTGGGGATTCACTGGTCGCGTGATTTTCAGGCGACGCGTGACTTTCAGGCTCTAAGGGCTGCTCGTGCCTCCGCAAACATGACTTACCATGGCGGAAAAATCATGACAACCGCAGTCACGGAGGCAATCTTCTGGGGAACCACGTGGGCAACCTACTCAGGCGACAAGATTTCCGGCATAGACACCTGGTATCTGGGTTTCGGCAATTCGAACTATGCGAAAACCTCGGACGAATACACCGGGACGAATGGGCAAGTCGGGGCAGCCACCAGCCATTTGGGGCACATCATTGACACTTCCAAGGCTTCTGGAGGCGCAACTACTTCCCCCATCCTTGCTGAAGTCTGCAAGGTCATTCCTAACCCTGACCCGTCCGGCAACGGCTATTACGCAGTCTATACCGACCTGCCCCGTGGCAATGCCGGATACTGTGCCTGGCATAGCGCAGGTACCTGTAAAGGCGTACCCGTGCAGTTTGCGTTCTTCTGGAAACTGGATGGTGATGCAGGGTGTGATCCTGCCGATACCTCGAATCTTCATTCGCAGGGACTCGCGGCAATCGCCAATGTCTCTGGCCATGAACTCTCCGAAGCCCGCACTGATCCCACCACGCCTGGCGCTTGGTACGACTCCACCGGGGCTGAAAATGGCGACAAGTGCGCGTGGACATTCGGCGCCCCGCTCGTCACATTCTCGAATGGATCTCAGTGGAAGATTCAGGGCGAGTGGTCAAACGCCGCATACACGGCGGGCACAGGTTATGCGAACAGTTCGGGACAGAAAGGCTGCCTGAGCGGAAAGTAACGCAGCGGTTTCAGTCTTTGGCGTGCGGGGATGCACTGATCGCGGGCACCCCGCACGTCGCCTTGCGCGCCCTCACTTGATGTCGTACAGCAAGATAGAATGACCGACGGTCTGAACCGGATGGTACTGGTTCAGCCACCCATATCTGTCAGGATAGGTTTTCAACTTCCAGAGGCTGATTGCGATCACTCCTTTGGAGGGCACCCTCGGGAGCAGTTCGCGCCACGGGGGAAGCGCAACACGCGAGAGATCGGCGCTTCCTTGATATGCGATGAGTACGGGACCGGATGTAGGGTAGTGCGCCAGCACGGCGCACAAACGATTCAAATCCTGACCGTAGTCCAGGTCGCTCTCCGCCGTGATGTAAGAAGCATACTGGCGGGTCGGCTCATTGAAGTAGGAAAGAAAGTCGGGGGCTGCGCTCCAGCAACTGAAAGCGTTGGCCGCGATGAACAATCCTATTACCAGTCCACGGGCAACCGGAAGCTTAATGAGAGTCCAAATCCTGTATGCACCCGCAGCCGCCAGCATTGCGACAAAGGGCATGATCACCAGGACATGGCGCGATCCCAGATTCACGTTTGATATGCACGCAAAGACCAATGGACAGAAGATCCCGACCAACAGCAGGGACGTAAATTCGCGATGGCGCTGATTCTGCGGTAAAAGCGCGTAGATCAGTCCTGTCGCGGCGAGCAATAGAATCGGGACGGGAAGTTTCGCAAGCAGGAGTACCGGAAAGAAATACAGACGTCCTGATTGCGAAATTTCGCCCATGAAGTAGCTCCACTGTCCCACTGAATTCCTGAGATACAGCTCCTGCAGTCCCAGAAAGAACTCGGGAGCCGGGACGAGATTCATCGCATGATGAACTCCCGACTGGAGCAGTCCCGGTCTCTTCAGGAATGAACTAATAAAAGGAAATTCAATACCGGAGAAAGATGTGGGACCAACGGAAAAACGGTGCACTGCCCAGATCGTGAATCCCGTTGCAGCCAGAGCTTGGATCCTCCATGTCGCTGCCATTTTGGGTTTTTGAAACCAGGCACGCTCAGTTAACTCCAGAACTGCATAGATCAGGATAAGAAACGGAATTGCTGAGAACTTTGCGGTCACTGCGGCCCCAGTCGCAAGCCCCATGCAGATTGAAGTTTTCGTCCCCGAATTCTCCCTCCAGCACAGCCGCATAGTCACTGCGAGCAGAATCAGCGCCGTCACCGGCATGTCAGTGGTTGCAATGGAAGAGTGCGCAAGGACAGAGGGATTTGTGGTGTAGAGCGCGACTGACAGTGCTCCCCAGGTTGCCCCCATGAATCTGCGCGTCCAATGCCAGACCAGCCAGCAACTGAGCCAGAAAAATGGCAGCACGCCCAGCCGAGCGAGGGTCAGATTTCTCATGTAAAGCCCATCGCTTGCGAGAATCCGGTTTCCTTCGTTCCAGATCAGTGCTTCTCCGTGTGAGCGAAGCCCTGCACAGAAGGGAAGGAAGGCGATCGCTACCCGCCCAAGGGGAGGATGCAGATAGTCATAATCATAGACCCCGCGATCTAACCACTCCATGCCGCATGCCAGGTGCGCCGGTTCGTCGTAGGTCTGGTTGAACACTCCGTAGGTGCCCGCAATGAACAGTGTCGCAATCAGCACGGAAAGCAGTGCTAGTGCTGCCGCACTGCGATCACGACGGACGCTACTGGATGCTGGAGCTTCGATAACCGGAACGTCCTCTGAAAGTCTCTGCATGCTGATTCTGATGAAAGCACCGCACGGAAACGCAAAGTCCGTAGGAGCAGCATGTATGAGTAGGTACAGGCAGCATAGCTCGGCCAATCCCGAAGCACAACTCAGGAATCCCTGCTGCTGCACACATCTATATAGAAATTTCAGAGGGGAAGCTGGTTTGCTTGCAAAGGAGTGATTCTGTAAGGCTTTTTGGTGGCGGCGCGTGGACTCGAACCACGGACCTACGGATTATGAGACCGTCGCTCTAACCGGCTGAGCTACGCCGCCACGGGCCATCTGCCGGAAGGTCCTGTTTGGCGCAGGCAGGCAGACGGCATGCGGTCAGGAATCGACCGACAACCCTGATTCTATTGGGCCTTGGGATCAGTGTCAAACCTGTCGAGAATCTGGCGGCGTGACTCCTGATGAAGCGCTTGGGCTTTCAGTTCATTCAACGCTCCTAAGTCCTCGTTCCATCTCTTGCCGTCCTTCGCATTCCGAAGTGTTGGGTGGAAACTGCCGAGATAGCGGACTATTTCCTTCTGCAATGGCGCGTCGATGTGAGCGAATTTGTCCTTCTGCAACCTGCGCAGCAACTCCCGGAAAGTTTCATCCGCAAGAACATATTCGCCTGCGCGGGTTGGCGAACCCGTGTCCAGATCGCACTCCGGGAAAGTGGTTTCCCCGCCCTCCACCCGCTTCAATTCAGTTCGCAGTGCAGCCACCGTCTGGTTCACGCTCTCCATGTAGAGGTCTTCCGTCTTCGGCGTCGGATCCTTGTAGGAAAGCCCACGGAATGGGCCTACTTTCGGCACGATCCGCAAGAAAAATGCCAGGATGCGAGCGCCCGGTCCCGGTTTCGAATAGTCGCGTCCCCACTTCTTTTCATAATCCGCGCGCGACAGGTGGTAAAGGAAGAGCTTGCGATTGAAGTTCGGAATCTCTCGAGCCATTCTCTTTCCTCGACTCGCCAGGGCGACCTTGGTCATCTCTGGGATGACCTTGCTCACGGCTCGGCGATAGCTTCCGATTGCGAGGTCTTCGTGTGTGAGCACTTCCTCTAGAGGGAGTCCGTAGGTCTTTTGGAAAGCCCGCTCCAATTGTCCCTTTGCCACCTGGAAGTCGATGAAATCGTGAAAGCTCTGGGGAGGATACCGGTGTAGCGCAACCTGCAAGACATCGAATCCGAACTCAGTCCGCAGGTGTTCAACGCGGGCCTCGTCATACGTTACAACCGGACCGAACTTGCTGAGAAGTTTGGGGAATTCGATGGGAACGGCGCGATTAATGAACGGGTGTCCGTGAATATCGGAAACGTAATGAGCCAGCGAACCGGCAGCAAATGCCAGCTCGTTGACGTCAGTTGCTTCCATGAACAGGTTTCTCTCGAATTCGCCGGTGCGCACGTAGTGTGTCAGGTCGCTGAACAGTCGATTGCCGAAGGGGTAGTAACCGAGGTCCTGGATTACGGACCCGCCATATGCAAACGCGTGAGCACGGCGCATTTCCTCGGGAGTTGTGTGCGGGAATCTCCTCAACAGTAACGGACGGATGCTGCTATCCCAAACAAGGTCCACCAATTCCTCGTGGGTCAGCACGGAGTAGCTGTATCCCGGCGCAATGAACAGCAGGCATGCGAGCAGGCAGCCGGTTGCTCTGCTCAGAATTCTCATCCGCGGGCGCGGCGGCCGCTGCTTAATGTCTCCAGAAACAGCAGCAGAATTGCTCCGAGCAGGAGCATGTGCAGACCTCCCCCAAAGATGTCTCCCGTCACCACCCCGGCGGTCCACCCTGCAAGCAGAACTATAAACAGTGTCCAAATCAATGCCCGGAATTCCTCCCTCTTATCTTCACCGCGGAAACCTTCGAAGCGTATTCCAGCGCCGGTCACCCCACATCAGGGCGCTGGCGATCTCCGGACCTTCGCTGCCCGCCGCATAATTTGGGAACTGCGGTTTCGGCAACTGGGCCCACGCCTCCTCAATCGGTGTGACAATGCGCCATTCCGCCTCCACCTCGTCGCCTCTTGTGAATAGCGTAGCGTCGCCCATCATCACATCCAGCAGCAAGGTCTCGTAAGCCACTGGAGTGTTCATGCCGAACGCATCGCGATAACTGAAATCCGCCTTGACTGTGATGCCGTTCATCCCCAGGCCGGGTCGCTTTGCCCCGAATGAAATTGCAATTCCCTCATCGGGCTGGATCCGGATGCTGATGATATTCGGCTCAGGCTGGCGGTTCTGCCCACTCACAAACAGCGCCTCCGGCGTTGGCTTAAAATGGACACGGATCTCAGTCATATGTTCCGCCATGCGCTTGCCGGTGCGAATGTAGAAAGGAACACCCGACCACCGCCAGTTGTCCACGCGCAATTCCAGCGCTACGTATGTCTCGGACATCGAGTCCTCGGCAACGCCTGGCTCCTGCCGGTAGCCGCGCACCAGGTTTCCTTCCAGCACTCCCGGCCCGTACTGTCCCCGAACCGTGCGCCTTGCCACTTCCTCCAGCGTCATCGGGCGAATCGCCTTGAGCACCTGGACTTTCTGTTCGCGAACCGCGTCGGCATCCAGGCTGAATGGTGGTTCCATCGCGGTGATCGAGAGCAACTGCAGCAGATGATTCGCGACCATGTCGCGCAGCGCCCCCGTCTCTTCGTAAAACTTTGCCCGGTTCTCCACTCCCAGTGGTTCGGCAGCCGTGATCTCGACATAGTCGATAAAATTCCGGTTCCAGAGCGGCTCAAACAGTGAGTTTCCGAAGCGGAACATCAGGATGTTCTGTACCGTCTCCTTGCCGAGATAGTGGTCAATGCGGTAAACCGAACCCTCTTCGAAGACTCCAAGGACGGTCTTGTTCAAACTGCGGGCCGTCTCCAGGTCTCTTCCAAACGGCTTCTCCACCACGATTCTCGACCAGCCTTTGCCGTTCTGATTGAGCCCCGCTCCACCCAGTCCTGCTATCACTTTCGGCGCGATGGATGCGGGGACAGACAGATAGAACAGGTGATTGCTGCTGGAACCTGCAGCGCGCATCTCTTCCAGGCGCTTTGCTAATTCAGTGTAGGTATCTGCGGAATCCAGGTCTCCGGAAAGGTAGTTGAGCTTGCCGGCAAACTTCTGCCAGTTTTCCGCGCTGAAGGTCCGGGCGGCGTTGGACATCTCCACCGATTGCCGCATGGCAGCGCGGAAATCGTCGTTGCTCATCGCAGGCAGTCCGACACCGATAATGTCAAAGCCATGCCCGGTGCAACCCATCGACGTCAGGTCAAACACCGCCGGCAGCAGCTTGCGTCGCGCCAGGTCGCCAGAGCCGCCAAAGATGATCAGCACACACGGTTCCGCGGTAGGCAGCGGCTGCACTTCGATGCGTGCTGTTGGTGTCGCGGGAATCACGGTATTCATGTTTTGTGGTCTGTCCTGTGACGCCAGTCGAGATTTCAAAGTCGAAAATTCCGCAGCCCCGCGGGGTCCGGAGAGGAAACAGAGAGTCTGCATTTTTTTGATGCTGGAGCGAGGGGTAAGGCCGCAACAAATCGGCGCAGCCCGCAGGCTGCGCCGAATGTTCACAATCCTGTTATGGATGCATTCAGGACTGTTCCACTGCTTCGAGCAATCGCTTCAAACCAGCGACTACATCCAGCCCCAGGTCAACCCGCACTGCGCGCCGCCCGTGCTGCACAAGCGACTCCAGGTCTCCCAGCGACTGCGCCTGCTTTAGCACGCTAAATCCGAAGGGCTCATTGGGAATTGCGACATCTTTGGGGTCCTGCGAGGTCAGCTGGATAAAGACGCCATTGTTCCCCCCGCCCTTGTGTAACTGCCCGGTGGAGTGCAGAAAACGCGGACCGTACCCTGTAGTCGCCGCCGCGCCTGTCTTGGCTCGCACCGCCAGGCGTAGTTGCTGCACCAGCGCCTCTGCCTCTGGAGTCTCCACAAAATACTGTGTGATCGCCACGTAGTCGCCCGCGTTTACCTTTTTCAGATGTGCGGCAATTGCCTGGTCCAGCGTCGAGCCAAGGTTCTTGTCCTCGCTGAACAGCTTGAGATTGCCGTCCTCAACTACGGGCGGCTGTTGCGGAAGCGCACCTTTCGAAACGAATTCTCCCAGGAGTGCCTTTGTATTGTCTTTCGACTCCTGCACGTTCGGCTGGTCGAAGGCGTCGATGCCGAGCAGGGAACTCGCCACGGCAGTTGCAAACTCCCAAACGA
>CAILAZ010000209.1 GCA_903832295.1 uncultured Acidobacteriota bacterium
CTGGCCTTAATCTCGGCCTGCTGCTCCGCTCCTTCCACCGTGACGAGAGCGTGCGTAGTGTCCGCAGTCTCCAGCACCGCCGCAGTCTGGTGGAGTGCGCCGCCTTCCGCTTTTGACGGCTGCGGGCGCTGTTTGTAGTAGCCGACTACTGCCTTCAGGAAGTGATTCACGCCATACTCGCTGGAACTGGTCTTGAGTTGGGCTTCATATCTCCACTTCGCTCCAGTCGGACTTTCGATGAAGTACCTCAGGGCCTTCGGCTTCCGCTCTTTCAACTCCGCAGCTTCGAGATCCCGCAAACGGTCATACCACTGAGCCGTCTTTTGACGTTGAGCGCGTGTCTCATCCAGCCGATCTTGAAACCACGAAGCCCGCTCAGGTGCCATCTGCGACAGCAACGCCAACTGTGCCTCGTCGTCGCCCATCATTCTCAGGTACTCATCAATAAGAGCGTTCTGAGCGTCGAAGTAGCCGCGAAGCTGCCGATCTAAATTATCGGTTTCAATTCTGACCGCCCGCTGATGCTCTCTCCACCTCGCAATAAGAACCTGAGCGAGATAGCCAACAGCTTGCCCAAGTTGCTGCCCATTTTGAAAGGACTCGGCGGTTGAAATTGAGTGCCGATTGTTGGCGACGTACGCTTCGATGTTGGCGTGTGAGAAGCATTGAGACACCCCGCCGCCGTAGTCGTAGCACATATTGGAACCGCTGTAGCTCCACTCTTGAGCGGCAACGGATGAAGGGACGAGGAGAGCGGCACAGAGCACAACCCATATGAACTTGCGCATATGACTGCCTAGCCTCGGAGCGAGGATTTGACGTAGGGAGCAAGTGTACAACTCTGTTTGAACTTGTCTAGCCAATTGAACGCGAAATTGTTTCTTACTTGTTCGCTGTGGTTGAATCTTCCGCCGAAATCATCTGCTTAACAGTTCTTTCGGCTGTTCTGTGATGTTGCCGTGTGTGGGGGTGTTTGGCGGGTTAAGCTGCAATTCCATTGGTTTTAGGGTGCCAGCAGCTTTTCGCAACCTAACGCCTCTTTGTGGGCTTGCCGTGAAACCTAAAGACGTATTTACGTTCAGAATCGGCATTACAGGAGAAACTGCCAGACCATAGGCTACGACGCACCGCCGGGAAAATTTTGCGGGAGAAATTTTCTGGCCGAAGTCGGATGTATCAATACCCCCCTGGCACTTACCACCCCCACCCCTTAGAACAAAGGCTTCTAACTGGCCGCGAGGTCAACGGTAAGATGGAGCCAAGGAGGATGCGCAGGTGAGCCAAGAAGGATTCGCTGCCAAGTGGCTCGTTGAGGATTACCCAGCGCTCCGGGTGAGCGGCCTAGATTGCCTTGCAAAAGTCCCTGCCGGGACTCGGTACAGCGGAACGGCTGAGGGGATCACGCTGTCGATTGAGACGTTTGGGGCACCAGCAAGGGGCATTCTCGTTTCGGGTCATTCTCAGGGCTGCCCCATTCTCCACCGCTCGGTTCTGCTGAATCGAACGCCCTGCCACGTTGGAGGCACCCGCTATTGGTTTTTGTGTCCAGAGAGGAATTGCGGAAGAAGGGTGGGAGTGCTGTATATGCATCCAGTAACGACGGTGCTAGCCTGCCGCGAGTGTCACGGCCTCGCGTACTCCAGCACGAGAACACGCAGCCGAAAGTTTGACCTGCTGGCAGAGCTACAGGTATCTAACCCACAGCCCTGCCTATTGCTCAGGCCGATCTAGTTCACTGAAGCCCTCAGAAGGTTCTGAAGGCTGCTGGTGAACTGCCGTATCTCTTGTTCAGGCACAAGGCTTGTGACTTCGGGAACATACCCCAAAGCCTCCAGAAGAGGGCGAGCAACCGCACGAAGGCGATAGCAGGGGAACCAGTGCTCCAACTCCTCAGACTCCTGCCAGAGCTTCTCATCAAGACAAGCGAGAGCGAACCTTGCATGATCGGGATTGCTCATGGGGCCGACCTCGAGGACAGCGGAGACTTGGCAAGCTAGTTCATGGGAAACGGGGATCAGGTTTTCGTCAGACAAGCGCTTCAATTGTCGCTTCCTTTCTATCTTCCATCGGCTAATTTTGTGCCCAGTGCCGATTGGTATTGGTTTGTTGTTAGCGATAACAACCACGCTGGAAACTCAAGCACATACCGTCCAATCCAAAATCCGACAAACTTCTCTAAGTTGTTGATTTTACGTGGGGCATTGCCTCCGAAGCGTTAGGTCGTGAGTTCG
Organism: uncultured Acidobacteriota bacterium; assembly: GCA_903832295.1. GTDB lineage: Bacteria > Acidobacteriota > Terriglobia > Terriglobales > Acidobacteriaceae > TOLSYN. The sequence continues at coordinate 2,232 of CAILAZ010000209.1, forward strand.
AATCTCGCCGGGCGCACCATTTTTCTTCCTGAAATTTCCATTCAATTTTCAAGTACAGACACGCCCGCATTCAGTGTTGATGCAGGGGAGACGCTTGCTACGGCTGCATCCCTCTATATTCAGAATACCAAGTTTGGGGGGGGAATCCCCTCACCTGAGGGCGAAGTTCATTTGCTTTGGAATGAGTGAGTTGCGGGGAATTTTTGAATTTGTGGGCTTGACAAAAATGGCGTGAAACGCGGAATTGTGCAATTTTGCACCAGGAATGGTGCAAAAGGCGGTTGAAGATTGGCGAGGTGGGCAATGGTTGAAAACGCTGTGTTGACGGATTCGGGCAATGGTTCCGGGAGGTCTGGAACGATTGGCGGAGCGGTAAGAGGGAAGGCGGGGGTTCGGTTGGCGGAGTAGTTCATGGTGGAAAGGGCGGCAGTTTTCCACAGGGAGAGCGGGGCGGGCCGGAATGGGAATTCCACAGAAATCGTTGCGAAGGGGTGAGGGGAAACCGGGCCTGGCAGCGAACGGCGAAGGGCTATTGCACGAGTTCGACTCCATCCAGTGACTCGCGGATTCGGGAGGCGAGGGCGGCGAGGCGGAAGGGCTTGGTGAAGATGGCAGCATCGGGTACCCTGCCGTCGTTCCCGAGCTCGCTGTCGCTGCTGAATCCAGACATGTAGATGATCTTGAGATCCGGCCGCTCCGCGGCAAGCGCCTGAGACAACTGCCATCCGTTGATTCCGGGCATGACGATGTCGGTGAGGAGAAGGTGGATCCGGGGTTGGGCAGCGGCAAGGGCAAGGGCCTGCTCACCGGAGGCAGCAGCCAACACGTTGTAGCCGAGGCCGACGAGGAACTCCTCGATTCCAGAGCGCAGGGAATCTTCATCTTCGGCGATGAGGAGAGTTTCGGTTCCCCGCTTGCTTGCGGTGGAGAGGAGCGGGAGAGTGGCGGGCGCGGCGGGCGCGACAAGAGGCAGGAAGACGGTAAAGCAGGCTCCCTTCCCCGGTTCGCTTTCAGCCCAGATGTACCCGTCTGCCTGTCTGACGATTCCATAGACGGTTGCGAGGCCGAGTCCGGTACCCTGGCCGACTTCCTTGGTGGTAAAAAACGGCTCGAATACCTGCTGGAGTGTTTGCCTGCTCATTCCGATGCCAGTGTCGGTCAAGGTGAGGGCGGCGTAATTTCCGGGGAGGATGTAGGGATGGCCGCTGACGCTTCCCTGCTGCACGGAGACGGTGGAGGTAGCGATGGTGAGGGTGCCGCCGGCGGGCATGGCATCGCGGGCGTTTTCGCAGAGGTCGATGAGGACCTGGGCGAGATGGTTGGGGTCCACCTTGACGGAGCAAGGGGACGACTGCGATTGGATGCGAAGAGCGATGCGTTCTCCGACCAGGTGCTCCAGCTCGGTTAACATTTCACCGACGGTGCCGGCGAGGTCGAGCACGACCGGCATATTGAGCTGACTGTGACTGAAGGCCAGCATGCGAGCGGTGAGGCCGGCACCGGTCCGGGATGCATTGACGATTTTCTCGGTGCTGTGGCGGAGATATTCATCACCGGGAATGTGGAGCGACATCAATTCCGCGTGGGCCTGAATCACCATGAGGAGGTTATTGAACTCGTGGGCGATTCCGCCGGAGAGGCGGCCCACGGATTCGAGTTTCTGCACCCGGTTCAACTGCTCCCGGGTGAGGAGTTCATCGGTGATGTCGCGCTTGACGGCGACGAAGTTGACGACGTTGCCGCCAGCGTCCTTGACGGGGGAGATGGTTGCGACCTCGGTGTAGAAGCCGCCATCTTTGCGTTTGTTGACGAGGTTTCCGGACCAGGTTTCCCCGCGGAGCAAGGTGGCCCACAGCTCCTCATAGAATTCCACGGGCTGACGGTCACTCTTGAGCATGCGAGGATTGCACCCGAGAGCTTCCGCGCGGGTGTATCCGGTGATCTTCTCGAAGGCGGGATTTACGTAGAGGATGGTGCCGTCGAGACCGGTCATAACGACAGAGTCGCTGACCTGCTCGATGCCTTGGAGGAGGCGGGCTTGTTCGGCCTCAGCCTGCTTCTGCGCGGTTATGTCACGAATGTTGCCGTAGCGGTAGAGCGGTCGGCCCTCGGCATCGTTCGTCCGGGACAAGCGGGTGGAGAGCCAGCGGTATTCTCCACTCTTGGATTGATGGCGGTACTCAAACTCCGCCCGGCCGGAAGCATGCAACGTCTCAAATGCGGCCAAGGCGGCTGGGCGATCATCCGGATGCACCATGTCGAGGAAATCCCCATCTGCCTGGCCGAGGGCTTCCTCCGGGGTGCGACCGGTCATCGCCTCGATGGATGGGCTCATGTAATCGAAGCGGTCAGTGAGCTCGTTGTAACGGAAAGCCGCATCGGTGGAGTTTTCAAGCACGGCGCGGAAGCGGGCTTCGGTCTCACGGAGGGCTTCTTCGGCAAGTTTGCGCCGGGTAATATCGTGCACATTTCCGTAGCGGTGGAGGGGACGACCCGCGTCATCGAAGGTGAGAGTCATACGGGCAGAGAGCCATCGGTATTCGCCGCTCTTTGCACGATGACGGTACTCGACGTGCGAGTGGCCGTGCTCGGTCACCTGCTGGAGTGCGGCACGTCCGGCGAGGCGGTCGTCGGGGTGCACCATGGCGATGAATTCGTGGTTCTCCAAGGCAAGGAATTCGGCGGGAGTGTAGCCAATGATGGATTCGACGCTCGGGCTCATGTACTCGAAGCGGTCGGTCTGGAGGTTGAAGCGGTAGATGGCGTCATGAGAGTTGTCAAGCACGGCGCGGAAGCGGGCCTCGCTGTCGCGGAGAGCGGCTTCGGAGCGTATGCGGTCGGTGATGTCACGCAAGAGGACATAGGAGCTATTGCCGCCGGGGAGGATGAGAGAAGTAAGCTCCCCAGTGAACTTTGAGCCGTCTTTGCGCACGAGGGTCAGTTCGCCGCGGAACTTGCCCGTGCGCGCCCGCTCCTCCAAGGAAAGTGCGCGGCGCGGGTCTTCGGGGTCGACCAGGCTGTTTCCCATGCCGCAGAGTTCCTTCTCCGTGGCGTTGAACATGGCGCAGGCGGCGGCATTGGCGGCGACGATGGTGCCGAGCGGCTGGGTGAGCAGGACGGCATCCATGTTGTGCTCAAAGAGCGCGCGGAAGCGAACCTCGCTCTCACGGAGGGCGGCCTCGGCGAGTATTCGATCCGTGATGCTGATGTGCTCAACCGCAACTCGGGTGGGATGCTGATTGGCGAAACGCGAGACCCTGCACGAGAACCACCGCTGCTCCGAAGGGGAGTGACAGGGATACTCCATTGAGAAGCGTTCGCTCTCGCCTGCCAGAACTGCTCTTATGCCTGCGGCGATTCTGCCTGCCTCGTCCGCATCCGGGCCGGTTGCAACGTCACAGACTGCCAGGTAATTGGCCTGCTCGTAATACGCATGCTCGACCGGTGACCCGGAGGCGCAGGGTTGATTTGCAGTTGCGAATTCGCGCCATGCTCGATTGACCGAGATGATGTTGCCTGACTCATCCAGGACACAGATGTTGGAGGAGAGCGCATCGATGGTCGCCTGGAGAAATACGTGGGCCTCCCGCTGAGCTGCCTCGGCGAGTTTCCGGCTGGTAATGTCTATGACGGCACAGGTGACGCCGACGATGCGACCTTCGGAGTCGCGGAGGGGATCGACAAGGAGATCGTAGTGGGAATCACCAGCACTGCGGTGAAGCACGACCTCCTGATGGCGGCTTGAGCCGGTGAGAATGACATCGCGCTTGATGGCCTCGGTGATGGCGGCATCGGCGGGAGACTCGAAGAGGTCGGTGTCACGCTTTCCGATCAGGTCAGAGATTGCATGGCCGAGGATGGGCTTGGCGGACCAGGTGTGGCGGAGTTCGAGGTCCTGGCTGAAGACCGAGACAGTGGAGTTTCTGAGGGCGAGTTCAAAACGCTCATTGGCGATGCGGAGAGATTCTTCGATGCGGCGGCGCTCGGTGACGTCATTGACGATGGAGAAGAGAACTTCCCTTCCCTGGTAGGGAATGGGCGAGGTGTGAACTTCAACATCACGAACTTCGCCATCCGCAAGGCGGTACTGGGAGTCAAAGCAAGAGACGCGGCGAGAGGAGGCCGCCGCGCGACGAATACTCATCTCAGCCGAAGTGTTGGTGTTGAAGTCATCGAGGTTGAGTTGCAGCAGCACACCGGGCGGAAAACGGCAGTAGGCTTCCGCGGCGGCATTGGCCCGGAGGATGTTTCCTGTGGTGGGTTCCACGAGGAGCATGACGGAATCATGCCGGTCAAACATGTTGCGAAAGAGGGATTCGCTCTCTGAGAGGGCCGCGGTGTGAACTGCGACGGCACGTTCCAGAATCTCGCGCCGATGGAGAATGAAGTAGAGGTAGAGAGAGAAGAAAAAGGTGGTGAGAACTCCGGCGGGCAGGATGAGCCAGTAGAGAATGGCGTAATTGGCCTGCATGTAGGATGGGACGGCGTCAAGGGCAAGTGCCCAATTGCGGCCTCCGTAGGAGAAGGCGCCCAGGTAATGCGGTGGAGGAGCGGAAAACCACTGTTTCCAGGTGATCGGGAGTTGAAAGCGAGAGCTACGGAAGGTGAGGAGGTTGCGGTCCGGGGGAGCAGAGAGGTCGAGGAGGCGGGAGGTAAAGCCCGCTGGGGGAACATTCTCGAACGTAGCCTCATACATCGCATCGGCATCGAAGACAGCGAGGACAAAGCCGCGAAGGGCCGCCTGGCGCTGGGAAATGGATTCGATCCGGGCTCCGGCACTATAGACGGGAATGGCGAGGAACAAGCCAAAGGTATTTGCCTGGCGTTGGACCAGATGAAGACGCTCGGTTACGGCGGGCTGTCCGGTGTCACGGGCGCGCATGAGAGCTTCCAAACGCGGGGCGCTGGAGCCGAGATCATATCCCACGGCACGTTCACTGGGCTTGAGCGGTGCGGCAAGGAGGACGGGATAGTAAACCGAGCGCTGGGAAGCAGGCTGAACCTGGCCGCTGCTGTCGAGTTCGAATATCTGGAAACCGTTCGCTAACGAGCGCCGCCACTGGGCGTTGAATGGATCGCGCTGAGCCAGGGGAACGGCTGGAATCCACTCGACGGCCAGGACCTCTGGGCAACGTGCCACGAGGGGAGCGGCAAACGAGGAGAAATCCTCCTGGGTTGGATTCCGGGTGGCCTCCATATAACGGGAGACGGAGGCGGCCATGAGGAGGTTGGCTTCGAGACGATCCTGCAGGAGGCGGTTGCGGGTTTCGGCACTGTGCTTGAACTGAGCCTGGAAGTAGGACTGCTCCTCAGCGCGCAGGTAGCGGAACAGGGCCGAGGTAGTGAGGAGGCCAAAGAGGGCGACGCACGCAACAGCACTTGCGGTCCTTCTCCACGTACGATCCTTGCCAGTCCGCGGCGGAGGCGGAAAAACAGGAGCAACGCCCAGGGTGCCCATCTACTTCCAACTTTCAACAAACAGATGAGGTATTCTACCCCGGATCAAGGGCCAAAACAGTGGCAGACATTACTTAGGTCATGTGACTTTGGTCACGTTTTTGTGTGCGACAAAAAGCGCCGCCCGGGGAAGGCGGCGCACGAAGAATGGAAATGGGACGTGACCCACGGTGCGGTCAGGCGCGTCCGGCGAACTCACGGGTCTCGGTGGAGACCTTCACTTTTTCTCCCTGCTTGATGAATGGAGGGACGCGGATGTCGATTCCGGTCTCAAGAGTGGCGGGCTTGGTGACGTTGCCACCGGCGGTGTCTCCGCGTGCTCCGGGCTCGGTGTAGGTGACTTCAAGTTCAACATGGGTGGGGAGTTGGAGGCCGATGGGATTGCCGTTGTACTTGTGCAGTTCGATGATTGCGCCTTCGATGAGGAAGTCGAGGGCGTCGCCGATCATGTCTCCGGAGAGGGTGAGGGTCTCGAAGGTTTCCTGGTCGAGGAAGTGGGAGCCGTCGCCGTCTGAGTAGAGGTAGGAGGCCTGAACCATCTGGAGATCGGGGTCGCGGAATTTGTCAGAGGCCTTGAAGGACTTGTCAAAGACGGCGCGGGTGAGGAGATTACGCATCTTGAGGCGGACGAGAGTCTGGGCGCCGCGAGCGGTGGGGGTGGAGACTTCTGCATCAAGGCAGAGGAAGGGAGTGTTCTCGTGCTCGAAGTACATCTTGCGCTTGACGTCGATGGCGTCGATGAGTGCGGCCATGGGTTCCTCTAAGAAAGGGGGGATACTGAGTACAGACTAGGATAACAGGCGGATGGGGTGAGGAAAAAGCTGAGCAGGAGCGCTGCATCTAACACGGCGGAGGCGGAGATGAAAAAGGCAGAGCCGGCAGGAGAGTTGATTGACGAGAGGATCAGGGAACTTGGGGACTGGCGAGGCAAGATGCTGGCACGGGTGCGGGAGCTGATCCACGAGGCAGACCCGGAGATTGTGGAAGAGTGGAAGTGGATGGGGACTCCGGTGTGGTCACACGGGGGAATTGTGTGCACGGGAGAGACCTACAAGAGCGTGGTGAAGATGACGTTCGCAAAGGGAGCGGCGCTGGAAGATCCGGCGGGACTGTTTAACTCCAGCCTGGAGGGGAATGTGAGGCGGGCGATTGATATCCACGAAGGAGAGAAGGTGGATGAAAAGGCGCTGAAGGAGTTGATACGGGCGGCGGTGGAGGCGAACGTGAAGGGGAAGAGCGCGAAGAAAGACAGAAAACAGGCGTGAAGGCAGAGGGGGTTTGCTGGCGGCAGCTTAAACTGCCGCCAGTTCTGCCTGGGTCAGTCTTCGAGGAGCTGGAGAAGGTACTTGCCGTAGCCGCTTTTGAGGAGGGGTTGGGCGAGTAGCTGGAGTTGGGGGCCGTCGATGAAGCCCATGCGGTAGGCGACCTCTTCGGGGGCGGCAATTTTGAGGCCCTGGCGTTTTTCGAGGGTAGCGATGAAGGTGGACGCCTCAAGCATGGAGTCGTGGGTTCCGGTGTCGAGCCAGGCGGTGCCGCGTCCGAAGGTGACGACGTTGAGCTGGCCCTGGTCGAGGTAGAGGCGGTTGAGGTCGGTGATCTCAAGCTCGTTGCGCTTGGAGGGGCGGAGCGACTTGGCGAGGGAGACGACCTGGGAATCGTAGAAGTAGAGTCCGGTGATGGCGAAGCGGGAGCGGGGATGGGCGGGCTTCTCTTCAAGGCTTACGGCGCGCCCGGCAGCGTCGAACTCGACGACACCGTAGGAGGCAGGGTCCTGCACGGCGTAGGCAAAAATTGTAGCGCCGGATTCGGCTGCGGCGCTTTGCTGGAGGAGTTTGGACATGTTCTGGCCGTAGAAGATGTTGTCTCCAAGGATGAGGGCGCAGGGGACGCCATTGATGAACGGTTCGCCGATGAGGAAGGCCTGGGCGAGGCCCTCGGGGCGGGGCTGCTCGGCGTAGGTGATGTGGATGCCCCAGCGTTCGCCGTCGCCGAGAAGCTCGCGGAAGCGGGGAACTTCAAGGGGAGTGGAGATGAGAAGGATGTCGCGGATTCCGGCAAGCATGAGGGTGCTGAGGGGGTAGTAGACCATCGGCTTGTCATAGATGGGGATGAGCTGCTTGCTGATGGCGATGGTGGCGGGATAAAGACGGGTGCCGGAGCCTCCGGCGAGGATGATGCCTTTCATTTTGCCCCCCGGGCTTCGTAGTTGGCGGTGATCCACCTGCGGTAGTCGCCGCTGGTGACTTCCTGAATCCAAGCGGTGTTGGCGAGGTACCACTCGATGGTGCGGCGGATGCCGGTGGAGAAAGTTTCCTGCTGGCTCCAGCCGAGTTCGCGCTTGAGCCTGGAGGAATCGACGGCATAGCGGCGGTCGTGGCCGGGACGATCCGTTACGTAGGTGATGAGGCGGCTGTGAGGGGCGCCGGAGGGGTGAAACTCGTCCATGATGGAGCAGATGGTGGTGACGACGTCGATGTTGGCCATCTCGCTGTCTCCGCCGATGTTGTAGGTCTTGCCGGGGAGGCCGCGTTCGAGGACAAGGGAGATGGCGAGGCAGTGGTCTCCGACGTAGAGCCAGTCGCGGACGTTGAGCCCGTCTCCGTAGATGGGGAGGGGCTTGCCGTGGAAGGCGTTGAGGATGACGAGGGGGATGAGCTTTTCCGGAAACTGGTAGGGGCCGTAATTGTTGGAGCAGTTGGTGGTGATGACCGGGAGTCCGTAGGTGTGGTAGTAGGCGCGGACCAGGTGGTCACTGGCGGCCTTGGAGGCCGAGTAGGGACTGTTGGGCTCGTAGGCCTTTTCCTCGGTGAAGGCGGGATCGGACCTGGAGAGCGAGCCATAGACTTCGTCGGTGGAGACATGGAGGAAGCGGAAGGCGGCCTGAGCGGCGGGGGCGAGTGCCCGGTAGTAAGCGAGGGCGGCGTGGAGGAGGCGGAAGGAGCCGACGACGTTGGTGGAGATGAACTCCTCGGGACTGACGATGGAGCGGTCCACGTGGCTTTCCGCGGCGAAGTTGACGATGGCCTGGGGCTGGTGCTTCGCCAGCAGGGATTGGACGAGAGCTTCGTCCTCGATGCCGCCCTGGATGAAGACGTGATCCGGGTTGTGCTGGACGGAGGCGAGGTTGCCGAGATTTCCGGCATAGGTGAGCTTGTCGAGGTTGACGACACGGTCCCCGGCGGCGATGCGTTGCAGAACGAAGTTCGAGCCGATGAACCCTGCTCCGCCGGTAACCAGAATCGTGCGCCGCATCTGCTCCTCCATGAGCTTTCAGGGTTCGGTAGAAATTTTACTTGGAAAGGAGAGTGGGCAAGGGGAGTAATTTTTTGATGGTGAAGAGAAATAGCAGCCGGGAGTGACTATGCCCGGTGGATTCTGGGCGACGGAGAGGCGAAAGGTAGGGCATTTCTGCTAGGCTATTGCCGGGGTGGGCAATCATGATTTTAGGGAGAATCGCATGCAAGTAGTGGCTGGAGTCGATCTTGGCGGAACTGCCATCAACTATACCCTGGTCAACAAGGACGAACGGTTCCTTATCGAGGGGCTGTGTGAACATCCCGCGCTGACCAAGCAGGGTCCCGATGTCTGCCTGCAGCAGATTGAAGACGGGCTGAAGATTGCGGCGAAGCTGGCCGAGATTGAGGTATCCGACATTGTGGCCGTGGGGCTGGATACGCCGGGTCCGGCGAGCGCCTCCGGCGTGCTGAGCGCACGGGGTTCGACCAACTTTGCGCACGAGAAGTGGAAGGGCTTTGATATTCGCGAGGGCATGGCGCGCAAACTGGGAAAGCCAGTTACCTATCTGAATGATGCCAACGCGGGCGCACTGTGGGGCCACTTCTCCATCTTCGGCGCCAACAGCAAGGCAACATCGATCTCCGTTGTGATTGGAACAGGTACGGGCGGCGGCGTGATTATTGAGGGCAACGTACTGAAGGGACGCGTGGGCTTTGGCGCAGAGCTGGGACACATGCTGATTCCCTACCAGTCGATTGCAGGGATTGAGGGCATGGTGCCGCAGTGTAATTGCGGACGCGTGGGCGACCTGGAGTCGCTGGCATCGCTGACCTCGATTGAGAAGACGGTTCTCCCCTACCTGCTGAAGAAATCTCCGAACCATGAACTTGCCAAGATGACGGACGCCCACCAGGCCGCGAAGCTGGTGCGCGGCATGGCCGACAAGGGCGACGCACTGTGCCGCGAGGTCTTCCGTATCCAGGCAACGGCGCTGGGACTGTTCTTCGACTGCATGGTTAACACGTTTGATCCCGACGCGTTTATCGTGGGCGGCGGCGTGCTGGAAGCAAGCCCCGACTTCACCAAGCGCTTCCTGGAGCAGATCAAGGCGGCGATGCCGACACAGCGCGAGGAGCAGGCGGATATTCCCATTTATCCGATGCCGAACGGCGACACGGCGGGAGCGCGCGGCGCGGCGGTTGAGGCGCTGACGATGGCACGGCAGACTGGATTGATCTAACCGTTGTTGAGTGGAAAGTGAATCGGCTGCCCAGAGCGGGCAGCCGATTTTTTTGTGCGCGACGCGCGAGGCTAGGTGCCGAGATACTGCACGTGAATGTAGGTTCCGAGACGGGTGTTATAGGCCAGGTACCAGCCCTCATGGTCAGGATCGTCATAGAGCACGATCTGATCGTTGTTCCAGTCCCAGTCACCGCAGTATCCATAATCGTAGGGAGCTACGCCGAAGAAGAACCCGTTGAACCAGAAGCGGTCGGGGCGGCCTCCCCCGAGATGCCAGACATGACGGCGGCCAATGCCACCGGCAAAATGTCCGTGCTCCCAGGGACGGTCAAGGCGGTAGTGCTCGTCGCCACGGCCTGTGTCATGTCCCACCCACTGGTTGTTGCGGTGAACATGGGGGGCTTCGGGGTGGCTGGGCTGATCGCGGAAGCTGCCACGGTCAGGCTGGCTGCCACGGTCAGGCTGGCCGCCACGGTCACCGCGATTGTCATTGCCGCGATTGTCGGCGTGATTGTTACCGCGATCATTGCCGCGATTGTCAGAGGGAGGGGCCGCGTGGTCGTCATGGCCCCGATTGCCTCCGTTGTTTGCCGGAGGAGCGGGATGGGCAGCGGGCGCGGGGCCGTGCGAGGGAATGTGACCGCCGCCGACCTGCTGATGACCGCCACCCTGCTGGCCTTCATGGCGATCCTGAGCGAAGGCGGCAACGGAACAGATGAGAAGCGCGGCTAGCAATCCAGCAAACTTTTTCATGGTCTTCCCTTTCCTGGAACTCATACCAACTACCTGCTTGGATGCGGCCCGAAAGGAGATTGGAAATCCCACGGGCCGCACAACAGTAGTGCAAAACCGGGTCCGGGAAATTAGTTGCGATGGGTTGCAGGCAACCCGGCGGCTAGCGGCCGGGCCGCCCGGCGTTCAACTCAGCGAGTTCGCGCTTCATGCGGCGGCTGCGACTGACAAGGCTGAGGGCATAGACGCAGTGAATGACCCAGACGACGACATAGGCCGAGTAGAGATAAGCGTTGTTGTTCGCGCCGTTCATTGTGCGCCCTCCGTTTCATAATCGAGCGATGCCTGGGCATGGGCTTCCTCCAGCGCGTGCTCGTCGAGCGCCTGGCGGTAGCGAATCAGTACAAACATGAGGGCGAGCATGGCGAAGGCCGCAAGGTTCCAAAGGACGGCGACCCACATGGTGTGGTCGAGCCCGGTGCCCTGGCCGCCGCCGATGACGGGCTGCGGGTGCTGGGTGCGGAACCAGCGGATGGCCATGTAAACGATGGGAACATCGACAAATCCGAATATACCGAGGGCTGCGGCGAGGACCGGGACCTGGCCTCCGGTGGCGTAGTGGCGGAGAACGAGGTAGCTGACGTAGATGAGCCAGAGGACCAGCGTGCTGGTGAGGCGCGCATCCCACGTCCACCAGATGCCCCAGATGGGACGGGCCCAGATGGGTCCGGTGATGAGGACGATGGTGCAGAAGCTGACGCCGACCTCAGCAGAGGCCAGGGCGAGGGCGTCTGCGCCCGGGCTGCGACGAGTGAGGTACCAGCAGGAGGCGAGGAAGTTGACGAAGAAGAGGAGGAAGGCTACCCAGGCCGAGGGCAGGTGGTAGTAGAAGATCCGCTGCACGTCGCCCATGGTGGCCTCTGTGGGCGCGATGTACATGGCCTGGCAGAAGCCGTAGCCAAGCAGCAGGAGCGTAAACACTGCGAGAACATTGAAGAGTATTTTCATTCCGCGTTCAGCACCGGTTCAAACAGGATGAGGCTGACGGTGGTGAAGACGAGATCATACACCGCAAGCAGCCGTATCCAGAAGATGGGCGAGTTATCGCCCGTGAGGATGGAAGTGGTGGCATCTACCATGGCGAGCAGCGCCGGGATGGAGATGGGAAAAAGGATGAGCGGGAGCATGATCTCGCGGCTGCGGGTACGGATGGAAAGCGCCGCGAAGAAGGTTCCGTTCACCACCAATGCCCAGGTGGCAAGCAGGGCGACAACCAGCAACTGCCATACGGGTCCGACAGAGCGCAGGTTGTAGAAGACGACGAAGAGCGGAACCATCAGAACTTCAAGAATGGAGACGAAGAGGAAGTTTCCGATGGTCTTGGAAAGAAATAATGCCTGCGGAGGTGCGGGCGAGAGGCGGTAGGCGTCGAGCACCTGGTTGCGCAACTCGCGGGTCCAGGTCTGGTTGAGGGCAACGACGGTGGCAAACAGGATGGCGACCCAGAGAAGGCCTCCGGCGATTTTGCGCGACTCTTCGGCGGTGGGATCAAAGCCGAAGCTGAAGATGACCACGACGAGCAGGGCGAAGAACAACATGCTGTTGATGGCGTCTTTGGAACGCCATTCGAGGCGGAGATCCTTGACCAGCGAGCGGCGGGTGATGGCCCACAGGGTTGGCGAGGTCATGCGCCCTCCATGTTGGTGCGCAGGGCGGCGCGCTCCTCGGCAAGGTACGGGGTGAGCAGGCGCGGAGGGATTCCCTTTTCGCGGGCGACAAGGCGCCCGGCATCGAGGACGACACATTCGTCGGCAACGGGTTCCATGATGGCGGCCTGGTGGGTGACGACGAAGATGGTGGTGCCCTGGTCGCGCATGCGGGCCAGCAGGCTGGTCATCTGCTTGGCGGAGCGGACATCGACGTTGGAGAAAGGCTCGTCGAGAAAGAGAAGCTCGGGTCCGTGGACGATGGCGCGGGCGAGCGAGATGCGCTGGCGCATGCCCTGCGAATATTGGCCGACACGGCGTTCGAGCGAAGGGTCGAGGCCGACAGTGCGGATGGCATCCTCACAGCGGGCGCGGTCGGTGATGCCGTAAAGCGCGGCGAAGTAGGCGAGGTTTTCGACGGCAGACATTTCGTCGTAGAGGAGCGGAGCGTGGCCCATGTATCCGAAGCGGGTGGCGACGGAGCGGATGTCCGAGGAGCCGAGGACGCGGACGCTTCCGCGCGAGGGGGCGAGGAGCCCGGCGATCACGCGGAGGAGGGTGCTTTTGCCCGCGCCATTTTCGCCGAGCAGAACATAGAGGCGTCCGGGAGCAAAGTCGGCGGTGATACCGCGCAGGGCGGCGAAGCGTCCGAAGTGGCGCACAACGTCGCGGACGGAGACGGCTGCCCCCTCCGAGGAGAGTGGGGCAGCGATGCTGGGAGTGGGGTCATTCACAGGTAGAGAAGTGTAGCGCGTCGAATTGGACAGGGCTATCGTCCCATGGCGGGCGCGGCGGCCTCGGCCTTTTCTGGCGTGGCGGCGGGAGCGGCGCCGGGTTGTTGCCCGGGCTGCGCGGGGCCGTACTTGGAGGCGCACTTGGCCTGGAGCTGCTTGGCGTGGAAGACGCCGTCGCGGCCATAACTGCCTTCTGCGAGGGCCTGCGCGTTGTCTTTGAAGGTGTCGGGCGGTGCTTCGGTGCCCACGTAAACGACGTTGAGGGTGCGTCCCTGCTCGGTGAGGGTGAATTGAACGTGCGTTCCCTGGCGGTGAATGGAGCCGGGTTGGACGTTTCCGGCGACGCGGAGGCGCTTGCTGTATGCGCCGTCGCCCATCTCTCCCATTTCCTTGATGGTGACGTAATAGCTTTTGCTTTCCTGAACCCCGCTGACGGCGAGATAGCCGAGACCGCAGACAATCAAAATGATCGGCGCGCCGAACTTGAGATACTTATTCATTTTCCACCCACGAAGAAGGACAAACAGCGCGCTGAATCGAACCAGAGCTGCTATCCCCACTTCCCCATTGCTTTGAGGGTACTTCGGGACGGCGGGCGGGTCAAGACGCGCGCGGCTTGATAATTGGATGCAGAGCAGGCGGGCGGGACTCAGAGAAGTGTGGTTCGTTGCACAGGCGCGGGCATCGTATAATGAGCGATTGGTTCTCGAAAAAAGGGGTTTGCAGGCATGAGCGACGGAACAAACGGCAATGGAAGCAAAAGCGTCTCGCCACACGGAATTCCGGCAGATGGCATTCCGAAACTGCGCCAGGAGTGGATTGCGCGGCGCAAGGCCGAGGCAGCGCGCACGGGCGACGGCAACATGACCCAGATGCACTATGCGCGCAAGGGCGAAATCACCGAAGAGATGCTGTTCGTGGCCGAGCGCGAGAAGATTTCGCCCGAACTGGTGCGGACGAGAGTTGCCGAAGGCAAGATGATTATTCCGGCAAACATCAACCATCCCGAGCTGGAGCCGATGTGCATTGGCGTGGACTCGCTGTGCAAGATCAACGCCAACATCGGCAACTCGGCCGTGACCTCCAACGTGGAGGAGGAGTTGAAGAAGCTGCACACGTCCGTGCACTACGGCGCGGACACGATGATGGACCTCTCCACGGGCGGCGACATTCACGGCATCCGCGAGACCTTGCTGCGGCACTGCCCGGTGCCGATGGGCACGGTGCCGATCTACGAGGCAGTGGCGCGGGTCAAGCGCATTGAAGACCTCTCGGCGGCACTGATGCTGGAGGTGATCGAAGAGCAGGCGGCGCAGGGCGTGGACTACATGACGATCCACTGCGGCCTGCTGGTGCAGCATCTGCCGCTGGTGGCCAACCGCATCACCGGCATCGTCAGCCGCGGCGGCGCAATCCTGGCGCAGTGGATGGCACACCACCACAAGCAGAACTTCCTCTACGAGTGCTTTGAGGACATCTGCAAGATCATGGCGAAGTATGACGTGGCATTCTCGCTGGGCGACGGGCTGCGGCCCGGCTGCATTGCAGACGCCAGCGACGAAGCGCAGTTTGCCGAGTTGAAGACCTTGGGCGAGCTGACACGGATCGCGTGGAAGTACGACGTGCAGGTGATGATTGAAGGGCCGGGGCACGTGCCTCTGGACAAGATCAAGGAGCAGGTGGACAAGGAAGTGGAGTGGTGCGACGGCGCGCCCTTCTACACCCTGGGGCCGCTGGTGACCGACATCGCTCCGGGCTACGACCACATAACCTCGGCGATTGGAGCGGCGCTGATCGGCTGGTACGGCGCGGCGATGCTCTGCTACGTGACTCCGAAAGAGCACCTGGGATTGCCGAACGAGAAGGACGTGAAGGACGGCATCATCGCCTACAAGATCGCGGCGCACGCGGCCGACCTTGCACGGCACAGGCCGGGAGTGCAGGACCGCGACAACGCCCTGAGCCACGCCCGCTACACCTTCGACTGGGAGAAGCAGTTTGAGCTCTCGCTGGACCCGGAGACGGCGCGCTCGATGCACGATGAGACGCTGCCGGACAAGTTCTACAAGGACGCGTCTTTCTGCTCAATGTGCGGGCCGAAGTTCTGCTCGATGAACTACTCGTCGAAGGTGGACGAGTACAACAAGCAGGTACACGGGCTGGAGAAGAAAGATTACTCCGAGCTGGTGAAACTGGTTTCTCAGAAGTAAGAGATCGAACCGTAGGAGATCAGGGGCCGCGCCGGCATCCAGCCGCGCGGCCCTTTGTGCTGTCGGGTTAAGGCGCGCAGTTTGCCTTCTCCACTGGGGAAAGCGTGGTAAGGGTGGTGACGTCGGGATAGC
>CAILAZ010000210.1 GCA_903832295.1 uncultured Acidobacteriota bacterium
AATACATTGAAGCAGCGGTCATCGCTGGGCTCCTGGTGTTCAATGCTGCCCTCGGATTCTTCCAGGAGGGACGCGCACAGGCCACTCTTGCGGCGCTGAAATCACGGCTTGCCCTGACGGCTTCCGTGCGGCGTGACGGTGCCTGGAAGAACATTCCTGCCACTGAACTGGTACCCGGCGACACGATCAAGCTGTCGCTCGGTGGCGTGGTTGCAGCCGACGTAAAATTGATCGATGGATCGATCCTGCTCGATCAGTCGATGCTCACCGGTGAATCTGTCCCGATCGAAGCCGGAGCGGGCCTGCAGACGTATGCAGGGGCGCTAGTGCGGCGCGGAGAAGCCACGGCAACGTCACTGCAACTGGAGTGCACACAAAGTTCGGGCACACGGCAGAGCTCGTCCGCACCGCACACGTTGAGAGCACGCAGCAAAAAACCGTCGTGCGCGTGGTGCGCAATCTTGCGATCTTCAATGGCTTCATCATCCTCTTGCTGGTGGCGTATGCCCATGACCGCAAGATGCCGGTGGGCGAGATTATCCCTCTGGTTCTCACTGCAGTTCTGGCCTCGATCCCTGTGGCACTGCCCGCTACGTTTACGCTTGCAGCGGCGATTGGCGCAAAGGCGCTGGCGCGCTTGGGTGTGCTGCCAACCAGGTTGTCGGCCGTGGATGAGGCGGCAACGCTGGACGTTCTCTGCTCGGACAAAACGGGAACGTTAACTCTTAACGAATTGGCGCTGACTACGGTCCATCCCGAGACTGGCTTCGATGAAGCACACTTGCTCGGGATGGCGGCTCTGGCCAGTTCCGATGGCGGACAAGATCCCGTGGACACGGCAATTCGCGCTGCTGCCGCCAAATCGAAACTCGCCGATATGCCTAAGCTGACCAAGTTTGTTCCATTCGATCCGTCCAAGAAAATGTCGGAGGCAACAGCAATTGATGCGAATGGCGGCACGGTGCGCGTTGTGAAGGGGGCATTTGCAGTGGTCATCAAACTGACCGAAGCAATGCCAACAGCCGCCGCAACGGCCCAGCAACTCGAAGAGAAGGGCTTCCGGGTTTTGGCGGTTGCCGTGGGCACAGCGACAGCGATGCGCCTTGCTGGATTGATCTCCCTGAGCGATCCACCTCGCACGGACGCATCCGAGCTTGTGAAGGAGCTTTATGCCTTGGGCGTGCGCACGGTGATGGTGACCGGGGATGCACCGGCGACTGCGGAAATCATCGCGAAAGCCGTGGGACTCGAAGGAGCTATCTGTCCGCCTGGGCCAATCCCAGCGAGTGTCCGCCCGGAAGAGTTTGCGGTCTTTGCCGGAGTCCTTCCCGAGGACAAGTATCACATCGTTCAAGCGTTCCAGAAGAGTGGCCACACCGTCGGAATGTGCGGCGATGGCGCCAATGACGCGCCAGCGTTGCGCCAGGCACAGATGGGAATTGCGGTTTCCACAGCCACAGACGTCGCCAAGTCCGCAGCCGGAATTGTGCTGACTAAGCCCGGTCTTGAGGGTGTCGTGGCCGCAGTGAAAGAAGGCAGGGTGACCTTCCAGCGCATTCTGACCTATACCTTGAATTCCGTCACAAAAAAGATTGTGCAGGTGCTCTTCCTGGCGGCGGGCCTGATCATGACCGGACACGCAATCCTGACCCCGATGTTGATGGTCATCATTATGATCACCGGCGACTTCCTGGGCATGTCCCTGACGACGGATAACGTGCGACCATCCCCTAAACCCAATGCATGGCGAGTCGGCAACCTGACCATCGCTGGCGTTTTTATGGGTCTCTGCGAGTTGGTGTTTTGCATCTGCGTGCTGGCTATCGGTAAGTTCCGCCTGGGTCTCGGAATCGATACACTGAGAACTCTCGCCTTCGTGGTTATCGTGTTTGGCAATCAGGCAACCACCTACGTGAATCGAGCTCGTAAGCGTCTATGGTCAACCCGCCCAAGCATCTGGCTGGTGCTTTCGTCTGTGGTCGATCTGTCACTCGCCTCAATGCTGGCGATCTGCGGAATCGCCATGTTGCCTCTACCATTACTCGTTGTGGGCGGAACGCTCGTTGGGGCAGTTGTTTTTGCATTGATCGTGGATACCGCCAAAGCTCCTGTATTCAAGCGCCTCAAAATTGCATAAGGACGAGAATGCCTGGACCGGAAAATCGTGCTTCACACGGAGAGGCGCCAGCGACATTTGTGAGTCATCCCCGTAACGTCTGTGGCAGAGATACGACCGTCTCGGCTCACAGCCCGGATGCCTCCCAGGGGCTGGGGTTGTGCCAACCGCCTTCCGCTTGGATGACCGCATCGGCCTCTTTAGGTCCCCAGCTACCGCGCTTGTAGGGCTGTACCCGAGAGTGCTTCTTGAGAACCGGATCGACCACGGCCCAGGCGGCCTCAACCGCATCCTCACGGGTGAAGAGCGCGCCATCGCCGGCCATAGCCGCTCCCAATAGGCGTTCGTAGGGTAATTCTTCTCCTGAGCTCTCTTCGCAGAGATAGAGTTCCCGCTGTTCGCCGACGAACTCTTTGCCCGCGAGTTTGACGCGTGCGGCAAGGGCGATTGCCGCGCCAGGGGAGATTCGGAAGCGCAGGTAATTGGCGCGGCTGGTGGTTGGCGCCGAGTCGGCGAAAAGTTGCTGCGGAGGCGGTTTCAGCTCTACCAGGACTTCGGTCGCGGTATTGGCAAGGAATTTTCCGGAGCGCAGATACCACGGCACGCCCGCCCAGCGCCACGAGTCAATGAAGAGTCGCAAGGCACAGAACGTTTCTACGTCGGAATTCTTCGCCACATCGGGCTCTCTCCGGTATCCCGCATACTGGCCGCGCACCATGTCGGCGGATTCCAATGGCCGCATGGACTGGAACACCTTGGCCTTCTCGGCGTGCATGGCCCCGTAATCCCTGGTGGCCAGCGGTTCCATCGCGAGCAGCGCAACGATCTGGAAGAGGTGATTCTGGATCACGTCACGCAGACATCCGGCCGTTTCGTAGAAGGCGCCGCGGTCCCCGATGCCGAAATCCTCCGAGAGAGTGATCTGGACGCTGGCAACATAGTTACGGTTCCAGATCGGCTCCAGAAACGAGTTGGCGAAGCGGAAATAGAGGATGTTCATGATCGCCTCTTTCCCGAGAAAGTGGTCGATGCGAAAGATAGAGTCCTCAGGGAAGACGGTGTGAGCGACGCGGTTCAGCTCCCGCGCCGATTTAAGATCGCGTCCGAATGGTTTTTCGACGATGACTCGCGCATTGTCGGAGAGCTTGGCGGCACCGAGTCCTTGGATTACGGTCTCAAATAGCGAGGGCGGGATGGCGAGGTAGTGAGCCGGACGCCGGGAACTGCCCATCGCCGCTTTTATCGCCGCGAACGTGCCTGGATCCTTGTAATCCCCACTCACGTATCGGAACAGGGACAGAAGATGCTTTAGCGCACGTTCGTTATCGATCCCGCCAGATCGCTTTATGCTGTCGGTCACGCGTTTGTGCAGGCGCACAAGACTCCACTTAGGAAAAGCGACGCCTATGACCGGAACAGTAAGTGTGCCTCGTTTCACCATTGCATAGAGCGCCGGGAAGATCATCTTGTGTGCGAGATCACCCGTGACACCGAAGAGTACCAGTGCATCGGAACGGGAGGCAGTCATCAGGCTACTTTCCTCGTGTCGGCAGCTTTCTCCTCATGACCGCCGAACTGGTAACGGAGAGCAGACAATAGCTTGTCGGCGAAGTCGTCCTCGCCGCGCGAACTGAAGCGTTCGTACAACGCGGCACTGAGCACAGGAGCCGGAACCGACTCGTCGATGGCCGCAGCGATAGTCCAGCGCCCCTCTCCGGAGTCCGACACTCGACCGGCGAACTTAGACAGGTCCGGACTATCGAGGAGCGCCGTCGCTGTCAGATCCAGTAGCCACGAAGCGATGACACTCCCACGTCGCCAGACTTCGGCAACATCAGCAAGGTTCAGGTCGTACGGGTAGTACTCAGGATTGCGCAACGGCGTGGTCTCAGCATCGACGGTGCGACCGTTCTTTCCTGCATTGGCATGACGAAGGATGTTAAATCCCTCAGCATAGGAGGCCATGATGCCGTATTCGATGCCGTTGTGGACCATCTTTACGAAGTGGCCAGCGCCGCTCGGACCACAATGCAGGTAGCCGTGCTCAGCAGTCCCGCCAAGCTTTTCCCGACCCGGCGTGCGGGGTGCCTCCTCGACACTTGGGGCCAACGCTACGAAAACTGGGTCGATACGCTGGACGACGGTTTCATCACCGCCAATCATCAGGCAATAGCCTCGCTCTGATCCCCAGACCCCGCCGCTGGTCCCAACGTCCACATAGTGAATTCCCTTCGGTTTCAATTCGGCTGCGCGGCGAATGTCATCATGGTAGTAGGAGTTGCCGCCGTCGATCACTACGTCGTCACGTTGTAGGAGTGGAATAAGGGTATTCAGCGTCGGATCAACCGCTGCCGCCGGGACCATCATCCAGATGGCGCGGGGCTTCTTCAAATTGTTCGCGAAGTCTTCGAGCGACGAAGTCCCAACCGCTCCATCTTTGGCGAGCGCCTGCACTGCGTCCGAATGGAGATCGTAAACGACGCACTCGTGTCCGGCGCGCATGAGACGCCTCACCATGTTAGTTCCCATCCGTCCAAGCCCGATCATGCCCAGTTCCACGCGGTTTTCCTTTCGCTCAAGAGCCAAAGCACTTCCTAAATGTAGGAGTTCAGATGAGGCCTAGTCAGACGATCGAGGTCGCAATCGTTCGTAAACTCCCTTCGGTTGGATCATTGCATTTCTCCACCAGGTTGCGCGCTCATCGGAAGATTTGCGGCAATCGATGACCCCAGCTGGCACCTCGGCTACCTCGATGTAAAAAGCGGAGCCTGGCTCCAGAATCGATCGGTTCTGATCCCTACTCGCTGGGTGCAGTCCTTTTCGTGGGCAGACTTCCGTGTCAATCTGCATCACACGAAGACAGGGATATAGGATTGGGCGGGGGCGCGAGACTCGGGACGATAGGTATTGCCGCAAACAGCACTGCGTCATGCTGGCCGCGGCTTCGCAATCAACGTGAACGCGTCAGGAGCAAACACTCAGCGCGATCCCGATACGAGGCGTTTTCAGTTCACATCGAATCCGCTTGTTACTTCCGCCAGAGTTTTCAGGACGCTCGGAACAATCGATGAGCGATTGACGCGATACTGAGTCAGCCGCAGCGCCCTCCTGCAGTTCTGCTCCTCTCTCCGCATGCAAGTGAGTCGGTCTTGCTTGCACGTTTACGCTACAAGAACGGCCAACCTTTAGAGTGAGTTCCGAGCTTCATGAGCAACTAAGACACTTTGCGTATTAGCCTTCATTTGCGTTTGCCACATTCTCTACTGCTTCCTCCTCTTCTACTTCGTCGTATTCCTCTGCTGCTGCAGCATTATCGTCCAGCGTCTTTTCCATACCTTCTTCGACATCGACTGTCGGCCTAATCTGTTGACCGTTATTACCATCGCGAGTGGAATCGCCGCTCACTTGTTTACCGCTGCCGTCGAACATTGTTGCTCCTTTTCTCCGGACTCCTTGAGAGCTGATGTCCCCATCTATCCGATTCTGAGGTGCGCATTTGGTCACAGCGCTCCGTTTGCTACGCCGCCTGTGGAAGTTCAACGGCCGGTGCAGGCGTGGAGGCACTCTCCTTTTCCCTGTTCGCATGTTCCTGGCTCAGCTTCATGGTCAGCGCTGTAATTCCGGCAAGGTCACCCAGTTGCATCGAATCGATGGCTGAGCTGGGAACGAGGACGATTGTGGAGTTTTGTTTCAAGCCCTCGTAAAGCATGTTCATGGCTCTGAGGTGTAAAGCAACTGGGTTGTTGGCATAGGTCTTGGCTGCTTCGCCAAAGCTCTCCGCGACCTGACGCTCCGAGTCTCCCAGAATAACGCGGGCCTGACGTTCCCGATCGGCCTGGGCTTGCATCGACATCGCATTCTCTAAACCCGAAGGAATCAATACGTCCTTGACCTCCACCGAGATGACATTGATGCCCCATGGTTCGGTGCGCTCGTCGATGATCTTACGTAGCGAGTCGCTGATCTTGTCGCGGCCTTCGAGCATGTCGGAGAGCATGGTCTTGCCGATGACATCACGCAGAGCCGTTTGAGAGGCCCAGTTGATGGCGCTTTGGTAGTCAGCTACATCGAGGGCCGCCTTCTTGGGGTCGATAATCTTCCAGAACAACACCGCATCCACATCTACCGGTACAGTGTCTTTCGTGAGAGTCTTTTCTGCTTTGAAAGAGCTCGTAAGAACGCGAGTGTCGAGCCAGTAGGGGATGTTTTCGATCATCGGAATGATCAGAAATACTCCAGGTCCCTCGAGCGAGCGGAACTTGCCTAACCGCAGGACAACCGCCCTGCTCCATTGATCCGCAACCTGAACAGCGGAGGAAAAAGCGAAGGCAAGGACAAACGCTATGCCAATGATCCATATGCCGGCGAAGATATTCGAGGCTCCATTCATGGCGTACGCGACTGCTACGCCAATGCCTAGAATTACTACGAATATCAAAAGTGAAAATGAGCTGATCTTCCTCATTGCAATACCCTCCGGTCGATCTTGCCGATATCGTTCTGGCAGAAATTTGCCCTTCATCTTTTCCCTCCAGGAGTTCAAGCGGCTTTGAGTACCTTGCTCTTGGACGCGATGCATTCCAGCAGATCGTTCCATGACTTGACGAACGATTCCGCACCTTCTGCCTGAAGTTGTGCGCCCAAGGCGTCAACGTTAACGCCAGCCTTGGAGAAGTTGGTCAGCACCTCGTTGAAGTCGTCGTCACTCTCGGCCAACATTTCTCCTATCTCTCCATGGTCGCCGAAAGCCTTCAATGTCACCTCGGGCATCGTGTTTACGGTGAAGGGCGCTGCGAGAGCACGCACGTAAAGCGTGTCTGAGGCTTTAGGATCCTTGGTTCCAGTGCTAGCCCAGAGCAGGCGCTGGGAACAGCCACCTGCGTTGAGCATGCGCTGCCATCGCGGCGAGTTGAGTTCGATGCGGTAGCTCTCATAGACCTGGCCAGCGATGGCAATGCCGAGTTGATTGCGCAACGCTTCCGGCGCTTTCTCCTTTACCGCGACATCCCAGCGGCTGACAAAGAGCGAAGCCACGGAGCCAACCTCCGGATTCAATCCGGCAGCGATACGCCGCTCGATACCTCGCAGGTACGCCTCAGCGGCTGCTACGTACTGGTCGCGCGAGAATAACAGTGTTACGTTTACCGGCACGCCGGCAAAGATCGCTTCCTCGATGGCAGGGAGTCCTTCCTTGGTACCGGGAATCTTGATGAAGAGATTTGGACGCCCTGCGCGGGCGTGAAGAGACTTGGCTGCGGCCAGGGTGGCTGCAGTGTCGTGCGCCAGCAAGGGCGAGACCTCCAGGGACACCCAACCATCCACGCCGTTCGTCAGGTCGTGGATGGGCCGAAACAGATCGGCGGCTTGCTTGAGGTCCTCCAGCGCGAGTTCGAAGAACAGGGCTTCGCCCGACCTGCCCTCTTTGATCTTCTGGCGAATTGCGGCGTCGTAGTCGTTGCTATTCTTGATGGCGTGATCGAAGATCGTGGGATTCGAGGTGAGGCCCGTTACCGAGAGCGCCTGGATATACCGGGCAAGCGTCCCACTGGTGAGCAGACCCCGCGTGATGTTGTCGAGCCAGAGGCTCTGGCCGATGTTGTGAAGCTTTTCTGTCGCTCTCATCATTCCTCCCCTGCCATGGTTTGCGCTGCACCTTCCTGCTTCTCCAACGCCTGTAATTCTGCAAGACGGCGTTGGTGGCGTGGAGCGCCGCTGAAGTGAGCGGCTAGAAAAGTTCGGATCAGTTCCCAGGCCAGCGCTGAGCCGATTACTTTTCCTCCCAGACAGAAGACATTCATGTCATCATCTTCGACGCCCTGGTGGGCGGAGAAAACATCGTGGATAAGCCCTGCACGCACACCGGCAACTTTATTCGCAGCGATGGACGCACCCACGCCGCTGCCGCATAGCGCGATTCCACGCTCAACCTTCCCGGCAGCTACAGCCCTCGCCAATGGGATGATGAAATTAGGGTAGTCATCTGCGAGGTTTAATTGATGAGCGCCGAAGTCCACGACCTCGTATCCCGAGCTACGCAGCAACTCAGCAATCTGAGTTTTCAGGACGAAACCTCCATGGTCTGCGGCGATTCCGACGAGCATCATGGCTTCTTCTCCTTGGCCTGCCGCAACACGTTATGAACCTGCTTGCAGACATTCTCGACGGTAAAGCCATAGTGCTCCATTACCTCCGCTCCAGGAGCTGATGCTCCGAAGGTATCTACTCCGATGACGGCGATCTGTGGACCAACATACGATCTCCAGCCGAGGGACACGCCAGCCTCGATGACCAACACGGGCACCCCTGGGGGCACGACTGTGCCGCGATACTCGTCCGACTGCATCGAGAAAATGTTTGTACTCGGCATACTCACCACTCTCGCGTTGACGCTTTCACTCGCCAATTGCTTGCGACTTTTCAGTGCCAAATGCACCTCGGAGCCGGTTGCGATGAGAATGATGTCGGACCGAGCACCAGGCGAGTCCTCTAAAACATAACCGCCGAGTGGCACTCCCGTGGGTATCCCTGAGTAGTGGTTGAGATCGAGCACCGGAAGCCCCTGACGCGTCAGCACCAATGCGACCGGGCCTTTTCGCGCAATGGCGATTCGCCAAGCGGCGACGGTCTCGTTGGCATCGGCCGGTCGAATTACAACCATGCCCGGGATCGATCGCAACCCCAACAGCTGCTCAACAGGCTGGTGGGTCGGACCGTCCTCTCCCATGGCGATGCTGTCATGCGTGAAGACATAGATCACTGGCAGAGAATTCATTGCTGCCAGTCGCATTGGTGGGCGCATGTAATCACTGAAGACCAGAAAGGTTCCCCCATAGGGGATGAGCCCCCCATGCAATGCCATGCCGTTCAGAATGGCGCCCATGGCATTTTCCCGGATGCCGAAGTGCATGTTGCGTCCCGCCCGGTTCTCCGGCTCAAAGTTCCCAGCGCCGTCTATGGTGGTATGAGTGCTGGGAGCGAGATCGGCCGAGCCTCCCATCAATTCGGGCAGCTGAGAGCCAAGAACCGCGATCGTCTTTCCTGAAGCGACGCGAGTTGCAAGCGGACCATCCGCCGTGGTGAATGTCGGCAGATTGCCGTCCCACCCTTTCGGGAGCTGCCTGTGTATGACTCGTTGAAACTCTGCGGCCAGATCGGGGTGTTCCTTCGCAAAGCTCTCGAAACGTAACTCCCAGTCCGCCTGCGCATCACTTCCTCTCGTAACCGCTTTCCGAAAATGCTCCAGGGCTTCCTCTGGAATATGGAAGGTCGGGGTCAGCGGCCAGCCCAGCGCTTCTTTAGTCAGGCAAACCTCTTCCAAACCGAGCGGCTCTCCATGGGCGGCTGCCGTGTCTTGCTTATGAGGACTGCCATAGCCGATGTGGGTGCGTACAAGAATCAAGGAGGGTCTGCCCGTCTCTTCCTGGGCAGTTTTCAACGCGCGTTCAATTTCGTCGACGTCGTTTCCCTGTCCGATCCGCTGCACGTGCCAGCCGAAAGCGGCGAAGCGGGCTGAACGATCCTCCGTAAAGGCCAGTTTCGTGCTGCCTTCAATGGTTATGTGGTTATTGGCATAGAGGACTATGAGTTTTCCCAGATGCAGGTGACCAGCATCGGATCCGGCCTCGGAAGAAATCCCTTCCTCCAAGTCGCCATCGCTGGCTAAGACGTAAGTGAAGTGATCAACAATCTGGTGGCCCGGTCGATTGAAGCGCGCTGCGAGCGCCACTTCGGTGATCGCCATGCCGACAGCGTTGGACAGCCCCTGCCCCAACGGACCGGTAGTAGCTTCGACGCCTGGGGTCTTGCCGTATTCCGGATGTCCTGGAGTTCGGCTACCCCATTGGCGGAATCTCTCCAGTTCTTCCAGCGGTAAATCAAAACCAGTGACATGAAGCAGAGCGTATAACAGCGCGCATCCATGTCCGGCTGAGAGAACAAATCGGTCCCGGTCAGGCCAGAGGGGATCCCTCGGGTTGAATTTGAGCAGGCGATCCCAGAGTGCATAAGCCATGGCCGCTGAGCCCAAGGGAAGCCCCGGATGGCCGGAGTTGGCCTTTTGCACCATGTCCACGGCCAAAAAGCGGAGTGTGTTGACACACAACTCATCCAATGCGGGTAGAGCGACCGTAGAACGTGTCGCGAGTGTCATGATTCCCTCTTCGATTCCTCTGTGGCGAGACTTGTAAATGGGGCTAAACGGCCTAGTGCTCGCCCATGCAGTCGGGGTGGGGGCATTCGCAAGCAAGCTGTGGCCTGTCTTTTGCTACCGCGCAGCTATCGCTGCAAAATTCTTTGCCATCCGCAGGCACACAGCTACAGTCGGGGTTCGCGCACTTAACCTTCGCGTTCATAGAAGCTCCTTCTTTCAAAGTATTGAGGGCTCGTCAGTATTGGATACATCCCTCCGATGAGCGTCACACCAGTTGCAAGGACGATCTGTTCCATTTTGCTCATGGCTAGCAAATATAGGAGAGCTCAATTCAGTGGCGTTGCACCTTATGAACCCAAATGAATCTTATGCAGCTCTTACAAGGCGTCTTGCAGCATCACAATCCATAACCGACAGGATTTTGTGAGCAAGACTGAACAGTTTTCAATCCCTTGCAGGCTGATACTTTTACTTTCTGCAACGGTCGCGGAAATGCTGAAAAGACTGGACTCATCTCCGGACGGCCTCAGCCAAGCCGAAGCGCAGAAGCGTCTGGCGCAATATGGTCAGAATAAGATCAAGGAACAAAAGGATATCGGAGGAGAAATTTGTTATACGAACTCACTGCTGTCCGGGGAAAGTTGCGTGCGTCCGTCGTAGGTGGATGAATGGCAAGGGGATAAGCAGGATTCAAGCCGGGAACGATTTGAAATCGTGAAACACAAAAGGACGGTGCT
>CAILAZ010000211.1 GCA_903832295.1 uncultured Acidobacteriota bacterium
ACCTCGACGGTGCCAGCCTCGACTGTGCCAACCTCGTCGGTGCCAGCCTCGTCGGTGCCAGCCTCGACGGTGCCAGCCTCGACGGTGCCAGCCTCGACTGTGCCAGACTCGACCGTGCCAACCTCGTCGGTGCCAGCCTCGACGGTAAGCTAATCTCTGCTCTGCGCGTCTTTGGTGGTCTTTATGACTATCAAGTTTGGGCGGTCCTCTTTCAGGATGGAACGCGCCAGGTCCGCATGGGATGCCTATTCTATGGCCTCGAAAAATGGGAGGCTATGGGCATCCGTAAGAGCAACCTTTCCGAGTTTCCCGACGATGGCTCAGAACGCTCTGAAAACCGCGTCGCCGCCTTTGAGTTTGCTAAGGCCGTCGCGCTGCGCATGGCGGTGAAGCCGTGACCCTGCCGCCCGACTTCGATGATTGGCTTTTCTTGCACGACCCCGAACCTCCAGACCTCACCGGAGAGCAGATTCTCGCCCTGGCCGGAGAACCACGGCGACCCGCTCCCCCTCAACCCGCCCGACCCGCTCCGATTCATCAGACCTCATGGGAGCAGGACGACGACTACTGATGGATAATCCGCGCTTCTGGTACGACAAGGCGATGATGGACGCATCGCGGATCATGTGCGTGCTGGCCAGCGACTTCAACCTGCTGGTCATCAAGGAAGCCCAATGAGCATCAGGCAGGGACGCAGCACGGAGAGCAGATTCGCAGGCACCCTGAGAGGGCGCCCGATTGCGGACTGGCTAGAGCTGATGGCGCAGACGGATGATGCGTGGATATACGCGCACGGTGGCCGGCCACGCAAGGATGTTCCAAAGAAGCCGCCAGTGAGCGAGGGACAGTGGAAGGCCTACGGCGACTGGTCAGAGGAACGCGCGCCGCGTGTGCAACGCATGATGGCAGCAGCGGCAATATGGAGAAGGTACGCGCGCTAGAGCGCAGGGGGGAGCAGGGTATGGACTTATTTTTCGCAGAGCCGAATGAGATGAGTTTTGTTGTCTTCAACGCCTCTCCGCTCTCTGACGAGGCTGTTACAGACGAAGATATGGCTCCCTGCGAAGCCCGTGGACTGGAGATGGGCGCTGCTCGATCAGCGGCATGGTCCGCAAACGTGCGGTGGTATTTCGTGATCCTAGCGTCTGGAATTATTCTGATGAACGTGGCGAGCAACTGCGGGATATTGTGCCGCAAGAAAAGCTACAAATTTATCGAAGCATATTTGCAGAAGTAGAGCGCACAGCCGCTGACGAGGCGGGGAGGAGGATGGAGATGAGCGAGTTGATTCAGATTGAGGCCGCGGTCACGCCTAAGCGCATAGCCCGCGTGTTCCCGCGCATCACCAAGGCCACCCCGCTGGATGACCTTGCTTTCTTCGGTCCTCCGCCCGATCTGTTTGGTCTCGATGTAGATGAAGTTCACGTCAGCGTGGCGTTTACAGCAGACAAGCCAAAGGCGGAATGGTTAGCCGAGCAATGGCAGCGAGTTGCTCCAGTGAAGGTAGACGGAGTGGCCTACGGAAATCCGGGTGCAGATTTCGTGCCGGGGCGCTACATCAAACATGGCTACACCTTTACGTCTCGCGGGTGTCCACGGCGCTGCTGGTTCTGTTCCGTCTGGAAGCGCGACCCAACACCCCGCATGTTGGCAATTCAGGATGGCTGGAATATCCTCGATGACAATCTTCTGGCGTGCCCCGAGCCGCACGTTCGCGCCGTGTTCGCGATGCTGAAACGGCAAGGGAGGCAGATCGAATTCACTGGCGGACTTGAAGCCTTAGCGCTTGAAGATTATCAAGTCGGTTTGCTGGCCGACTTGCGGCCACGCC
>CAILAZ010000212.1 GCA_903832295.1 uncultured Acidobacteriota bacterium
ATCCCCAGCGCATTTGCAATCCTGCTGGAGTCCGCCGGTATCTGCATCTCCGGCGAGCATCCGCCTGACACGATCATCCCCAGCTGGCTCGCCTCCAGTCCTGCGCGCTTCAGCGCCAGCTCCGCTGCCCGCACGCTCATCTGTGTCGGAGTCGTGTGCGCAGCCTCGGCCGCCGCTCGAGGGTCCTGGTTGTGCGTCTCCCGCAGATACTCCAGCGGCAGCGTCGTGCGTCGTTCCACAATGCCGACCCGGTCCTCGATCCACTTCACGTCCACGCCAATATCCAGCGATGACAGAAAGTGATTATCCAGAACCGTCTCGGGATGAAAATGTCCCAGACCATGGAGGTACAGCAAAAAGGCCTCTCCTGTATGTTCCCCGCGGAATCCCGTCGCAACTGCCGTGCGCATCTCCCCGAATTCATCCAGCTTTACACGCTGGCAGAAGAACGGGAGCTGCGCGTCGATCCGGCACTTTGCAGCGGGTCAATAGTAAAAAGTCTAAACGCTCCGCCGAGCGCGGAGCAACGCTGCTGCCGTCTTTGCCCACTCTTCGCTCCAATGTGACAGAACTATTACCGAACTGCCGTGCTTCTCGTTTCCTCCACTCCAATTCCATCTTCATGTCAAGCAGGGAAATCATCGATTTTTGTCACGTTTTCAACATCCGTGTGGAAATGCGGGTGTAAAAACCCAATCCACGCCCTGCAACCCTTGTTGCTACAATCCGTTCTCCACCTTGCACACTCCACGGTGCGTTGTAGCTGCTTCTCGCTTCTTCTTCTCCAAAACGAACAAAGCGGCGAAGCCGAAGCCTCGCCGCCTGCCTTTCGCTGCCGGGCTGGTTTGCCCGCGCACCTTATTTTTCGTGGTTGAAGTTGTAGCGGATACCGCCCGCATAGGTCGGCTTGTAGAACTCGCGCTGCACAACGTACTGCGGGCTGCCGTTGTAGAAGCCGAATACCTCGTTGTTCAGGTTCAACCCGTAGCCATACACCGACAGGCTGTGCGTGATCTTGTACGAACCCTGCACGTCCAGCTGGTAATGCGAGTACAGGTAGTTGTCTCCCGCCGGTCCCTTGATCCCCACCGAGTCCGCGCCGTCCGTCCACTGGTACGCATAGATCATCGCGCCGTTGTAGGTCATGCCCACGCGGATCGAGATGTGCTTGTTGTCGAACGTCGGGCTCAGGTTCCAGGTGTTCGGAGCCTGCCGCAGCAATGCCGGCTTGTCAGTGCGGTTCGGGTCAACGCCCGTCGCCTGCGAGGTCGTGTAGCTGTAGTTGCCGGAAACTCCCAGCCCCTTCAGCACGCCCGGCAGGTATGAAAGATGCTGCTGGAACGCAATTTCCAGGCCCTGCACGTACGCGCTCCCCGCGTTCACCGGCTGCGTCACGTAGTCGCCCGCGAACACCCCCGTCGTCGGCTTGGTCAGCTGCGACACAATGGGATCGCTGATGTCCTTGTAGAACCATCCCGCCTGGATCAACCCGATCGGCTTCAGGTAGCGCTCGTACAGGATGTCGTAATTGTTGGCGTGCTCGGCCTTCAGGTTCGGATTTCCGATGCTCACCGGAGGATGCGCAAGGCTCGTATCGATCTGGCTCACTGCCTTGCTCATATCCTGAGGATCGGGACGGGCAAGTCCGCGCCCATACACCAGGCGCAGGCTTGACTCTTTATCCAGCGCAACGCGCAGCGAAGCGCTCGGCAGCACATCCAGGTAATCGCCGCCCGCGTGGAACGACATTTTGCCAGTGTTGTTGTCAAAGCTCAGCGTGTCCGCGTGCGTAGCTTCAAAGCGCACGCCCGTTACCAGCCGAACCTTCGGACTCAGGTCGATCGTGTTCATCACGTATCCAGCCGGAATCCGCTCGATCAGATCGAAGTTGCTGCCGTTCGGAACCGCCGCGCCGCTCAACGGCGTAATCCCAGAGTTAGCCAGAACCCAGCCCTTCACCTTGTTGAAGTCCGTTACCGTGCCGATCTTGTAAGCCCCGCCGTAATACTTCGTGTCCGTGTAGCTGTCGTCCCACTCCGGGTGCGCCGAAACTGCGATCGCAGACTTGCCCTTCGCGAGCTTCCACGACTGGCTCCACGTGTCGTCGAACTTGTGCTGATTGCGGATCTTCCCTCCGAACTCAATCGTTCCAAAGTGCGTTCCCGCGTGGTAGTTCTTCGCATAAGACGCCGAAGCCGTCAGGTTCACCTGTGCGCTCTTGCCATTCATCGGCAACGTGAACGAGCTCAACCCATAGTTGTTGCGGTCCAGCGAATTCGCCGTGCCCGTGCCAAAGCAGCCCGCGCTCCACCCCGGGTTGTAGCCCGTCGAAGGCGTGTTGTAGCAGTTGTTCGCAATCGCCGGATCTCTCACCCACTTGTACTTTGCGCTGCCGCTGCCGCCCTCGGAGCGCGAACGTCCCGCCGCCACATCCCACGCCAGCCATGAGCCTGAGAACACGTGCTTGCCGCCCATCGCCAGGTTGCCAATCGCCATGTTCGGACGCCGCCAGTCCTGGCTGTATCCAGGGGTCGCGTAATCGTTCAACGCCCAAACCCACTTGTGGCCCCAGTTGCGGAACGTCGAGAAGATGCCGCGCAGGTAGATGCCGGAACCTTCGCCCAGCTTGTAGTCCATGCTCGCCGTCGCGCCCCAGCGGGTGCGGTCGTAAACGTAATCGCGGATGTCCATCCCGTCGTAGTGCGGCGTCGCGCTGCCCGCCGTCGGACTCGGTTCAATATCGTCAATGCCGCGCCCGTTGTAGTCATACGTCGCGCCAATCAGGATGCCAAGTTTCTTCTGCGCCCCAAATCTCTGCCCCAGCGTGCCGCCGCCCAGCATCACTCCGCGTCCAGAGTTCTTGATCGGTGTGTAGCCGCCCAGTCCATCCAGGCTGATCGTCGGCAGGTCGCTCGCCGTCTTTGTCCGCAGGTTCACCGAACCGCCAATTCCGTCGGCGTCGATATTCGCCTGCAGCGTCTTGTTGATCTCAACCGACTCCACCAGTCCGCTGGCAATCGTGTCCAGCTTGATCTGGCGCACGCCCGCCTCAGGGGAGGGAATTGTAATCCCGTCCACCATCACGTTGCTTAGTCTCGGCTCCGTGCCGCGAATCTGCACGTACTTGCCTTCGCCCTCGTCGCGCTCAATCGTCACGCTCGGCAACCGCCCCAGCGCGTCCGCAATGTTCGCATTCGGCAAGCTGGTGATCACCTCAGCCGGAAGCACCTGCAGAATATTCTCCGCCGCTCTTGTCCGGTTGATCGCTTCGGTCTCGGCGCTTTGCCGTTCCGACATCACGGTCACTTCCTCGTTCTTGGCGGAAACCTTGATCACCGCCTTCAACTCCGTCACCTTGCCTGCCGCAATCGTCACTTCCTTCGAATACGGCTCAAAGCCCACATAGCTGATCAGCACCGTATAGGTACCCGGCGCAAGGTTGGTGATTGTGAATTCGCCCTGTCCGTTCGTCGTGGTCGTGCCCGCGTGCGGCAGCACTTCAACCTGCGCACCCTGTAGCATGGCGTCCGCCACGTCCGCCACCTTTCCGCTCAGCACGCCTTTTCCCGACTGTGCGGAAGCAAACGTCCCGAGCATAAGAAAGCAGAGCAGATAAGTAATTGTCGATGAGAGAGTCCTGCGCATAGATATAGTTCTCCATACACATGCCACTCGGCATGTGAGATCGGATGTGGGTACACGAATCCCCGAAACGAGACGGGAGCACAACAGAAGTACAGGACTCGATTTCACCATCTTCTGAATAAGCCAGCATCAACATCCAATGAAGATGTTGTGAATGCTCCAATACAATCCGGTAACACACATTCGTGCCACTGATGCTGTCCGCGAATTCCCGCAACAGTTGATCTCTTCTCCGTCGCAGGGAGTGTC
>CAILAZ010000213.1 GCA_903832295.1 uncultured Acidobacteriota bacterium
AGGACGGCCCGACGTCCAAGATGTTCCTCGAAAATTCATCCCGGGTAAAGGAGATGAGGAGGTCGGTGCAATTTGCCACCAAAGGCCTCTTTGCTCCCAGATACGAGGAACAAAATGCAGGTACTCAGACCGAGGTTTACGACACAGCGGCCAAAGATGAGCACTTGAAGCGTATGCCAACCGGACAGATGGAGGCGCTCGTCACCGACCACCAGCGTGGCACAATTCTCGAACACATACACATCCGCCAGGCCTTTCAGGGTTTTCTTAAAGAAGACCCGGCAGCGGCATTCTATCCACCTCTCGCCGTTTGCCGGAAGCAGTCACAGGGGCTTCATTTGACGTTCTCTGAGGTGCCATCGCAGCTTGCCGACACCCGCACCAAGCGCACCTCTCGGCGCAATTCATCCCTTGGAGGGCTCCGATGAAACACGTTTTGCTGCTCGTTGCACTTTTCTTCGCAGCGCATTCCGCGCTGGGCCAGACCAACACAGACCCGGCAGCGGCCGATACCAATACTCAGCAGCAGGTTGAGTATCAACCCGTTTACCAGCAGCCGCACGACGCTCCTCCGATTCCTCCGCCGCCTCCCACACCGCCGCAAGCAGCTAATCAAGAGCGGACAGTGAAACCTTCTTCCTCGGAGCGGTGGCGATACGATCCTGCTGCCAGAAGGGGAGACGGAATTCAAAAGCCCTCGAATCAGTCCGTCATCGAGCGCGCGTTAAAGGGGATCAATCCGTGCAACGTGAACTATGGTGGGCTGCTCGCCGAATGGCGAATTGCGGAGGTGCAGGAGACGATTGAGAACGTGTATTTCTGGGCGCTGATCGTCTTTTGCAGCGGCTTTGTCCTCTCAATGTCCTACAATGTGTGGCTTCTCCAGGAGCGGGATAATCGGGAACAGACTACTGGTGCGATCATCGCACAGCTCTCGAACGCCCATGTTTTTGTGCGACGGCAGGTACTTGAAACTACCGAGGCGTATAAGAAACTGGTCGCACAGGTCGATGCCGAAGACGCCGCCGGGGAGGAGCAATCGACTCAACCAGCGTCAACTTCTACCCTTGCAATCGCGGCGGCTATCACGCCGAATGCGTCGGAGGCTTCCGCACGCTCGGCCACAAACACTCGCGATGACTCGGCGCTCGCGTGGGCCGAATCGACATTTGAAGAGCCTCAAAAGAGTTCCAATTCCATCTCCAAAGAGGTCAACTATTCCAACGTGCGCGCGGAGCAGGATAAAGCACATGACGCCGTCCCACTGTCGTTAAGAGCCGCTCGCTGGCAGGAAACACGGCAGGAGCAACCGCCGGCGAACGCTCCCATTCCCAAGGCGGCAACTGAAATTGAAAAAACCGTTGAAGACCTTCCTGAGAACGAGAAAACTATTGAACCATCCGATGCTGAAGACGTTGATGCGATCAAACTCGCTCTCCAGAAGGCCATGGAAGCTCTCGCGGCCAAGGATGCGCAGATTGCAACGAAGGATACGCAGCTACGAGCTAAGGACGACAAGATCACCAGTCAGCGGCAGCTTGTAAGCGATCTGAATAACAAGTTGAAAGCCAACGGCACAGCCGGGCACGGTGCCAATTGACCGCCGCGTGTGCATTGCCGCAAGGCAAGTTGACCGTGAAATGGGCTGGTTGTGGGGCGCTCTGGTGGCGCAGACCACGCGTGACACTCACAGATACAGCGCTGATGAATACGACCGGCTTTATCCATGGATCGCGCGAAGCGAGGTGCTGGTGTACCCCGGAGACCAGCGGATTCGTTCGTATCAATTGCACCCGGTCCCGCCCAATCACGCGATACGAAGGGGAGGCTGGCGGGGTGTATCTCTCAGACGGAGTCGTGCGAGCGGGTGCAGAGAACCGGCTTCTTCTTCACCCGCGAGTCAGCAATCGCCTTCCGGTAGACTGCTATCTCGTCGCACTCGATCACAATATCCATGGTTCGGTCAGGCAACGATCCTGTGCCTTCTCCGGGCGAGTACAGATCGTTTCAGTCAGCGAACGCAAAGGCGCTCAGCAAGTTTTGGTTCTCATGTGGCCGGGCAGCACGGTCACAACTACCCTAGGAAGATTGGAGTTGACATGGATACTGGAACGCCAGAAACCGCTGAACTGGTAACATCGGCGCCGCCTAAACGCAAACGAAGATCCCCCACAGTTAGCAAGGTAACATTCGAAGCGGACGGGGATGGACGCCTTCTCTCGTTGATTCGAAACGCAACCTTTATCTCGCACAAACAGTTGCTTGGGCTCGCATTGTGTTTGGGAATCAAGTCCTCAAAAGACGCCATCCGTAAGCGCATCCGTCGCTACTTGGAAAACGGTCTGATACGTCTGGTCCCGGCTGTCCCACAATACGTAAGTGCGGTTTACCAGATCACGCGGGAGGGTTTGAGCGCGCTGGAATCACTCGGGACCGGTATCAGTTCTATCTCATCTGAGACCGAAACTCTTCCATCGGCGTTGCAGGCGCCACACTTTTTAGACATCAACGAGGTGCGGCTTGCCTTCTCAAGGGATCCAATTCTTAGTCGCGGCGATTGGCTCACGGACCCTGAGATTAAGGCGCGGAATACAACGCCTGGGGTCATACCATATGCCAAAGACTACGACGCAATCCTGAAGCTCACGGATAGGTCCGGCCAGGAGTTTCTCGTCGGACTGGAGTACGAGCGAACGTACAAAGATGCCCATAGGTACGACGAGATTGCTCAGAGGATTGAAACCGAACGGCAGCTCTGCTGTGTGTTGTATATCGCGGGATCGATTGATTTGGTCGCGCGGCTTGTTGATTCCATTTGTTGTCCACGCTTCCCACTGTGCTTCACCACTGCTGCTGTACTCAAGCAACAATGTCTGGAATCGAATATCGGTTTCATGGCCGGAGGAAGCCGCCGAAGAAGCACACTTCGGCAGTACCTCGCTTCATTGAAACACCCAATCTAACAGGCTTGCTTAGTGTCTTTGTGACTGCGCAAGGCGAGGCTTCGATCAAGCTTCGCCTTTGCTTTGTATCTGCTCAGAGTCGCACTAATCGGAGCCAAAGAGCGGCCCATTCTGAGCGAATTATATGCAGTGATGATTTCATTGGACTTTGATCGCTCCTGAGTTTTCGCTCATGTGCCTGTGATGCCTGCTTCATCGCCGCCGCTCCTCATCCTCATCGCGCCTCTTCGGTCGTCGTGCGCGTTGATCGGGCTCGAACGGTCGTTTCCGAGCTTGCAACTTTCTCCCTCTCAACAGTTTGCCGCCAACTACCATCTTTTTCCTCTTGTTTTTCGGTTTTTCGCCATGTTGGTGTTTTTGGTGCTTTTGGTGGCGCGGTGGTGTTTGTGTCGCTTGTCGCCTCTGTTTGTTGCCCCCGCGCGCCTCGGTTCTCTGCCGTTTGTTGTGCGCGTTGTGCGGTTGCGTTGTGGTGTGGGCTCTGTCTCCTTGCTGCGTTGTCTCTTGTGCTTGCTTTCTTTCGGCGGTCTCGTGTCCTGTGCGTCGGGTGTCTCTGTCTTTTGGTTCTGTTGCGGCGGGTGTCCTCCGTGGCGCTGTCCTGGTGCGTGTCCCGGCGCTCGTTGGTGCGGCTCGCCGTGGCCTTGGCGGTTGGTTTGTGCCGTGTGTTGGCGTCGTCTGTCTGGTCGCTTCGGTGTCCGTTTGCTGTCGCTTCGTGTTCGGTCTGCGTCGGTTTGCGTGTCTCGGCGCGGTGCGTTTGGTCGGTAGGTTCTGTTCGCTCTGGGGTGTCGTTGCCGTTGTCTGGCGGTGGAATTGCGGTGCGGTCTGAGCGTCTCTTGTCCCGGCCCCTGTTGTCTTCCCTCTGTGCGGGGTGGAGCGGTGTTGCGGTAGCTTTTGTGTCGTGGACTGGCGACCGTTGCTGGGGTTCTTTGGGGCGGCCCGAATACCGCGGCGGGTTCGGCTTCGCGGGTTCTCTCTCTCCGATTTGCTGGCGGCGGCTGCCGTGGTGGACGGCCCTTGGCGCCCCTCTCGCGTTGTCACTCTGGCGTCTTGATCCATCTATTTTGCTGTCACTTGTGCTCGTCTGTCGCCTGCCGGGGCGGTAGCCAATCGGCCACCTTGAGGGGCGACGTGGGCGTCACAATAGCCGCCTGCTCGATTAACTTTAAGTCACTAGCAAAACCTTTCCCCGGTCCAGGAACTCGTCTGTAGGTCTCTCCAAAGTCGCCATCGGCCGCCCGCTTTCTCACTCTCTACACCAGTACATCTCTGTCGCACGAAGGAAGGAGTTCAATTACGAATACCACAGCAGAAAACCCAACCGCCCAGAACATACACATTCGGGGTGACGCCGTTCGCTACTACCTTGACCGGCTCACGCTGGAAGCACACCTGACTTCTCTGCTCGGCGCTGCACATCTCGAACGAGCACGGGGCGTGCATGCAGGAGCGCCAATTTATATGGTTCTAAACCGGCAGGCCGCGGAGCAAGTACGCGACCACTGCATACGATGGCAGCTCGATCCACAACAGATCGAGGCTGAATTAACGTCACTCGTGGAACTTCGCCGCCTCACGGTGCAGGTGGCTTCAGCGGGCACAGGTCACGGCGGGAGTTGGTTGCTCACGATCGGATTGGCAGTCCTTGCAATCTCGGTTGCGTTGACCAGCGACTGAGCGGCGCGGGCGGGACGGAACTCAATTGCCACCGGGGCCGCGCAGTCCTTGGCGATCTGCTAGACCTCATTTCGCGCTTCCGGCACTCGTCGCTTCAGCCGATTCGATGCCGGACTTTACCCATCCCGTTTTCCAAAGGCACACATTCTAGCCCACGCATGTTGGCGGCAGACCAAGAACTGACTGACCGCCGGCGCGGGGAATCCAGGAGGTTTTCATGATCACCCAATTCAAAGGGAAGTACGACTTCCTCGATCCCGCGTACTACTGTCTGGCGGAATACGATGGCGTCATTTACAACTCGGCAGAGGCGGCATTCTTGGCCTCGCAGTACGATACTCCCTACTTCCGGTCAATGTTTCGCAATTCATCCCTTCCTATTTGGCGGGCTCGCGAACTTTCCAAGCGGCTCCAGAAGCGCCGCGATTGGACACCAGAGCTGTCGCTTGACCTCACCCGGCAGATCACTCTCGACAAATTCTGCCGCTCTCCGAATCTCCGTTCACTGCTCCTGGCTACCCGCCACGAACTGATAGTGGCGGAGAACAACTGGCACGAACAATTCTGGGGACGTTGCATCTGCAACATTCGACCGGGCAAATACGGACGGAAAGATGCCTGCCTTGTGCCGGGCAGCAACCACCTTGGAAAGATTCTAATGTCTGTGAGAGACCGGCTCACCGTGGAAGCGCAGGCCGCATAGAACAACACTGTTTTTGGAGAGACTGCCCCACTGAGCGCCACAAGCAAAGCCCTACCCGCACATTTCATGGAATTGCTTTGGCAATGGTGTTCTCCCCATCATTGCCTGCCAGCGGGAGTTTCGGTTGTTCCAGGCTCCCGCTGGAACTCACCACATTGCAGCCGCGGACAATGAGATGACAGTCCGCTTCCGAAGACTGGTGACCAACCGTCTGTAATGTTGGCGATCTGTTGGTGTCAACTGGCCATTGCCGGCATCACGTGCAAAGTAAACCGTGCAGGATGCAACGCGCGCGCTACAATTTGTCGAGCGTGTCCGAATCTGAAGGATAGCGATGAAACCAGGTAGACCAATCAGTGCGAACGCCTTGCGGGGTCAACCTGGCCTTTCACGGGCGGCGTGTGACAGACTCGTAGCAGTGCAGCCCATGACCGTGTTGAAAGCGTTAGGCATTCGGGGTGTTGGACGCAAGACGACGAAGAGACTCCTTGCCCTCGGACTTCTCACGGACCCCGAGGGCGTCCAGACTCGGGTGCGAACGGCAGAGGAACTCGGGGGTGAATGATGGCAAAGCGAAAGGTCGGAAGCAAGACGGCGTTTGCGGAGATAACTGAACGCATTTCTCAACGGTCGCCCGGCCTCCCGACCTCGGGACCGTATCAAAGTTGAGATCGGCGTTTACTGGTAGTAATCCTGAATTGCGGGTAACCTGCACACAGAGGATGCATCAACCTTCCGCGAGAAGGCGGATAATGGTTTCAACGATGGCCGGTGATTGGATCCGGCCGCTGAGCCCGAATCCCTATGCCCGACACACGCGACGAACTCTTCTCCATTGCTGTTTTCCCATATCTCAAGACGTCAGGTCCCGTTCGGTTCGGACCCTATGTGTTTCGGTCTACCGACGATCTGGAGGGACTGAGCAAAGCACAGGTGACAGCAGTCACTGAGGTGACGGCGATGTTGTACACGCAGAACAATGCGCGTGTACGATCGGCGTCCTATGCTGTGACACCTCAGATTCATGTTTCCGGTGTATTCCAAATTCCTGAAACCTTGAAACGGGTGCATAGTCTCGTCGCGTATTTGTATGGCACGCCGAATGATCAGTTCGGCGACCCTTTCCTTGGATATGAGTGCGCGACATTGCTTGTGCTTACACCCAGCCGAGTGAATCGCTTCTTGATCGAGTCGGAGCACCACACCATCTTGGATGAGCCCATATCAATCTCGTGGGACAATAATTTCGCTCCGGGTTACGACGGAATGCTCAACTTCATGGAGCACTTTTGGGTAGTCAAGGGATCACGGGTCTACCCGCCGGTGCCGCACATCACACTCAATATCTCCCAAAACCTCGCTGCTGACTGCGGCGAGTTCCTGCAAGGAGGAACGGGCTATGAGTTGGCGCGATTGCTCACGGATGACGCGAGACATATCGGGGAAAGGCTGTTCACCGCTCTGAGGTGGTACAACGCCACCAATCGAACTGAGGTGAGCGAGAGCGAGGCTTTAGTCAATCTTGCAATCGCCTTTGAATCTCTGCTCGATCTTCCTACCGGCGAGAAGACGGATCGATTCGTCGATAGTGTCTCGCTCCTGCTGGGCCGTGTTCCAAGATTGAAGGATTGGGTTCGACAGTTTTACGACGCCCGCAGTCGGGTAGCACATGAAGGCAAGCTCTCGCAGGCGCGCTTCATGATCCCACGACCGGGTAAGCAATCCGAGCATCTGGTCTACCACCCTCTGCTGGTTTTTGGACGTGAGATTTTCCGCCTCTGTGTCGCCGCGATCACGCACGGCGCGTATTTGGCCGAGTCGAGGGACATCGCTGCGAAGCTGAAGACGAACAGTGAGCGTTTTGAAGAATTGTGTCGATTGCTGGATGAGGGGCCGATGTCTGATGACAAGCGGGCGATCGAAATCCGTCGCTTGGTCAGTGAGATCAATCGCTATCGCTTCGTCGGCGAATCTGGGCTGTCCGTCGCACTGATTGTGAGGGCAGTTCAGAGGGCGGTGAAGGGCCTGATGAATCTGCAGATTCCTTTGACGCGACTGGAACAGACTGAGCTATCAAAGTTCGCTTTGGTCAATACCAAGAACGAACTTGCCGCCTTGGAGGCGCTCAGTGAGCTTCATACGCGCCCACCTTCACAACAAGCGACTCCGATTGCCGAGCCGGAACTCACCGTTTTGCAGCTCGTGGACATCGCATGGATGTACACCTTCATGAACTATTTCCGACTGAAGAAAATCGAGGACGAAAGAAATCGGAAGAAACAACCAGCAGAAG
This sequence comes from uncultured Acidobacteriota bacterium, assembly GCA_903832295.1. Classification (GTDB taxonomy): domain Bacteria; phylum Acidobacteriota; class Terriglobia; order Terriglobales; family Acidobacteriaceae; genus TOLSYN. The sequence goes on from CAILAZ010000213.1 coordinate 7,631, forward strand.
CTGAGGAACAAGTCACCGCTGAAGGTGGTAAAGAAGCCGACGCTCTGTAAGAGGCGTCCGCCTCCACCGTTGCAATCACCTTCCTGCTGTCAGCACCTGCCAGCGCCTGGGCGGGTTCGGTAACGGGAAGTCGGCGAGTATCTAGGATTCACGGTCCAAGCGGCCGCCTCGGGATTACCTGTCCAATCGGCGTATATGAGGACTAATCCCGGCAGCCGCGCCAAGCGTCCTCGGCGTGCGCATTGACCTTTATTCGCTGCGATATGCACTCCAGTCTGGCTGGCAGACTGCCCTTCTCCGATACTATTCTGAATATGATCGGCGGATCTGCCAGGAGGAAGTAAGGAGATGTTTTCGAGTGACGAGGCGGTAAGGAAAAATTCTTTCCCTGTAGCGACGAAGCAGCGCAGACTCTTTGCCTTCCCTGGTGAACGGCAAGGAATCGTCGCAGCGCCGCACTACACCGGCGACAAAGCTTACCTGAACGCTCACGGGCCCAACGGTGGGCCAGGACTTTACGCCGTCACATTCATCCTCGCTCGACCCAACAGCCGCAATTCTCCTGAAGATGAGATCAAATTCGCCGCTGATCTCCAGGGTGACTCGCACCTCGCGATTGCCAAACCCGCAGTGATCATCGACATCGACCCAGATCAGGTGCTGATGTCATACAAGGCACCAGCTGGTTCTTTGCTCTTTCGTGGCTATCCCAATAAGGACGGATACCTTGGTAAGCTGATCAGCGACCCGTTCTTCGCCGCTGACCGCAGCGCCGCCGAGAGGGTTGCCACAACTGCAGTGCAGGGACTCCTGAGCAACCTCTCCTCACAACTGGACATTCCCTTGATCATCGATATCGTCGAGGTGGCCGAGCTTTCCACACAGGCGAAGGGGGTTTCGTTCTTCACGCCGTTTCCTCCCGCTTCAATGGCGGTCAAGGGGGAAGGCACATTTGACGATCCTGAGTTCGAACATGTCGTAGCGCTGTATAGAGAAGCGATCAACAGCAACACGCCTATATACAGGTTCCTGTGCTTCTACAAGATTCTCGAGTTGAGTAGGAAGCGCCGGGAAAGGTTTGGCAGAAAACACAAAGCATCCTTCAAGCAGCCGCGGCCGGGTGAGCAGATTCCGCTGCGAGAAACGAATGCCATGGAGGAGTGGCTCAACGCGCTTTTCTATGTCAATCGCGATTGGGACCAGGGCATCTTCGACCAGGTATTCCGCCCTGAAGCTCTGGGAAAGAAGATTAACAACCTCTTCGATAACCAGCTGCGCCCCATCCGGGACAAGATCGCACACGGTATATTGGACTCTGGAGAATTCCTGTTGTTGGATAAGCAGGAAGACCTCGAACTAGTCGGGAAGTGGCTCCCGCTTATGAGATGTTTGGCCCGGAGGGTGATGAAGAATGACTTCAAAGAGTACCTGGAGTTCTTGAATGAAGACGGCTCCGTAGTTGACACGTCAAAACCGTAACCTGATCAGGCAAGCTCAGTGGCGAAGGGATAGAGGCTTGGCGAACGATGGAAAACCGAAGTTAACCGCTTTGAAGCTCGTCATGCCGGGCAACGGATGGGAACAGGAACTGTTTGTCCCGACCGATTTTGTAAGATCCATCATCCTACCTGCGGTCGAACACGAGATCGGTCACATCGTCGCTGCCGCGCACTTTGGAGCGGTGATCTTTGGAATTGGATTGGGCTTCATTCCGGAGAGGAGCGCGGATGGGATGTTCTTCCAGGCGATATATGGCTGGGAAGAATGCCCCGTAGAAACCCAGTGCGTCGTAATGGCAGCAGGTCCCGCCGCCGATCTGCTTTACAGAGGACGAATCGATGACGGCGGCGCGAAGGGTGACCTCGACGACATAGAAGCCCTCTCGGGAGTGAGGTCTCTCGAGCCGCATCTGAGCCAGGCAACAGAACTGTTATCTGGCTATCGAAGCGAAATTGCGTGGGTCGCAGAACGATTACGGGCAGGTCTGACCGATGGCCAGTGGAAACGCATGGTTAGGCTGCCGAATGGACGGATGGTTGCACTCTTTATCGATGAGGCCAAGCTCCGGGAATGTCCCTAAGACCATAGCTTGCCCACGTGCCATCGAAACAAGATTAGTACCGGGATGTCGGCCAGCGAGAAGTATTCCAGGGAAGCCCCCAATTGCAGCAGAGTTTCCCCCAATTGCAGTATCGTCATGGGCTCCGCGGAATGGCGTGCATCGCCGCCGCATCCCGCTCCCTATCTTCCCCTAGAAAGGATTTCACGGAATGCCCAACATCATTCAGTTCCTCATCCTCGCAGCCCTGGTCCTTGCCTGCCTTATCATTTGCCTCGATTTAATCGCTTTCCGTGGATTCCTGATTACGGGAGCGGTCCTCGGCGCAGTCGGCGGGGACGGCTGGGCGTTCCACAGGTATGGCTTTAACGGAATGCCCACCATCATCTATTTGCTCATCCCCGCAGCGGTGATTCTTACTTGCGTGCTCATCTACCTTGCGTCCACTAATTTTCGCGGCTTCCTGGTCCTCGGGTCGATTCTCGCCGCGATCGCAGCCGCATGCTGGCTTCTCAACGCACTTGCGCTGGCTGTCAGCATTCTCTTGGTCAATTGGATTATCTTGCGCGGCTTCCGCAACAGTACCGGTGGTGGTTCATTGTTCAAGGCTTTTGTGGTTCATTCCGGCGTCCCTGACATTTCGGTTGGAGAAGCCTATATGGCTTCGGAAGCAGACCTGATCTAACAAGTTCCGATTCCGTACATCAGATTCCCCTGCGCTAGTTGCAGGGGGAATTCGCTTTGCACTCAGCCCCGTGCTCCGGGGCTTTTGCTTGCGTCGTCTAACGACGCGGAGGCTCTACTGTGTCCACTTCGACCGTTCCCTCACCGACATTTGGCTACCTCTACCCGTCCACTTCTCTCGCTGGTATCACCTGCACTTCGTCCCGCTGGGAGGTGCTGAAGGCATTTCTGGCCTCTTCCGACGGCGCGCTCGTCAGCCGCCTCCGCGAACTTCCCACGGGCCTCCTGTTTATCACCTCCATCCCCGGACAGGCTTACTCAGGGGCAATCTACTTCTACAGTTCGGTTCGACGGGCGTTTTTCATGCTGGATTGGGCCGGGCGCGATGATGATTTCGAGGCCGAGGAGTTTGATGTCCTGGTCGAGGCCTTCTCACTCGACCTCGCACTAGCTCCTGGCGCCTGCCCCGCTACCCGCCACCACTCCCGCCGCCATGGACGAGAAAGACAGCAGCACGCGCGGACCGCGAGTGGGCTGCGACCCACACTGCCGCCCACACGTCGAGCACAGCGAAAAATATTACACCAATAGTACAACTATGATATATATGTATTGCGACGAAAGGAGGACAACCGATGTCCACGCGCACTACGCTCACATCCGGATGGGAACCAACCGCCGCTACCCCGCGGCTCCTCCCGGTCGCCCCCGGATTGGCAAAGACGTATATGAAGCTATTCGTGAATCGGCTGTCCTACTGCGAACAGTCTCCATACGGGGAGCATCGCTACCACCGGCCCAAGCACCCGGAGCTCAAAACTCTCGCCGGCCGGAGAGCTGCAATGGAGATGCCCGGCCAGAAGTGGGGCAGTTTGCCCCACACTGACCGGACAAACGAGATTTACCTCGAACTCGTAAGGGAGCGTAGACTCCCCAGCCCGTACCGTAGTCTCACGGAGAAGACAATCGAGCAGCACCTCGCAGGGCAGGTAACCGTGAATCTGTATGCGATCAATCCAGAAACCCAGTGCTGCAAATGGGTTGCGATTGACGCCGACTACGAAACGGAGCAAGCAAAAAGAGATTTGGCAAAGTTGCGGAAAGAACTGCTGTTGGAGAATGTCTACGCCGTCCAGGAATATTCAAGGCGAGGTGGGCATCTATGGATCTTCTGCGAAGATCCGTTACCTGCCAAGCAATGCCGCCTTTTCATCTACAATCTCGCTCTCCGGCTAGGCGTGCCCATCAAGGCCTCAGGGTTTGCTGATGAGGGAATAGAGATCTTCCCGAAGCAGGATTCGCTTGCACCAGGCGCGCTCGGCAACGGCATTCGTGCGCCATTGGGCATTCATCGGAAGAACGACAACCGCTACTGGTTTGTGGACATTGGCCAGCTGACGCTCCAGGCTCAAATCGAAGCACTGTGTCAGCTCCCAAAACTAACGGCTGAGCAGCTGAATGATCTCACGCACAAAATGCCGCCTCCTCCACAATGGGAGACGGCTGATGATCCCCTGCCTGCATCGAGCGTGCGGTTTTTCACCGGAAACGGCAGTGGAGCGAAGAAGCCTTTCGATATTTACGAACACGTTTCCTTTGCACACAAGCGTCCAGTTGGCGGCAAGGACTATTTTGTGCAGTGCCCGTCCTGCCGCCTTGCTGGTAACGACACAAGCAAAGATAACCTTGGCGTCGGCAAACCGCACGGTCCTCGGCACGGCTACTACCACTGTCATGCGGGCTGCTCAACGGATGACATTCGAAGTGCCTTCGGGCGCCCCCGTTCTCCGCACTTCATTAAACATTAGGAGATGTCCCAATGGCGGCTGGTTCCTCTCATTCAGGTTCACAACCGGCAAAGCTCACGATTGTTCGCGGCTTTGCCTTGCAAGTCAACCATTCTGAATGGGAGGAACTGCGCACCGCAGGCATCGTGGCGCGTGCGCGTATGAAGATAGACTTCTCCTCGACTCACCGGTGCTTCCTATTGTGCGCTGAGGAGTCTGGAGGAGCAATTGCCAACATCGGGCACTATTGCGGCTTCTTGCCATTGGCCGGCGATCCAACCTTCTTTGTCAGGCCGGTCACCCTGGCGATGCCAAATACGGTCCATGCTGATGTTTCAGCCGCGTCCCTTGTGTCGATCGAGATGCTTCGTTACGGTACGACGTACACCCTCAACATCTTTCTGCACTGGCTTGCTACCTCCCCTGGTCTGGACGAACTTCCGGCTCACCGTCAGAAATTACTCTTCTCTGCCAACAGGGGCGTTCTGTCACAACCATTGTGGCAGGATGGGAAGACGGCTCAGGTTGGAGCCTACATCCCAGCGTTTCATCGGCGCACTGGCGATCCATTGCTCATACCGCCTGCCTTGCATGAAGCGGTCGGCGCTATCACCGACGCCGTCTGCTGTGTTGGCTGCCGGAAGAGTCACTTTCTCGCACTCAAACCAATCAGACTTCCCGGAGAGTTGAGTGCCCCAAGCATTCAAACGCCAATTCCGCGTGCTACAGTTCCACGGGCTGCTTCTATCGAGATGCTGCCGACAGCGCAAGCGGGGAAGAACAAAAAGAAGCGTGACCGCCGGAGGGCGAAGCAACGGCTCGCACGGCAGGAGGCGACGGATGTCGCTCTCCCCAACTGCCCGGAGGCCGTGGCAGACCAATCAGAAGTACCTGCACTGCAGGAGGTAACACCTTGAAACTCTTTCGCTATCTTTTCCTCGCGCTTCTGGTGACCGGAGTTGCTTGGGGTTTTCGTCATCAAGATCAGCTCCCGGCAGCCGTGAAGCCCATCGCGATGCTGGGACATCTCGGTACCGCGCGGCAGTCGCCGGCGGCGGGATCGGCGCCCACGCCTGCCCTGTCCACAGGTCATCACGCTCTCTACTACACCCCTGAGGTAAATCCGGAACGGGTGGATGTGCCACTTCTCACCAAAGCACGGGGACACATAGACGCGGCCTTCTACAGTTTCACCGATAAGCCTACCGCCGAAGCCCTGCTCGCCGCTGCCAACCGTGGCGTGAAGGTTCGGATCTATCGTGACCAGGAGCAGTTTCAAAACGAGAAGAAACGAAACCCGTATATGACCACGATGTTTGCCGGAAATCGCAACATACAGATCCGGGTCAAGGGATCGCGCGCGCTCATGCACCTGAAGGCATGGTCTACCGAGGGCTTATTGCGGGATGGCAGCAGCAATCTATCCGCGGCTGCCAAGCACCAAGACAACAGTGTTGTCCTGTCCTCCGATGCCGATGAAATTCAGGCGTTCGAAAAGAAGTTCACGGAGATGTGGAACCGGTCCGACAACATCGTCATCCAGTAGTCGCCCCCCGCCTTCGTCATTAGATTTCCCCCGGCCGCGCCTTCAAAAGCGCGGCTATTTCTTCGCCCGAATACGGCGACCCACCAACTCCACCATCAAACCAGCCGCCCTATGGACGGCAGCAAGGACACTTCTCATCATGGCAAAGAGCGTGAACCGCGTGACATTAATGGGCCACCTTGGCAGGGACCCGCAGCTGAAACACACGGGGAGCGGCACCGCCGTGGCCAACTTCACCCTGGCTACCAACGACCGCTACAAAGACAAGGACGGCAACTGGCAGGAACGCACCGAGTGGCACAACATCACCTGCTGGGCGCGCCTTGCTGAAATCGCCAGCGAGTACCTCAAGAAAGGTCGCGCCGTGTACGTAGAGGGCAGCCTGCGCACCCAAAGCTGGGACGACAAGCAGAGCGGACAGAAGCGCTACCAGACCTATATCAGCGCCACCGACTTGGTCCTGCTCGGCGGCGACCGCAGTGAGGGCGGCAGCGGCTCCTCGTGTGAGAGCGGCATCGATCAGAGCTTCTCAGGCGACGAGTCCGATTTTGTCAGTGCTGGAGCCGGCGAAGATCCATTTCCGTTCTGAGCGGTTCGAAAAGCTGCTCAGTTTCTTGCAGGTGTGAGTCCTGCCGCAGGAGTTGGTTCGTTGCCTGTGTAGCTATGGCGTACGCGTGGATGGCGACTGAAACGCGGGAGCAACGCCGGATAAACGGAGCCCCCGACCTAGACCGTGGGCTCCGCGCAAGCATGCAGCCCGTAACGCAAGTGAACCTCTGGTAAGCCTCGTAAAAAGGAGCCGTGCGGTCATGCTAGGAGAGCACGGTGTAGGGTGGTTCCGCCGAGTCTCTAGAACGGGGACGAAGGCCGTGTTCCTTGACGGATGAACGAATCATTCGAAGTCAAGGTAGGAACTCGGGGTATAGAGGATGGGATGTGTGCACAGAACTGAGCGGAACGAACGAGACCTCTACTTGTCAGGGCATAACCTGCTCTGTAATCGAGGGTATAAGGTAACCGCCGAAAACCCAAGAAATGCAGGATAGAGGAGTCGGAGGAGGTCATAGTACCGACGATGGAGAGGACAACACAACCTCACCGGAGGGAAGGACCTCTGCTTCTGTCAACGTTTTCGATGAAGGAGGCATCGCGTGATTGCGAAAGCTGAAAACACGCCGCTAGAAAAGGTGCGAGTACTCCAACGAAATCTATACTTGGCAGCCAAGGCGAATCCGAAACGCAAGTTCGGAGTGTTGTATGACAAGGTATGTCGAGGAGATGTGCTCCAAGCGGCATACGCTCAAGTGAAAGCCAACAAAGGTGCCCCTGGCATCGACCATCAGACGTTCGATGAAATTGAACGCGAGATCGGGGTTGGCAAGTTCTTGAGCGATATACGCAAAAAGCTAGTTTCCAAGCGGTACAAGCCCCTTCCTGTTCGACGGGTCTACATCCCGAAGGCGGACGGGACACAGAGACCGCTTGGCATACCTGTAATCGCGGATCGCGTAGTACAGGCAGCGGTGAAGATTGTGATCGAGCCGTTGTTCGAGGCAATCTTCAAGGATTTCTCGTATGGCTTCAGGCCGCGGAAGAACGCGCATCAAGCACTACAGGAGATCTACAAGTGGCTGAACTTTGGATGCCATTGGGTTGTCGATGCGGATTTGAAGTCGTATTTCGACACGATTCCGCATGACAAGCTGCTGCTGTCTGTACGGTCCCGAGTCATTGATCGTTCAGTAGTCAAACTGATCGAGATGTGGCTTAAGGCCGGTGTGATGGAAGATATGAGCATACGGGCAGCGACCACCGGAACGCCGCAAGGCGGGGTGATCTCGCCTTTGCTCGCCAATCTCTATCTGCACTGGCTGGACCAAACATGGGAGAGGAAAGGATTCGGCCAACGGACGCACGATGCACATTTGGTGCGATATGCCGATGATTTCGTCATCTTGTGCAAGAAACGGCCAGAGTTTTATCTGGAACAGGCCAAACTGGTCCTAGACCGGCTTGGTCTGACGTTGAATGCAAAGAAGACGCGGATAGTGAACGCCGAAGAAGAACCGTTCGTCTTCTTGGGGCATAAGTTTGTCGTTCAACCGTCAAAAGTTAGCGGCAAGCTGAAAACGTACTACTATCCCTCGTCCAAGGCAATGAAGTCGGTAAAGAAGAAGATTCAGGAGGTTGTCCGAACAGGGCAGCATCTTGAATTGCAAACGCTTGTGAAGGAAAGAGTAAATCCGATCCTTCGCGGGTGGGGCAACTACTTCAAAACCAGCAACTCTAGGAAACACTTCCTGAGCATCGCCAACTACGCGGTTTATACACTCTGCATTATGTTGCGGAAGAAGCACAAGAAGCGGTCTAAAGGGTGGAGGGACCACCCGCCGTCCTGGTTCTACGAGTATCAGGGACTGTTCAAGCTGCATAGTCTCTCGATAGCCGGAAGCAACGAGGCTCGGTATGGCCGACTTGCGCCGCCGTAAAGCTGCGAGAAGAAGGCAGTAGGAAAGCCGTGTGCGGGAAAACCGCACGCACGGTTTGACGAGGGGCCGCTGAGGAGATCACATCAAATCAGTGGCCCACTCTACGAGCGCGTTGGGTGAATTGCCTCACCGCGTTTACCGCCCCCAGCACAGCTGTTGTGTTGGGGGCTTTTCTATAACTCGAATTCTGAAAAGGGAAGAACTGCATGTCTTCTGAAAACACTCCCACTCAAAAGCGCACCACTGACGAAATCAAAACTCTTCTGGAGCTCCCTTTCCGTGCCGCCGAGATCACTTGGCGCGTTCTCGGGGATGGCGAGAAAACTGAGGGTGAAGCCCGCATCATCCCTTATGCCTACCGCGCCGCATACATGAGGCGTCTCGACATCTTGTTCGGCCCAGGAGGGTGGACCCAATCCTTCTCAATGACGACGGTGAGCAACATTCAACGCTCGAAGAAGGTCAATAAGGCGTACGTGATGATCACCACCGGTAAGATTCTCGTCACCAGCACTATCACCATCGAAGGCTTCGGCACCAGGTCAAGCACTGGTGAGGGATGGGCTGACGACGAGAACGGCACCACGCGCGCACAAGCCCAGGCCTTCCGCCGCGCCTGCGCCGAGTTAGGTCTGGGCCGGTACCTTCGGGAACTGGAAGGCTGGAGTTGCAAGGTTCCGGTGAATGCAAAGGGCTATTTCAAGCGCCCGCATTTCTCGGTGCTTCCAGATTCCGCGATCCACCCTTCAGAACTCGCAGAGGCACAGGAAGCACGCTCTCACACTGCGAAATCATTCCGCAAGTCCGCTACAGCAGCGACGGCTGCTCCGACTCGCAGCGGCAATCAACCTACCCGCGCCGTGGCATCGTCGGCGCAGGCAGCGCCCGCGGCTACGACCGCTACGCATGTATCTGGCTTTGCACCAGGGGCACAGGCCGCTCAACAAACAGCAGGTGCCGACGCCATCGAAACCCAGCTCGCGGTGTTGCGAACCCCTGAAGTGAAGCAACGCCTCGCCGGCTACCTCGACCAGCTTTCCAAGCCCCTGATCACTTCGGTAGTCACCGGCGTCTCGGAACTTCATGCGAATGGTCGCATGAAGGGAAGCCTTGTCAATGATGTGTTCTTCAACTTGGACAGGGCCGTTGACCTGATAGACGGGATCAACAACATGGAGCCCATGCTGCCCAACGACAACACCCTGCCCAGCATCCTGCACTCCCACTCGGCTCGGACGTTATCTGATCTCCAGAGTTTTGGAGATCTCAAGTCCGTAAGCCGCACAGTCACCACCATTTACCAGGCTGAGCAGGAACGGCAGCACGGCACGATGGCTGCCTGATTTCCTCACAGGAGCGTCTCCGCGACCATGGCGCTCCTGTTCACATCATCCTCCTGCAGCATACGAGCCTACTCGTCTCTTGTGAGGTACACCCGATGTGCATACTTCTGCACTTTCCTTCTCCCGACGATCCGCGTCCGGAGCCACCTGCTCCCTCCATGTGCATGCCGCAGCCGGGGGAACCGGTCGTGACCAAAGCGGTGTCCATTCACGTTCTCGGAGGGCCGTCGGAGAGCGTGCCCTTCTTTCCGACCGTAGCGTTGCGCGTGATCGCGTAGCCCAACATTCAACATGCCGCCGTCAGCTATCTCAGCTGGCGGTGGTTCAACCTTTGTCCGGGAATGAATACGCGATGAGCAGTATGCTTATTTGGACTTGGCCTCAACCGCCGCGGACGCCCTAAGACGAGGCACCCCAGCAGTGTGGCCTTGGTGCGCTCTGTTTATAAAGACACCGCAGAATGCAAACAATGAATTCGGCATGATTTGAGCAATGTGGAAGTTGACCGGAGCGAAGCCTTCCCATTACAAATGCAGCTTGGGGAGTAAACGCAGTGCAAGTGCTTCTTCGAAGTCGGCGAAGATCCTCGCACACGGCTAATCCCAGTTTCTCCTACGGTCCGATCTCCACGAGCCGCTTTCCTCTTCGAAGTTCTCCTGGTCAATCAACTGACTCTCATCCTCCCACCAGATCAGCGAAAGAACGCTCTGGTTGGTCCACAGCCGTGAGTCTTCTTTAACCCAATACTGATCAGCACGGAAATTCTTAATCCACTGGTCAGCCCGTCTGTCTTGCGACCCCAACCCTGGGCCGTGTCCTTGCAAAAGAGCGTCTGCCTGCGTCGATCGGCCAGGACGATCTACGGGCCAGAGCTTGCCGTTTACCGTCGAGCTTGCAACATACCATTCACGCCCTGCGGCACTATTACAGATGAGCATTGCAGGATAAGAGCCATACTCCACGAGTCGGATTGCCGTTGCCGAAATGCTCATCGTGAAGATGGTAGCCAGCTTTTCGACGGTCGCAAACGTTATTGGCAGATCTTTGGACAGAGGCCTGAACATCTTTGCCGGTAGCAGAAGGTCCGCCGCAAAACGATTAGCGCGCTTCTCCGGATTATCTTCGGACCACTCGCGAACGAACATCTGCTCATTGCACTGAAACGTTGCGCTCCCCCTGTCACGCATCCAATGCCCAAGCTCATGGCCACCCGAGAAGCGCTTCCGCTCAGGGGAAGAGTTCACGTCGATCGTGATGATGGCGGAGTCTTCGAGCCCCATGATTCTGGCTTCGCAACCTGACAGTGGCTTGTATTGAATCAATGCCCCGCAATGCATGGCGATTGCTTGGACATCCAGGTCTTTGGGTTCACGAATTCCCAGATCGGACAGAATCTCAGCCGGACTCTGTCCTGAACTAATCGTTCCCATCGTTGTCCTGCTCCGCGATATCGTCGAACGCACCCAACTCCATCAGATCTTCGAGTGCCGATCGGACGTCATCATCAGAAATTTCGGTGAGGTTTCGAAACTTTGCTGTGATCTTCGCGACACGCTGATCTCTCGTCGCCGCATCCGCAAGCATCCTGAGCCTCTCAGCAGGAGTAGCCGGCATGACGAAGCTTCGAGTCCGAGGTGCGGACGATCTTATTCGGTACTTGGCGCGGGCAGCGTGTAGTTTTCTCTGCTCAAAGCTTTGAACTGCATCGAGCAAGGTGTTCTTAACTTCCGCGGCAATTCCCTCGGTGTTCTGCCCAGCTGCCTTCGACTCCGCCAGGAGGTCTTCAGGTGAAGCCTGCTCTACAGCCTTGCTGAGGTTCCTGAACAATTCTCCAAGGTCCATTTTGTCGGGATTCGTGTCAGCGGACATGAGGCATTCCTTCCGGCCAGCGTTTCTGGATCGCACGATCCATTCTCCTAACGGCCGTGTCGTATTCTTTGCGGGTAAGATCCAGGGCATTCATGATCTCGGGGCCCTTTGTCTGACGTCGCCATTCGCTGAAGATAAGAGATGCAAGTGAATCCTCGCTGAAGAGCTCCTCCATCTGCTGAAAAAGCTCTTCCTGGGTGGGTTCTTCGCTCTCGATGAGTTGTTCCTCTGGGTTAGGACAACCATTGACGGCGCGCTGAAGGGCATTTGGCATCGGGTCGCCGTCAGTGTTCGAAGCGGGCAGATCGGTTTCAAGGACCGGTGTCTCGCCTCGCTTCCCCCGTTCGCGCCAGTCGTACTCGATGCTCGCAATGACGCCGGCAAGAAACCCAATGAAGTCGACCTTTTGGGGCTTCCAGTGACGTTTGCTCTCGAGCACCCTGTGGATAGCCTCCTGCAGGATGTCGTTGGCGTCCTTTCCCCATACGTGTCGCCGCAGGCGGAAAGCAGCTCCCTCCGCCAATCTCTTCAACTTAACCGACTCGGCATCTGTTAGTGAGGCTATAGCTCCCCGTACTTCGTCCGGGCCGGCAACCATCTCCACGTTGCCCAGAGGTCTTGCCTTTTCGTTCATTTGGCCTTCCAGGAGACCTTCTACTTCATAATGCTCCGGAATCGAGTCATTTGGACGTTGGGCGCAGCAAACGTAGCAAAAAAATAAAAAACCGGGACGCTGTCCAAATCAGCCCGGGCGGGCGCATTTCATATTGAGGGTTCTGCCAACGGAGCTCTCCGGAGAAACTTACATGCCTCATAGTGACGAAGTATTGGCTCACGCCGAAGAACGACACCACCATCGCACGGTCAAGATCTACATCGATCGTGTTGAAAAAACATCCCCAACTCCAACCACCGGTGTAGCCCTGTACGCGCTGGGCCCTGTGCCGGATAACTACGTGCTCTTCCACGAAGTCCAGGGTCATCGCGACGACGAGCTCGTTCCCAAAACCGAAGCACCGATCCATCTGACCGAGTGGGAGCATTTCTACAGCGCCCAGGGAAAGCTCAACCCAGGGAGCGCTGCCTGAATGAGTGCTCCTCCGATCCCGGCAGTCCTCCCGCAAGCCGACCTGGACTTCCTGAATGAGAAGGGTTGGCAGTACGAGATCGAACCTCTTCCAGGTGAGGTGCGTATCTATATCCGCAACTTCCCGCTGCCCGAGGCGTATTCTCCCCGGGTTACAGACCTCCTCATTCGCTTGCCGTTCGGGTACCCGCAGTCAAACCCGGACATGTTCTGGACGAAACCTGATGTGCGCCTGCTGAGTGGCGCGTACCCGACCCGCGCGGACTACCATGATCCGTCGGCAGACAGCTGGCAGCGTTGGTCTCGGCACGGTAATTGGCGGCCGGCGACCGACAACTTGCGCAGCAAGATGGCCTCCGTCAAAAGAGAGCTTGAGGCAGGAATCTGATGCGCTACTCAATCAGCTTTACGGAAATTGATTACCGGGCGCTCACCGACCATCTGCGCCAACCCGGCTCAACGGAGCAGGCGGCCTACCTGCTCTGCAGCCTTTCGGTAACGGCGTCTGAATCACGACTGCTAGTCCGGGAGGTCGTCCCTGTCTTGCCGGAGGAGATTATCAGCGCCTCCGGCAGCCACATGGAGATTGCGCCGCAGTCCTTCATGCGCGCTATGAAACGTGCTGACACCGAACACCTTTCTTTTGTCTTTGTCCATTCACATCCAGAGGGCCCCGCCAGCCACTCCCCAAAAGACGACATCACCGAACCCACCCTCTTCCGCACCGCCTACACCCGCATCAATGGAAAAGCCATCCACGCCAGCATCGTGGCTTCCGGAGTCGACCACCCAAGCGCGCGAGTTTGGCACCTCGACGGCACTACTTCGCCTGTCGAAGTCATCCGCGTCATTGGTGACCGGTTCCGCTTCTTTCACCGCGAACTTCAGCGGAACGCGAGCGCCGAGATCTTCGATCGACAGGTGCGGGCGTTCGGCGTGGAGATTCAGCATGTCCTCAAGACCACGCATGTCGGCATTGTAGGGAACGGCGGCACGGGATCGGCTGTGGCAGAGCAGTTGATCCGGCTTGGGGTCGGCAAGCTCTCCCTATTTGAGGGGCAGACGCTCGACACCTCAAACGTCACTCGCGTATACGGTTCACGCCTAACCGATGTCGATGTACCCAAAGTCCAAATCATCCAACGCCTGGCTAAGGACATTGGCTTCGGAACGGAAGTCATCGCGTTCCCGGAACACATCACCAGCCTGAAATCGGCCGAAGCGCTGCGGGATTGTGACGTGATCTTCGGTTGCACCGACGATGAGTGGGGACGGTCGATACTTTCCAGGCTGGCGATCGATTACTACATCCCGGTGATCGACATGGGTGTCAAGATCGACTCCAGCGAGGGATCGATTGTGTCAGTGCAAGGTCGCGTAACCACCCTCGTCCCCGGATCAGCATGCCTCTTTTGTCGCGGCCGGATCACTGCCGAAGGGGTTCGTGCGCAGGTCATTGAGAGCTGCAATCCGTCCCAAGCGGAAGAACTGCGCCACCAGCAATACGCCCCGGAGTTGCAGGGTAATGCACCCGCTGTCATCGCTTTCACAACCGCGGTAGCATCCACGGCCATTGCAGAGCTGCTGCACAGACTGACTGGCTTCATGGGAGCTGAGCGGACCAGCAGCGAAGTCATTCACTTTTTCGACCAGAGCAGAATGCGAACAAATCACCTCTCACCTAACACCGATTGCTTCTGCGGCGATCGGCAACGTTGGGGACTGGGCGACCAGCAACCGTTCTTGGGGATGCTATGGCAAGGATAGAAATTTCGAACATCATCAGGCGACTGTGGGCCACCGTCACACAGCGCTCGGATGAGCTCCGGGTCCAACGGATTCCGTCCATGCAGGAACTTCCGGATGTGATCGGCAATCGACTCTATATTGTCGGTTCGCCCGGCAAATTTAAGTGGGCGATCTTGTCTTGTCCCTGTGGCTGCGGTGAGCGGGTCGACGTATGCCTAATGGCGTCATCACGCCCAAGGTGGGACCTCACATTACGGAGCGGTCGGGCTTCCTTGTCACCTTCGATCTGGATACCGCCGGAGAGATGCGGAAGCCATTTCTGGATTCGCCGGAACCAGATCATTTGGTGCCGCGACTACGACCGATCGTTCGATCTTTGAGAACTCGCTACGATCGACC